>SDNP01000032.1 GCA_004524445.1 Candidatus Thorarchaeota archaeon | reverse complement strand
TTATTCAACTGATTTTGATGACATGATAGTTGATGCTGTAGAATGGATGTCTCCACGTCCTAAGGGGCGAGTCGCTTTTGATTATTCTCACAAGCCATACTACTCAGTAGACCCGTGGGATAGTTATGCTAATACCTATGGAAGATACGAAGAGCTAAGAGATGACATCGTAAGCAGAGGGCTTACGTTCGACAAACTCTATCCATCCCCCGATGGCAATCTCACGTTGAGTCGACTAGAACCTTTCGATGTCCTGATAACTGTGCTTCCAATGTTGAATTATACGGCTGCAGAGGTCTCTGCTGTCCAATCCTGGACCAGCTCCGGAGGAGGACTTTACGCATTCGGTGATAGATGGGCCAGCATTTTGATTGAATATAATCAGAACCTGAACCATCTCCTGTCACCATACGATGTTTCTATCTTCGAGACTGGTGATGGAGACGGCATTATTACTGGCCATGGTACTCATCCAACTGTGGAAGACTGTACATCTCTGGATGTTGGTGCTTCAGGCTTTGTCAATGTCAGTGACGATGCCGTATCGGTTTGGTGGGAAGCAGGAGATACATACGCTGGCGTGGATATTCACAGCAGCGGCCGCATCATGTTGGTTTCAGACATCAACTTCGCAGATGATAACAATATTGATGACGCAAGCAATCGCAAGTTCACATTTAATGTGATTAACTGGCTTGCATCTGATGATGCACAGGTTCTGATTTTCACGAATGACCCTAATGCAGAGCAGTTTGCCACTGGGAGGAGTATTCATGCCCTTGAAAGCTCGGTAGCACTTGCAGCAAACGAGCTTGGTATCCCCTATATGATCTATCATACGATGTCGTACTTCAACCGCTCACTCTACGAGCAGACATGGAAGCTGGTCGTAATCGATGCACCATGGGGTTTCACTGCAGATTATCTTGACGACTTCGAGTGGTATGTTGATAGTGGCGGCAGGTTCCTCATGAACTGGTATTCTATGACGGCCACTCCTGATCACAGCCTTTATCCGAAGCTAGGAATCAACTACACGGGAGACCTTGTAGACCCAACGCCCGTATATATGTGGGATTTTGATCACCCCGTCTTCAATATTCCTTTGGAATATGGAGCTTCCAATTATAGCGGACCGAGGGATTATGGCAGTACAGGAGACTTGCTACAGGTTTTCGACAATGCCACCGCATTGGCTGGAATCACTGCTGCGCCTGAGGATGGCAAGGCAACACTTGTTCTCAGAAATGACGGTAAGACGTTATACAACTCCTATCTGACCAGCCAATACAGTGCGGATACAGATGATTCCACCTATGAGGACAGACTTGAGGTGTGGATAAATGAGTTGGCACTCATGTACCGACCATTTATCGATGAGCCCTCGGACATTGTCATGGAATTAGGTACAACAGGCGTAGATATCACCTGGAACCCGTTCAGCTATAGACCGGATAGCTACGTCATTGAAGAAGACGCTGTGAGTGTTGATAGTGGAAATTGGGACGGAGGAGCCATATCATACTCCCTTGATGGCTACGAAGTGGGCTCATACGTTTTCACTTTGACCCTGACAGATGCCTATGGTGAAACTTCCTCCGATACGGTTACTGTGGTAGTCGAAGATACTACGGCACCAGTGCTGAGTTCACCGCCAGACCTTGAATACACTGAAGGAGAGACTGGCAATCTTGTTAATTGGACTGCCACTGATCTCGACCCAGGAACATGGGAGCTTTTCATCAATGGTACCTCTAATGAAACAGGTGCTTGGTCCAGTGGAAACGAGATTTGGGTTAATGTGGATGGGCTTGAAGCAGGCACTTATAATCTAACATTGGTAGTTGAGGATGAGAGCGGTAATTCTGCAACTGATACCGTTATCCTCACGGTTCTTGAGGAAACCACAACTACTACAACAACCGATGACACGGATACCACTACGACTCCCACCGATGTCATTCCAGGCGGACTATCACTCCCAATATTGCTAGCACTGGTCGGTGTGGCTGCCATATTCGTTATTCTATTGATAGTGATTATAAGACGTCGATAGTATAGTACCAGAGGCGCGGATTTTTTCGCGCTTCTTTCTCTTCTATTTTTTCTTGATATGCTGAGATTGTTGATTTTTCATATGTCAAATTGCTATCCAGCATGACAGATGAATCATAATAGAAGCAGACTTAAACCGGAATATCTATGCGGTTAGAGTGAATTCTAGCTGACTGGTCTCCAGAGAATATCCAGCTCATCAGCCTTTGTTTGTACACGTTGCATCTCGGTGTTGTTTACAGATCTCTGGATGTCCTTGAATCTGTCACTCCCCCGTCGCACTTTGTGGGTTGGCCTATATTGACCCATGATATTCACCATGCAGTTAGGCATATTCTCGGCCACCCATTCGAGAATGGGTATACTGCAGCATTCAATGTGATTGGGCATGACCAAGTGTCGGATTATTACCTCCCCCGACTTATAGGCCATGAGATGGTTGCGAGAAACGACTTCGAAGTAGTTGGTCACTCCGGAGAGCCGTTTTGCACATTCATCATCTCCATATTTGAAATCTGGAAGCCACACATCAAAAATCTCGGTGAGCAGCTTCATTGTTTCAAGAGAGCAGTATAGATTCGAATTCCAGAGTTGGGTGATGTTAGCTGTCTGATGTTTGAGAGATGAAACGATTGTGTGAGTGTTGGGGATAGGATCTCCGCCCACATAGTTGATATTCAGAGCGCCCCGTCTTACAAGTCCCTCTGCAATACCTGCGAGCTCCTTTGGATTCACAACGTCGCCCGAATTGGGATTCGTTGAGATGTCGTAGTTCTGGCAGAAGACACAGCCAAAACAGCATGATGCAAAGAAGATGGTCCCACTCGGAACGAGCGGAGCCTCCTCACCTGTATGTAGGAAAGCTGATGAAACTCGTGATTCTGATGTCAGTTTGCACCATCCCAGTTCATCCTTTGTTCTATCAGCTCCGCATCTACGCTCGCAGAAATGGCATGATTGTAGAATCCGATTTGCAATCTCCGATTTCAAGTCCAAGAAGCTAGTAGAGGGCGACTGATCTTCACGTTCCTCGCCTGAGTCAACCGATTCCAGATAGTCCCAGAAATTCTTGGAAGCCTCCTCATGAAGTGACCACAAGTCATTCAATGGTTGGTCTAAGCTCTTCTCGCAGGGAACTTCTTTTGCCAGTATATATTTGGCCCATCGCTTCTTGTCAATTATGTCACGATAGCGTGACAGCCGACTTAGCACTTCCGGATTTTCCCACACACCTCTAGCCTGAGGTCGCAATCGGTCCCACATAACAAGCTTTCAATGGCATCTCTTGATAAAAGCTCTCGGAAAGTACTAAATGAGATGACGCATAGGAGGGTTCGTTAGTGATGGGGCGAGATATGCCATTGATGCAGCAAGAGTTACCACACGGCGTTTTAGCCAGTCTTGCGTCATATTTCGCTCGCTCGATAATAGTTTCTGGCTTGCTAGCAACTCTGTTTGAGCGGGAGCCTGAGTGAGGAATAACCCATTTTCAGGGGTATTATCAGTTGTAAAGAACCAGTCACGGTATTCACTGGCATACTCGGTATTTCGTTCAGGATGTTGGAAATCACTTAGGCGACACCAGTTCAGGGCATAGATGACATCGACATCGTCGAAGGCACCCTCAAATTGGTCGGTTTCCTCAATGGAAACATCATCGGGAGCGCTTTCCTCAGCTTCCCGAATGACACGACGTAGCAAACCAAAGTCCTTTGGAGCCACGACTCTTATTTTTGCGCCTAATTGGGATGCTGCAGCTATCATGCTGTGAGGTACAGTTGGTAGTGGAAAGACAGAACCGAACCCCCAAGAGATTGCAATTCGCTTGCCCGCGAGTGGCCCCAGACGGCTTTGTATACCAAGCAAATTGCTCAGTGCCGCCTGTGGGGCGTAGATATCATCTCGGAGATTAATCACGGGGCATTCTACTCGCCCGGGTATCTCTTCAACTATACTGCGACCCTGGCCAAAAGTTTCGGGATCCATGAAGGAAACCAGCATCAAATCGACATTCTCGCTGGCGGAACAGATGTTGCTGAGTAACTCCTCTGTGGACAGCGTAAACTGGTCAGGAGGCGTGAGAGGCACCTCTTGACAACCAAGGCGTACCACCGAGATACGAGCTGCGGTCTTGTCTTGGGGCTCAGGATTTCTATATGCAGTTCCGATGACCTCGAGATTGCTGGAAAGGGCTCTGACTTCAGTAAAATCGGTTTCAAGTATGCTCTGGGCATCATTCAAGATCTTCTGAATTTCACCAGGCCTATAGCCGTGTTCTAGCCCCGAACTCATTGCCACCACACCATCAAATGCAAGGCTCACGTATTAGCCTTTCTCATAAGTCAGCTTACTGGCAAATAGGTAAACCATATCAGAGTGTGAAGTACTGCAAAGAGATAGGTGTGAAGTCGTGCCTGTCAACCCGATAGATTATGGAAGATATGGAAATGAAGAGATGATTCAGATTTTCGAGGAGAAATGTCGTCATGGTCTCTGGCTCCAAATAGAAGCGACTATTGCGCAGAAACAGGCGGAGCTTGGCATAATTCCAGCGGATGCAGCAGAAGAAATCTATATGGTTGCAGTGCCCGAAAAGGTGACACTGTCACGCACAATGGAGATTGAGGCAAAGACTAGGCACGATGTGGCCGCTTTATACGAGGCAATAGCCGAGCAGTGTGAAGGGGCAGGTGCTCGATGGGTGCATTTTGGGCTCACGAGCAACGACATAAAGGACACAGCTCTAGGTATGCAGATGCATTATGCGTATCATGTTTTTCTGCAGCAGATAGATGCATTATGCGAAGACCTGGCTAGCAGAGCCGTTGAGTTCAAGGACCTGATTGCTATTGGTCGGTCCCACGGTCAGCATGCAGTTCCAATCACCTACGGACTAAGATTTGCTGTTTGGCTTGATGAAATTCGAAGACACAGGCAACGCTTGATAGAGGCAAGAAACAGGGTTGTTGTTGGCAAGATTGCAGGGGCTACTGGGAGCCACTCAGCCCTGGGCCCAGATGGAATAAAACTGCAGGAGATGGTTCTGACAGAACTCGGTCTTCAGGTGCCCAATGCAACGACTCAAATTACCCAGAGAGACCGTCATGCAGAAGCGGTACTTTGCCTGGCGAATCTAGCCGCTTCCCTTGACAAGATTGCAACGGATATTAGAAATCTCCAGCGAACTGAGATTGGAGAGATGTATGAACCGTTCAAACATGGCGAACAAGTTGGCTCGTCTGCCATGCCTCATAAGAGGAATCCTGTGATCTGTGAAAAAATCTCAGGACTTGCACGAGTGGTAAGAAGCCTGGCAGCTCCCGCACTGGAGAATGTGGTCAGCTGGGAGGAGCGAGATATCAGTCATTCCTCAACGGAGCGTTTTGTCATTCCCCAAGCGTTCATTCTTACGGACTATCTGGTACGCGAGATGAGGAGGGTGATAGAGGGGCTTGAGCTTGATAGGAATGCCATTGAAAAGAACTTGAATGTTTCAAAGGAGATGGTTCTGAGTGAGTACATCATCACCAAGCTGACAAGGGCAGGACTTGAGCGCCCAAAGGCACATGCACGATTGAGAGAACTTGTAGAACAGTCAAGAAAAGAGGACAAGGACCTGCTCGAACTCATTCGACAAGATTCAGAAGTATCGGACAACCTGGATATAGACAAATTCGATATCGAGGAGTATTACGACCAAATCAGAGAGAGCTCAAGAAGAATCGTAGAAAAAACGATTGAAGCATTTCAGGATGATGTCGCTTCGACAGAGTAAAATTGCAGGATATATTCAATTCGTATGTGGACTGATAGACAATGAAGAAACTCCTAGTGACTTTGACACCATCTCAGAGCAAACGCCTTATCGCGAAAGGGTTGCTTGCGACTGAAGAGATACAATATGCCTTGGATAATGGATACTTGTGCGTGACTCTTGGAACAACGTCTAGTTATCTTGTCGAGGAACTGATACCAGATTATGATAAGACCAAGCATATTGCGGGGGTTACGGTATCCGAAGGATTGTGGATTACTGAAGCTGACAGCCGCGCATATGATGCCATCTTCTACAAAGGAGAGTATCTTGAAAAGAAGAAGGTCAAGGATGTCCTTGCTGATATGGGAGAGGGCGATGTCATCATCAAGAGTGCCAATGCCTTTGATGCCGATATGGTTCCTATCGTGCTTCTTGCCAGTGAGACTGGGGGAACCGTCGGATCCTTTCTAGGAGCAGCTGCTTCAAAGAATATCACAGTCATCATGCCCAGCGGGCTCGAAAAGTGCATACCTGTGTTATATGACGAGTTCAGTGGAGGATTTGGAAAGGATGACTGGGACCTCGCCATTGGTACACCTGTAGGTGCAATTGCTATTCCTCAGGGCTTTCCTTTCACCGAGATTCATGCTCTAAATGTTCTCTTTGATGTAGAGGCAATTCCCATTGCAGCAGGTGGAGTGAACGGTGCCGAGGGCTCAATCTCGCTATTCATTGAAGGTAGCGACGATGACATTGATGATGCCTATGAATTGCTGAAGGAGATCAAGAAGGAACCACCGTTCCCAAAAATCGAACACCTGCAATAGAAAGAATTTCGAAAGACATGAGGTCAACAAAGATGAGTGAAGGACCCATTATTAGGACTGAGAGCCTGACAAAAATCTTTGAGGAGGGAAAGAAACAGGAGGTCACAGCCCTTAATGACGTCAACCTAGAGATCGGTAGGGGAGAGGTCTTTGGACTCTTGGGCCCCAATGGTGCAGGCAAGACAACTCTGATCCGAATATTGTTAGGACTTCTCACTCCAACCAAAGGCAAGGCCTATGTTCTCGGTAAGGATGTTGAAAAGGAAAAACAGTACATCCGTCAGAGAGCGGCCCTACTTCCACAAGAGGCAGGCATCTATGAGCTATTGACCGCCCGAGAAAATCTGGTCTTCTATGGTGGGCTCTACGGTATCGAGGAGGAGGAGCTCAATAAGCGAGCGGACAGATTACTGGAGATAGTTGACCTAAAGGATAGAGAGGACCATCTTGTCAAGGGATTCAGCGGCGGGATGAAGAGAAAGGTGCTTGTTGCACGAGCCCTGATTATCGAACCAGAAGTGGTCTTTTTGGATGAACCTACGACTGGCGTAGATACAATCGGGGCAAGAGTAGTGAGGAACGTCTTGAAACGACTTAGCTCGGAGGAGAATAGAACCATCATCCTGACAACACATGATCTGAATGAGGTCTCGGAGCTCTGTGATAGAGTTGGTATTCTTAACAAAGGAGAGCTAGTGGCAACTGGGAAGCCATCACAGCTTGAAGATAAATTCAGGGCTGCAAACCTGGAAGAGGTCTTTACAGGGCTCGTCACGGGCGAGGGAGTATATGGAGAGTGAGAGACGCAATCTGTCCACGAATTGTTTGTACACCATGGTCTGGTTTCTCTGACTGCTAAATTTCGATGAAGCGTCTTCTCGCGTGGCTCATTGCTGGTACAGGAGGCAGCATGAACTGCATCAGAATAAATCAAGCTCTAGAGGATGCTTCCTTTTCCATCCAAGATATAACCTACGTTTGCCAATCCTAAAATAGGCTGCTGGCCTCTTTTAGCTGCTAATGAATTCTTCAGGGGATAACCGTTTAGGACTATATCTAAGTAAGGACCCCAAACCTCAATGTGGGAAGGCCGCACCAATTCAAAAGGGAGTAGTTCCAAGCAGAAAACAAGGCAGTGCTGATCTGTGTGAAGAGGGAATTGGTATAGGTGTCCCTCTACTGAAATATCGTCGAGATTTCTATTTTCCGGGAACAGCAACAACCTCTGAAGAGGGCAAAATCACCTCGCAGAGGGCATGGAAAAAATTCGACTTGAATCTCATTGATAGGCATCAAAAGAAGGCTTCATCTAGACCAGAGACCTTCTCTTGGGTCTACCAGAGGCTGTACAATCGTACTTACAAAACAGCTTTGGGTAGACGGCTCATAGAGCTGAGCGGTAGGATAGCAGGAAGTACAGGGGTGAATGTTGAGGGTCGTCCCCCGGCATTCTATAGGGTCAAGTCTAAAGGAACCATAACCGTTGACTATGAATTCGAGAATGAGAAACAGGATATTTTAGTCTCCATGAATTTAGAGGGAATTGATAGAGAGGGATTACAAGAGATTTTTCTCTCCAATGAGATGGGAGGAATTCTATTTGATGCATATCGAGATGATACAGGGGTTCGCCTGAGGCGGGATGAGATATCCGGCTGGGACAAAATAGAAGGAAGAGAGGCAACATTCTATTCCCCAGCAGCGAATCTGTTTTTTAAAGTGAGTATACCAGACGGAGTGCGTGCATTCAGAGGCAGAGAGATAATTGATGACATCATAAGCTGGAGCGGAGTTATTCTCTCGCTTCCACCCAGCACCAAGAGCATAAAGTATCTGGTGAAAATCGGTCCGGTATCCGAGATGAATGGTGCAGAGAAATGAGAGTGGTGCTTGTTTATCCCTATTTCAACGAGGAGTTAGATAGATCGATTTTCCGCTATCCCCCCTTGGGTCTCGGATACTTGGCCTCAGTTCTGAGGGGAATTGGCATAGAGCCACAGCTTCTTGACTGTACATTTTCCCAACCCGGGGATGCCGTAGAAGTCATTAAAAGAGCCAAACCTGACGTCGTTGGAATCTACTCGATGGTCACCATGAACCATCATGCAATACGGATTGCTCGAAGCATAAGAAACGAAGTTCCATTGATTGTTGCAGGAGGGCCGCTTCCTTCAATAACACCGGAGAGTTTCCTTGACATCTTCGATATAGTGGTTCGGCATGAGGGGGAGGAAACATTCCTTGAACTGGTAGAGAGGATACAAGGGAACAAAGATTGGTATAACATCAAGGGTATTGCATACAGAGATAAAAGCGGCAACATTATCGTCAACGACTCACGCCCATATATTGCAGAACTTGATACGATACCGCATCCTGCAAGGGACCTGTTTCCTAATGAGAAGTACAAAGAGTACTGGAATAGATATCATGAATACACGGCGACAAGCATGATGTCAACTCGTGGATGCCCATATGCCTGTGATTTCTGTAGCAATCCAGTGTATGGAAGAAGCTATCGTGAGTACTCTGCTCAATCTGTGGTCGAAGAGATGAAACAGATAGAGGAACTCGGATATGACAGGGTCTTTTTCCAAGACGATTGTTTCACACTTAATCCGGACCGAGTTGAAAAAATATGCGACACACTGGTCTCATCTGAATTGAACCTTGATTGGATGTGCCTGAGCCGGGCAGATACCTTGACACCAAAAATGGCAGAGAGGATGGCGAGAGCAGGATGTGTCCGGGTATTCTTTGGAATCGAGTCTGGAAATGAGAGAATGCTGGAAGTCATGAACAAACAAATCAACCTCGATAGCGTAACCAGTGCAATTCACTCCGCGAAGCAAGCAGGTATTGAAACGGGAGGCTTCTTCATTCTCGGATATCCAGGAGAAACAGACAACTCTCTGCTCGAAACATTAAGATTCTCATCCAAGCTACCTCTTGATTATCTCTCATACTCTTTTCCCTACCCAATTGTGGGCACTGGACTTTACACGAAGGTTAGAGCAAAAATAACGGATTCAGAATGGAAGAAACAGAGAGGAAAGGCAAACCGCCATCAGCTGCTTTTCAAGGGCGATTTCTCAGAGGAGAAGCTGCGATTTGCCAAAAACAAGGGCACCATCCAACATTATCTACGCAAGTACGGCATATTGGGGAATAGCTTGGCGCACGTATTCGAGAAGGTCACTGACAAAATTCTCCCGCATCTGTCCTGAGTATCCTATTGATTGATACATAATCATTATAGGACTCTATGAAATTCGAGTTGTAGGAACTTGGTGATCAAGAGTGGCAAAGAGCAACAGGCGAAGAACAGGCAAAAAGACCATCTGGATGCTCAAGAAGGAAATAAAGAGCGTTCTGCGGTCCCGTTGGCTTGTCTTGGGATTCATCATTAGCCCACTCTTTGCATGGCTGTTTCAGGGTGCATTCCTCTCATTCATTGTTGCCCAGACAACCGAGGAGCCAGAAACGGTCTACATCACCAACGCAGATGACGATAATTGGGGAAATACACTATACGCGGCAATTGAAGCGAACCAAGATGACCTACTGATCGACCCGCTGATAAGCGTCACCAAGGAGAGGGGCGAGGAATTGGTGGAAAACAGATCGGTATCTGTGTGGGTGCTCATACCAGAGAATTTTACGGAGCAACTTGAGACGAGTAACCGGAGCACACTCACAATCTGGGTCAACACTGGCAACTTCAGAGCCACAGCTGCCGCTCAGCGGATTGATTTGTTCGCCAAACAGATAATCAATGAGATAATCATCATTCGTGACTTGCAGGTCAGCTGGAATACCATTGCCCCCGAATCTACCTACGGTCACCAGCTTGCAATATTCTTGGTCATGATTACGTCAGTCTTGGCACCTGCACCATATGTAAGCAAGTCTTTTGCGGGAGAGCGAGAGAGGCATACACTGGAAGCATTGCTGGTGGTACCCATGAGCCGGATCAAGATTCTGGGATCGAAATTGGTGGCGGGACTCATTCTCACCATGATTTACTCCGCATTTACTGTCGTGGGTATATTGATCTATAACTTCTCGATTATCTTTCGGGCTGCACCATTGCCGCAAAGTGCAGCTGATTACTATATCAATGTCTACACGGTCAACACTGCTACGATTCCATTGATTTTCTTTTGTCAATTCCTCGTGCTTCTCTGTGCTATTGGCATTGGGGTGGTCATCTCTTGCCTTGCTAAAGATCAAGCCACCGCTGAGTCAATCAATAATCTTGTCCTTCTGGTCCCCACGATGGTTATAGGTATCCTTGGGTTCACTGGTAGTATTCTTCAGTATGGAGGTCTCTTTGGCATCTTCGTGCTTGCGATTCCGTTCACCCATGCAATTATATTCCTTAATGGAGTTCTGTCGGGTGTTGGAACCCCGCTCTCGTTGCTTGGAAACGTTTTGTATCTCCTAGCATTCACAATAGTCTTTTTGATCATCGGAGCAAAGCTGTTCGAGCGCGAGGCAATAATCACTTAGCAGTAACAAGTTTTACCGTTTTGCTTTTCTGAAGTAGAACTCGTTACTATTCTGGTCAAGGTGATAGGGTGCTGAATTGCCAAAGTGCCCTTAGAATCGCTGTGGAATGGGTTTTGCGTTACATCTACTGGATTGCCCTGTAGTATATATACTCTAAATCTGTTATGTGGCGTTACTGTACTAGCTGAGGGCGTACAGAGTTCAAGATGAAACCAGATTACTGGGTTGAGAACTTGGTGCAGTCACTCAATTCTTTCTCCTCTCGAGTTTGTGTCAAGTTCTCTGTTCATCGTTGACTACAGTACTCTCGCTGTCCGTGATAAGAACGAAAACGGTAGGGGAGGGGGGACCTCATTTTCGCCCTTCAGGAAATTCTTTTCAGGTTGCATATGATTCCTCACACAGGGTGTTTATTCCATTTGACCAACCTTGGAACCATGAGAGTGATTTGGGAGGGTGTTGGGGAAGAGCTCAAAGAGAGGTTTGGACTAGAACCAGCAAGACCGCCGGAAGAAATTCGGTCAAATAAAGAGGAAAGGAAAAACGCTTGGTTTGGGGGTAGAATCAGTAAGGGGGTTTTGGTATTGGATGGACATGATGTACCCCTCGATGGCGTAGTTGCAAGATCTCACATGGCAACCGTCCTCAGAAGGAAGAGATTGTGCTCTCAATGTATCGAAGACCTATCCAATGCCTATGCCGCACAGTATCTTGAGGGAGAACAGCAGTCAGATTGGTTTGGCATATGGAATAAGTGCGTTGGAAGAAGGGATACTGAAAAAATTCGTAATTATTACCCTGCCGAGATGTTCCGACTGCTTCAATATCTGCAGGGAGACCGAGGCCTCGAAGATATGACTCGCCAGTTTCTAAAATGGAAGCAATCCGGCCTCCGGCTAACCGATGAAAACTATGTCACGCACATATCTGAGGATTTCAGAAGATGGAGCCGCAAATTTGATGCAACTGAGATTCAAATGGTAGAACATCTGATGGAAGAGCCAAGCATAACTATGAGAGAACTAGCAGAACATATTGGTGTTTCATACAAATGGGTTTCAAGAAAGAAAAACGAACTGCTAGATAATTATGTATTGTACAGACAGGATTTTGTTCCATATTCAAAGGTTGGAATTCATTTTGTGTTTCTGTTGATAGGAAAGGATGAAGGCACCACTGACCCTGTAGACTATATCGTGGATTGTCCATTTTTCCTTTCTTACAGAAGAATACTCTCTGGAGAATGGAACCTGCTGGTCCTCCTTACGGTTCCTGAAAACCAAAAGAGCATGCGAGCAGTGGATGAATTCATGAAGATAATTAGACGAAGTGGAAGAAGGGTCCAGTTATTTGATACCGCAGTTGCAGGATATCCCCGATGTTATGATTTCTACTCCATAAAGCAAGGAAGGTGGGAGATTCCGTGGGATATATTGAAACACGAGCTCGTGAGAATCCATAGTGATGGCCTAGCAGATATCATTCCAAGAACCGAGAAACCGATGAAGCGCACCGACCTAACCCTTGACCAACTAGATATGGAAATTTTGGCTCAGGTCTTCAAAGGCAATACATCTGTAAGAACGATACGGAAAGAGCTGCACATTGGGCAGAACAGGGCACAGGAACGGCTGAAAAGACTAAAGGAAAATGGTCTGATTGAACGACGCTGGAGTCTCAGGCATATTGGCCTGAACGAGTGTGTCTACCTAATATGTCACCATTTGGACTTGAGCCAATCCATAGCTTCATGGGTGCAACGATTGCCATATTGTCAGGTCCAGTTCACCACAGATGGAAAATTGATACTGGCAGCAGACCTCCCGGAAGCTGGCGCATATGGGTTTGCAAGGTCGATAAACCTTCTATCCAATGAGGTCATGACGGGCATCCTGGGGCATTCAATAACTGCAAACATTGAGTTTCCAAAGAGCCTCTGGGATGAGGAAGCTCAAGGCTGGCTGTGCCCAGAAGAGAGCATTCGTAAGTGGTTCATGTCGGTTCAATAGACACCGAACAAGTCAACCTAATCTTACAGGGTATCCCACTTTGGTTCGATAGTTATATCTGCACGGTCAAGCAATGCCTCAATCTGTTTATTTGCCTGCTTTCTAACTTTCCTTTCATCTAGAGTGAGTAGTTCCCGGTCCAGCATCAACAGGTTTCCGTTGCACATCACTGTGTCAACATAATGTCCCGAACCGGCATAGACAAGATTTGAGACCGGATTGGGATGTGGAGTAAGCCCGGTATGGTCAATATTGATGATAATTAAGTCAGCCAATTTCCCAATCTCTAAAGAGCCAACGTGGTCCTCAATGCCCATGGCCCTGGCTCCACCTATAGTTGCCATCTCTATCGCCTTTTCTGCAGGCACCACCAAGGGGTCCTCGAAGTAGGCTTTGTGAATGAGTGCGGCAAGGCGCATCTCCGATACCATGTCATATGTATTGTTGCTGGGCCCACCATCACAGCCCAATGATACCGGAACTCCCTTCTGCAACATCAGGGGTATTTTTGCGAATCCTGATGCTAGCTTCATATTGCTAGCGGGACAGTGTGAGATATTGCTCTGTGTCTTTGCCAAGAGATCAATTTCAGAGTCCTCGAAGTGGATGCCATGTGCAAAGACCATATTGGAACCCAGTAGTCCCATGTCTTCTGCGAAGGCGGTCAGATTATCATATCCCTTATCCCTTACATAACGAACATCATCGACCACTTCACCGAGATGCATTGTCATGTGAGTGTCGTGTTCGTCAGCCAGATGTACGACCTTTTTGAATAGGTCATCAGTGACAGCACCCAGGGATCTCAGTCCATACCAAACCTGCAGACGTCCATCGGCTTTTCCATGCCATTTTTGCAGCATCTCTTTAGTTTCGCGAAGGCAGGCATCTTCGTCTTCAACCATACCAGGATACATGATATCAGGGCTGTCGGCGTATCCTGTAGAGTTCATAATTATCTTTGACAGGGCAGCACGCATTCCGATGCGATCAACCGCACGAGCAATACCATCGAAGCCATATCTGGTGTGAATCATGCATTCTATGAAAGACGTGGTCCCACTCTTAATCATCTCAGCCATGCAAAGCTCAGCAGATACCTTTCCGTCTAGTTCGGTGAAATTACCCTGTAACACCCAGACGTACCTCTTCAGCCAATCAACAAGAGAAACATCATCTGCACACCCCCTGATGAGAGCTTGAGCAAGGTGTGTGTGTGTATCGATGAGCCCAGGCATGACAATGCCTCCCCCTGCATCGATGACTCGGTCAGCAGAATACTTGGAAAGGTCTGCACTCTTGTCAACATCCGCTATGTTTGCACCTTCTACGTAAACTGCACCATCCCTGATTATCTTGCGTTCGGGATTCAGAGTCAATACATATCCGTTTTTAATCAAAATTGAACCTGACTTAGACATTGAATCTTCTCCGGGATATACAACAAAAACGAAGATTCGAATTAACGATTTTGGTGTCTATGATTTTTCGTTGGCTATTAGAAGTTCAATTCTAATACACAGACCCTCTTCTGGGCTACCTTCAACTCGGTCATCAAGATGAATGGCGCCGCCATATTTGTCCATCATTCTCCTGATGAGATGAAGACCTACACCTCCAGACCGTCTTGTGGGGTCGAGAAGGGACCGCTTTTTCTCTTCTTCAAGACCAGGACCGTTGTCTGTGAAACTAACGACGAACGTCTTTCCCTTTCGCTCACCAGTTATTTCTAGGGTCTTCTCATCTCTGGGATTGTGTTTTATGCTATTTTCCATTAGATTCCAGAATAGGTGTCCTAGAGCGCTATCAGCAATTACATGCATCGAATCAGGAAGCCCTTTCACCGTCGGATGAAGCCCATATTGTCCTGAGAATAGCCGGACCTGTGTTTTAAGCACCTCAGTCAAATCCACTGCAGCTAGAGGTTCGCTCTTGGACTGTTCCGTACGACGGATATTGGTGATAAGATTGAGGCACCGCCGTGCGCCGTCCAATACATACTGCTTTGACCTGGAGATTTGGTCTTGATCAGCATCTCTAGATAGCATATCTGCTCCTGCCAAGATGAGCTGGAGTTGATTTCCAATATCATGCAACAAAAGGTCGAGAAAGAATCGAACTTCTGCTTCAGCTTTTTTCAGTTCAGTAACATCCGTGAATACAGCAAAACTTCCTATGTAATTTGAATCAGGGTCGAATATTGGAGAGGCTTGTACAATAGTTGGAACAATCTTGCCATCCTTCCTCTGCAGATTCAGCTCATAATTCTCCTTTTGACCTGCTTTCCGCAGCTGCGCCTTTTCAGTTACATTCCTTGCTGTCCATCCATGAACCCATTCAGTAATAGGTATGCCAATCATCTCATCTACCGAGTCATATCCGAGCATATCGGCGAGAGCTTCGTTTACTAGAACCGTCATACCTTCCTCGTCATCTACAGCCAAGCCAGAGTCCATTGTTTCTATCAGTGTTCTGTGTCGCCGCTCGCTCTCCTCAAGTTTATGCTTGCTTTGTTTCTCTTCAGTTATGTCAAGAATCTGGGCGACTGTTTTCACTCGCTCATCGCTGCTGCGTATGATACTACTGCTGATCATAACATCTCTTACTTCGCCATCAGCACGTATTATCTGAAACTCATATTCTCTTGGAACCTTTTCGCCTCTCTGTCGCTGAATATATCTGTCGCTTACAAGGTTTACGCTATCAGGATGCAAGACTTCTCGGAAGTCAAGACCAAGGAGATCTCGTCGAGATAATCCTACCATGTCACAAAGCTTGTCATTCACGTATTCAAACTTGTAATCTCCATTAACAACCAAGATACCTGTGAAGCTTGCATTTTCTACGATGAGTTGAAAGATATCTTCCTTTTCCTTGAACCGTTCTTCAAGTGCCAGTCGTCTGGTTAAGTCAAATGCATATGTCCGATAACCTGCAATCTCTCCCTCTTCTAGAATTACCTCGCTGAACACCTCAGCCATGCTCTCTACGCCATCTGAGCGTTTTATTCGTAACGTGATAGGGGTTGAGTCTGCACCCTCGGCTAAACTCTCGAGGCCCCGGACAACAAGTGATCTCTGTTCATCAACAACTAGGTCTGTCGCGCTTATCTTTGAGTCTAAGTCACGCTCCTCGATGCCCAATAGTTTCCGAGCAGCTGCATTGGCGTGAATCAGATGGAAATGTCTATCCAGTTCGACCACAGGGAGCCCAATTCGTTCAAACAGCATTTTGAATTGACTAGGATTTGATATGCTGAGAGGGCCTTTTTCAGAGTGTTCTGTCATTTGATTATTCACGCCTGTAATGCTCCCCACCTTTTCGTCATGTGCCCTTTGCTGCTGAGCAATGACAGCAGAGTATAATATCTACTAATACTTTTGCCCCATATACTGTTTTGGCAGAGCTAGCACCGAGCAATCCCTAAAGCGCAGATTACAACAAGTTAAAGTACCAACGCTACAAAGCCCTAGATTGCATCCATGACAGTAGCAGAGGGATGGAAGAAAATGAAACATATCCTGACAGTCGATGTAAAGAAATGCACAGGCTGCAGAAATTGTGAGCTGGCATGTTCTGTTGAACATTATCGACTATTCAACCCAAGCAGGTCGAGAATCAAAGTTATCAAGAATGAGAATAAGGGTATCATTTTACCAATGGTATGCCTTCAGTGTGAGGAACCCCTCTGTCAGGAAGCATGTCCAACTGGGGCGATTAGACCAAATTCCAATGGCACCCTCTATGTGGTACCGGAAATATGCATAGGCTGTGGAAGCTGTGTAACTGCTTGTATCTATGGAGGAATTTCAATAGATCCTGTGACAAAGAAGGCGGCAAAATGTGACCTCTGTGAGGGGAATCCAGCATGCATGAAGGCATGTGAATATGGTGCAATTGAATATGTTGAATTCTCTGAAGGCGGGCTCTTGAACCGAAAGAGAGGGATAGAACCGGTAGCAAAGATGCAGACTGTGCAGGAGGAGATTTGAAGTGACATTTCCTTACAAGGGCTATGCAGGAGAATACTTAGATATCGACTTGGAGAAAGGCAAGATACACAAGAAGGAGATGAAAAAAGAATGGGCAAGACTCTATCTGGGCGGAACAGGAGTAGCAGCAAAAATCCTCTGGGACCGCACTGGGCCGTCAACAGACCCACTCTCCCCCGATAACCTATTGGTCGTTGGAACAGGACCTCTGACAGGATCGATGTTCTCCCCATCCGGGAGATTCATGTTCGCATCAAAGGGACCCCTTACCGGAGTATGGGCGGAGAGCCATTCTGGTGGATTCTTTGGACCCGAGCTCAAATATGCAGGCTTTGATTTTGTTATATTCAACGGGCGTTCCGAGAAACCGGTCTATCTATTCATTCAGGATGGCAAGGCAGAACTTCTCGATGCTTCAGACCTTTGGGGAAGAGAAACGAATGTTACTACTGACATGATTAGAGAGAAACACAAAGACCCATCCATAGAAACAGCAGTGATAGGGCCTGCAGCAGAAAATGGTGTCCTGTATGGTGCCATAATTGTTGACTACTACAGGGCAGCGGGTCGAGCGGGTCTTGGAACGGTGTTAGGCTCTAAGAATGTCAAAGGAATTGCTGTCAGCGGATCAATGGGAATCGATGCCCATGATATGGATGCATATTTGAAG
Source organism: Candidatus Thorarchaeota archaeon (assembly GCA_004524445.1). Classification (GTDB taxonomy): domain Archaea; phylum Asgardarchaeota; class Thorarchaeia; order Thorarchaeales; family Thorarchaeaceae; genus TEKIR-14. The sequence continues at coordinate 15,027 of SDNP01000032.1, read as the reverse complement.
GCCAATGAAGAAGAAATGGCGAGAGTCAGAGACCCGCTCTGGGCCAGCTCTCTTGAATCATTAAGAAAATACGGCACTACCGATTTGGTTTCGATAATAAATGAGATTGGGCGATTACCCACCAAGAATCATTGGACGGGATATTTTGAAGATGCAGATAAAATTGGTCCTGAGATTATTGCAAATGAATATCGCATTGCTCAAGAGGCCTGCCACGGTTGTGTCGTTGGCTGCAAATATATCATCAGGGTGAATGAGGGTGAGTTCAAGACAACCCCGGTGGGCGGGCCCGAGTACGAAACGATTATGGCATTCGGCAGCAACTGCTTGAATGATGATATTGAATCAGTCTTCCATCTAGGTAAGCGATGTGATTTGCTTGGGATGGACACCATATCTTGCGGGAAGACCATTGGCTTTGCTATGGAGCTCTATGAGAAGGGAATCATCGACAAGGAAGACACGAATGGCTTGGATCTGAGTTGGGGAAATATCGACTCAATGGTAGAACTCGTCGAGATGATTGCAAAGAAGGAAGGCTTCGGCGAGATTTTGGCAAAAGGAACTCGACAAGCGGCGGAAATCATAGGTGGAGATGCATGGAAATACGCTGTCCATTCGAAGGGGCTTGAGGCATCTGGTCAAGACCCGCGAGCACATCAGTCAGTCGGATTAACATACGCCACTAATGTTAGAGGTGCTGACCACCTTCGCAGCCTCTCCAGCCTTGAAGAACTGGGATACCCCGAGATTGCGATACATCGGTTTGGCGAAGAAAAGGCAGATGATATTTTGAAGATAATGAGTCCCAAGTACAAGGGCGAACTAATCAAAGACATGGAGGACCTCTATGCAATCACTGACTCTGCTGTCATCTGTAAGTATGGCGTCATGTGGCCACCCGTATACTACTATGAAACGTTCGCGAATATCATCCCACCACTCACAGGCATGGATGACTGGGCAGACCTAGCGTTTGTGAAGAGTTCAGGAGCGCGAATCAGTCATCTTCGACGAGCGTACAATCATCGCTTAGGAATAACCCGACAACAGGAGACCCTGCCCCGTCGTCTGTTGAAAGAACCAATGCCAACAGGCCCCGCTAAAGGTGGACTTCCTGATTTGGATGAGATGCTTGATGAGTACTACAAGTACCGTGGGTGTGATCGTGAAACCGGTTTCCCCTTGGAGTCTAAGTTGGATAAACTCCAGTTGGACTATGTCGCTCAGGACCTCAAAAAGAGAAAGATGCTCGCTGGCCAGCAATAGTCTGATTGTGGGCAGGATTCATATGCTGAAACATGAAGAAGAACAGATATGCCAGACCTCAAAGTCAACTTAGCAGGCCTGAAACTAAGAAACCCAGTCCTTACAGCCGCAGGACCAGCTGCACGAGATGGCATGACCCTGCTTAATGCTGCCACAGGGGGTGCAGGAGGATTAGTCGCAAAGACTGTCAGTATCAAGCCAGCAGAAGTGCCAAATCCCAATATCACTGCGCTCGGACGGGGAAGAGTGAAATCACGACGCGGATTGCTTAATGCAGAACTGTGGAGTGAAATTCCGTTATCGCAGTGGCTAGAAAGGGAGTATCCTATAGCTTTGAGTTCTGGACTTCCTGTGATAGCTAGCGTCGGTTACACACCTGAAGAAGTTGCTGAGATTGCCCCTAAGATTGAGGATGCAGGTGTGCAAGCCATCGAATTTAGTACTCATTATGTTGGAGGACATGTCGAGATTGCCAAGGCCCTGAAAGATGCCGTAGATATCCCAATCTTTGCCAAGCTTAGCCCGAAGGTCGATGTGGTTGCAGTTGCAAAGGAAATCGAGAAGCATGTTGACGGGATTGTGGCAATCAACACATACGGTCCTTGCCTACGCATTGATATAGAAACCGGGAAACCATTCTTAGGCAGCGATGGGGGAGAGGGATGGCTAAGTGGTGCCGCTCTCAAACCCATTGCAATGCGATGTGTTGCAGATATTGCCAGTGCTGTTGATATTCCGGTTATTGCCGTTGGTGGAGTTTCGTCTGGAGAAGATTCCATCGAGTTCATGATGGCGGGCGCATCTGCTGTTCAAGTATGCACAGCTGCTATCCTAGAGGGACAGACAGTCTATGGTAGAATTGCAGGTGAGATGTCAGATTGGCTCAAAGAACATCAGTACGAGTCTGTCAGTCAGTTGACTGGACTGGCACTTCCTCATCTGAAAGAAAAGCATTCTCTGAGAGGCAAGCCCCAAGTCAATCTTGAGAAGTGCACTCTATGTGGACTCTGTGAAAAATCATGTGTATATAATGCAATCACTGTGAACAAGAAAAAAGACTTCTTTGGGATTGATGAAGATAGATGCCAGAGATGCGGAATGTGCATCTCTGTCTGTCCATTCTACGCATTGAGTGTGGGTTAGCCGCTCTACAAGTATAGTATCTCTTCTAGGCCCATGGTAGTTCTTTTAGGTTTGTCCTTGGTCACCACAAAGTCATTTTCGATGCGAACTCCACCTTCATTCATCAAATAGACTCCTGGCTCTATGGCAACAACATGGCCTTCCTTGAATTCGCCATCACGAACATACATGCTTGGATATTCATGGACCTCTAGTCCAATACCATGGCCAAGACTATGCGTCATTCCTTCCTTTGCGCCAGGATTGAGCCTTGAAGAACCAAAGCCATGCTCCTTTAGGGTGTTATAGCATGCCATGTTCACGTCATCAATGTTGGCACCTGCAGTCATCTCATCCAATACTGCATCTCCGGCCTCCATGACAGCATAAAACATCTCCCGAACCTTATCGCTGGGAGTCCCCTTCACAACGGTTCGGGTGACGTCAGCCACGTATCGTTCAATTTTAAGTCTAGGAAAGACATCCATAATAATGGGAACATTAGCCTTGATTTTATCGTCGGGAGCACCTAGGTAATGCCAGTCATAGCCCATCTGACCAACCGCAACAATCGAGTCTTCAGCCGCCTCTGCAGTCATATCAAGTAGATTATGGTTCAATGCTTGTTTTACATCACGCACAGTTAGCGGCTCACCATCGCTTAGCAAAACGTCATTAGCACCGATTCCAGTGTTCTTGATCAGCTCAATAACATTCGAGAGAGCGCAGATAGTAGCCTCTCCCGCCTTCTCAATCATTTTGATTTCTTCTTCGGATTTGGTTGCTCTGGCTTGCAGGAGCAAATCAGGAACGGGCTTTACTTCACATCCTAAGTTTTGGATAGCAATTAACAAATCTGATGGAAACCGCCTGGGTACTCCAATCACTTCTCCATCAAAATTCTCCTTGAGAACTGCATCCATCACTTTCTCAGGATTATCTGTTGCGCGTTCTCCGCGTTCCATAAAGGACTGGTAGAGCTCGGTGAGATCAAAGGTCTTTTCGATGAAACTCTCTTTCTCCAGCCTCTCAAGGGTCTTGAATGCGGTGGCAACTATGGTTTCCTCTCCACGATTATGCAAGCAAAGAATGTTATCAGGAGAACGAAAACCAGTAAGCCAGTAGACATCCGGATTATCGAATGCATTTCCAGAAACCATTAGAGAGTCAATCTCTTCAATTTCCATCAAGTTATCAAGGTCTTCGAGCAAGGGGTCACCTCAGCACTCCTTCAGAGAATATCGTTGGTAAGAAAAGCGTTTCCAATTAGGTGTTCAGGCTTCCATATATTGTTTCATCCTATCTTCGATCTCTGACCGTGATGGCAGAGAGTATGGTCCAACATGTTCCAGATTAAATGAGGATGTTGTAGCCCCAAAAAGCCCGGCTCGTTTGACATCACCGGTTCTCATGTATTCAAGGAGAAAGGCAATTGCATAGGTGTCACCGCACCCAGTCGAATCGACATAGTCCTCAGGCACCACAGAGGGGATATCAGTCTGGATGTTTCTGGTATAGATGGTTGAGCCCTCCTGGTTCTTAGTAACAATAATGGCATGGGGACCCCAACTCAGTATCTTTTCAGCACTGTCCTCTTCAGTATAGTCATCAGCAAATAGCTTCATTTCTTCTTTGTCGCACTTTAGTATGTCCACATTCCGTATTATTTGATCTGCATCCGTCCATTCTTTGGGCACTACTTTTCCTTCATCATTCTCGCGCACATAGCCTTGAACATCAAGTGAAATCAGTGCGCCATAGGTCTTTGCCGCCTCAATACAGCTGGGGTGTACTTCCCCAATAATCGGGCTGAAATGAAATATATTGGCTTCAAGATGCTCTGGAGATAAATCAGCGGCACGTAATTCAGGAGCTATTGCCTCGACATATTGTGTACGATTACCGTCCCTATCGTACTTGTTGACAAACCGAGTCGTTTTCTCTCCAGAAACCCGGAGACCTGTGAGATCCAGATTTGCCTCGCGGAGGTCGTCGATATATGTCTGTTCGAAATCTTCTCCCACTCTTGATACTATACCTGCGCCGAGGGCACCAAGGTGGGGAGCGACCATCGCATAGGCAGCGGCTCCACCCAGTGCTTCACGTTCATAATCCGGAGTAATAATCAAATCTCTACTCAGATGTCCTACGACAATGATTTCCATCTAGATGGCCTCAGTACCAAGGGGAATGTCTACTCAGGAAAATATATCCCCACTATTACCTATAACTGCTACGAAGTTCATCTACAGTGAGAAAAGATGGATGTAGTCAAGAAAAACAAGAAAGTCCATTGGGAATTATTAATATCTCATCTCACCAAGGAAGATAGGCGAGGCAATCTGATGCCAGAGGTCACAGTCAAATTGTTTGCAACTGTAAGAGAGAAGGCGGGAAAGAAGTCTGTAGAGATGAGAGCAGCAAACGTTGGAGAGCTCTTAGAGAAATTGAAGAAGAAGCTCGGCCCAGAATTTGAGAAGACTGTCTTTGACCCTGATACTGGAGAGCTTAAACGATTCTTTTCTGTTATGGTGAATGGAAAAAGGATAGAAACTCTCGATGGCCGTGATACTGAGCTAGAGCTAGGGGATACAATCGCAATCTTTCCACCAGTAGGAGGAGGATAAAAGATGAAAAAGTTGGACTTAGTAATCAAAAATGCGAAACTTGTTCTTGAGAGTGGAATAATAAGAGGCGGAGTAGGTGTGTCAAATGGAAGAATCGCGATTATCGCCTCTGACGAGCACTTGCCACCGGCTGATGAAATTATTGATGCCGAGAAAAAATACCTCCTACCAGGCCTAATTGATGGTCATGCTCATATTCATGACCCGGAAATGGAGGAACATGAGGATTTTACCACCGGTAGCAGATCTGCTGCAGCTGGAGGGGTGACAACAGTTGTCGATATGCCTCTGGTATCTCAAGTAGATACTGTGGAGGCAGTTGAATGTAAGGTGGGACTGGGACAAGACATGTCAATCGTTGATTTTTCACTCTATGGTGGAATGCTCACTTCTGACAATGTTGGAATGATTCCCAAACTTATCAATACAGGAGTTGCTGCCTTCAAGGCATTCACTGCAGAGCCGTTTTATGCAAGCACTGGTGCCATCGTCAGAGCCCTAAGCGAGACCTCTGAATATGGAGGTCACCTAGCAATTCACTCTGAAGATAGAGATATACTAGACGAATTTTCTGGCAGGATGGAGGGAGAATGGGATGCTCCGATAAGTCATGCACTCTCCCGACCAGAGATTGCAGAGGAGATAGCGGTTGACCGTAATATTGCAATATTGAAGAAGACAGGAGGGCATCTCCATATCGCGCATATCACCACGAGAGGGGCATTAGTTTCCGTTGAACGAGCGAAGCTAAATGGAGATCTTGTAACAACGGAGGTCTGTCCACACCATTTGCAATTCCATCGAGATGAGATGAATCGCCTTGGTACGAAGAGCAAGATGAATCCGCCCCTGAGGAGCAAACAAGATAGAGCTGCTCTATGGTCAGCCTTACTTCGAGGGACAATCGATATTGTTGTCAGTGATCATGCACCCGCCCCAATAGAGAAGAAGGAAGAGGGAGAGCATGATATTCGAAACGCGTGGGCGGGGGTCGATGGTGTTCAGATGATAATCAGAGTGTTGCTGTCTGAAGGAATCAACAAGAATCGCTTGACATTTCATCGCCTGCTTGAAGTAACTTCAAGCAAACCAGCCAAGCTCTTCGGTTTATATCCAAAAAAAGGCGTACTTGCAGTTGGGTCCGATGCAGATATGGTCTTGGTAGACCTAACCAAGAAGGAAAAAATCTCTGCAGATATGATGTTTTCAAAATGTGGCTGGACCCTCTATGAAGGGATGGAGATGACCGGGGCGCCCATTATGACATTTGTGCGAGGTGTCAAAGTATTTGAAGACGACAGAACAACCATCAAGCCAGGACATGGCCAGTTCCAAAAGATGGGCGACGCAATCCACCTATAGAGGTATGACAGAATGTCTACGAGAAGATACGTATTTGGAGACCCCGAAGTTTGTACAGGATGCATGATTTGTTCGATGACGTGTAGCATGCATTTTCACAAAGTCATCAGTCCAGAGCAGGCAAGGAATAGAGTTGTCCGCTTGGAAAACGGACTCGATTTCCCCCTATTCTGCCGTAACTGCGAAGATGCGCCCTGTATTGAGGCATGTCCAGTGGAGGCCATCAGGAGAAACTCAAAGGGAATTGTCATCATTGACAAGAATAAATGCAAAGGTCATGGTGATTGCATAAAGGCATGTCCATACGATGCAATAAAGATCAATCCCGATACGGGTAAAGCCATCAAATGTATCCAATGCGGGCAATGCATCAAGAGATGTCCTGTGTTTGCAATATGGATGACCACTGATGAGGGTCTCGAGAGAAAAGACAAGGATGGTCGTCTGAAAAGCCTATATGAGAAACACGAAGACGCGCTCTACGGAGGTGCTGAATAGAATGATTAAGGGCGTGGGTGGGAAGATTCTCTGGATTGACCTTACGACAAAGGAGATAGAGAAGAGACCTCTTGATGAAGAACTAATTCAGAAGTACCTCCTTGGTGCGGGCCTTCTATCCAAGGTCATCTATGACCAAACAGACGCGGATACAGATCCATTGTCACCTGAGAATGTGCTGGGAATGGCAACGGGCCTCCTAACTGGCTCAATGTTTCCGCAAGCATCGAGACACGTCATTGCAGCACTCTCACCACTAACGGATATATGGGGCGAGAGTCACGCTGCTGGTTTTTGGGGCCCAGAACTAAAGCTTGCAGGTTATGATGCGATCTTCTTTACCGGTGCTTCAGAAAAACCGGTTTATCTTAATATCAGAAACGAGAAAGTGGAGATTCTTGATGCCAGTGATTTGTGGGGGAAGGATGTCTTCGAAACAGATGATATTTTGAGAGAACGTCATGGCATACGGTGTCGAACACTAGCCATTGGACAGGCGGGGGAAAACCTGGTTCGTTTTGCAGCCATTATGAATGACCGAGACAGAGCCTCTGCGCGCTCGGGTCTTGGAGCAGTTATGGGAGCAAAGAAGCTCAAAGCAATCTGTATTCGTGGGACTGGCAAGATTGAGGTTGCAGAACCAGATGTGTATCTAAAACGGATGGACGAGTTTCACCGGCGAATGCTTGATAATCCCTTCACGCCCGACAGGGCAAAATATGGCACAACTAGCTTGATAGAATTGATGCAAAGCATCGGGCGTCTGCCCTCATACAATATGAGGCAAGGTGTCTTCGAGGGTTCTGATAAGATTGGTGGAGAAGCCATCACTGAAGATTATCTTGTTAAGCCAAGGTCCGACTGGGCGTGTCTGCAGCGCTGTGGTCGATACACAAGAGTGTCTAAGGGACCCTATTGCTATGAGGGAGGTTCACCGGAATTCGAGTCCCAATCCGCACTCGGATCTCGTTGTGGAAACGAGAACCTAGAATCAATTCTATATAGTCATCATTTGGCAAACCAATACGGGATGGATACAATCTCCCTTGGCGCAACCATATCCTGGGCAATGGAGGCCTGGGACGAGGGACTCATCACAGAAGAGGATACTGGTGGGATTGACCTCGGTTGGGGAAATCATGAAGCGATTGTAAAACTAACCAAAATGATTGCTCATCGTGAGGGATTTGGTGATGTTCTTGCTGAGGGGAGTCAACGAGCAGCGGAAAAGATTGGCCGAGGTTCTGAAGAATTTGTGATGACTGTCAAGAAGCAAGAGATAGCCGGACAAGAACCGAGAGCCCAGAAATCAATGGGGCTAGCTGCAGTCACTGCGGCGAGAGGTGCGGACCATCTCTACGCCTTCCCAGTCTTAGATGAAGTCGGATTTGATGAAGAAATAAAGGAGCGTTTCGGAGAGGAGTATCTTCCAGAGATGGCACAGCGCCTGAATCCGAAATACAAGGGAATCATGGTTGCCGAGTCAGAGAACTACATGGTTGTAGTTGAGAGCGTTGGGTTATGCAAATATGGAACTCAGATACCACCCGAGTTCTACTATGATGATGTTGTAGTTGCTCTAAGGATACACAACGGACTTGAGTTCACTGCTAAAGAATTGAGAGAAATCGGAGAGAGAATAGTCAACCTCAATCGACTCTTCAACGCTAGACGAGGTGTGACTCGAAAAGATGATCAGCTTCCCAAGCGACTCACGGACGTGCCTGCACCGAAGGGGCCCTCTAAGGGAGAGGTTGTGGAATTGAACGAAATGCTTGATGAATATTATGAGATTCGAGGATGGGACCCAGAAACAGGACTACCAACGAAGGAAACCCTGAAACGCCTAAATCTTCCAGTAAATTAGTGAAAGAGCAAAATTCCTGTGAATCAGCTGGTACTCTACTCCTGGCTGGCACATACATTTGTTACTGTATCCTTCACACCATCCATTTTCCGTAGAGTATCAACAACGAAGGAACTCAGTGCCTCGGGCGTCTTGAAGTTCCCTTTGATGATGAGGTCGTATGCTCCATATATGAGATGTGCTTCTGACACTTCTTCGAGTTCCCTCACATCTTCGAGTACGTTCCGTGCTTTCGCGCTTTCGAGCTTGGCCATTATGAACGCAAGTATCAAATCATATCACCATTTCAACTGTGACTCAACAACTCATATAGATGATGGAGTGGGACATAAAAACTGTTACTAAATTCAAGGAATGAAATATTAGTACAGACGGATAGAATTCATCGCGAGAGCTCATATCTTAATGTGTTTGAAAACCATAGTTCTATAGAAAATTTTGATTGCTTCTGCCCAAAGAAAAGTGCGACTAAACAGAATCTTAATAATCAATAATCATTCCGAGCAGTTGAGGCCGCAGGAGGTCATTTCCAGCGTGACATCAGCGAGTCAGAAGACAGCCACAAAAAAGGAAAAGGAGCGGCAAGCAGGCTTTGAGCCCCGAATCTTGGCGTTTTGCTGTAATTGGTGCAGCTATGCGGGAGCAGATCTTGCTGGAACGAGCCGGATGCAAATGCCCCCAAATGCACGGATTATTAGAATCAATTGTACTGGGCGAATCGACCCTGTTTTCATTCTTGATGCGCTGAATCAGGGGGCAGACGGTGTGCTCATCAGTGGATGTCATCCTGGCGACTGTCACTATACAAGCGGCAACCTGAAGATGAGAGGGAGATTCGTTTTACTCCAGAGCATGCTGAAGGAAGCTGGTATAGACCCAAGACGTGTCCATCTACAGTGGGCAAGTGCGGCTGAAGGCGATGTATTTACCCAAGGCGTGACGGCAATGGTAGAGAGAATCAAAAAGCTAGGACCCAATCCAGCAATGAAGGATGACTAAAATGACCAAGAGAATAGCACTTGCACAACTGACTTCATGCTGGGGATGCGACCAGGCACTAGTAGACCTGCATCTTCGCTTATTGGACGTCTTACCTGAACTAGAGATTGTGTATTGGCCAGCAGTGGTGGACTTCAAGTTGAAAGACCTTGAAGACATGCCGGATGGTTCCATTCACATTGGTATGGTAGAAGGAAGCTGCAGAACCAAGGAAGACGAGCATCTACTAAAGATCATGCGGAAAAAGAGCAAGGTCTTGGTAGCATGGGGCTCCTGCTCAGTCTACGGCGGAGTACAGGGTCTTGGGAATCAATGGGCGTTAGATGAGCTTCTAAGACGAAAATTCCTCGAGGCAGACACCGTCGAGGATGGTAGAATTCCTACCGAGAACATGCCCGGATTTGTTGAGCACATTGTACCAAATCCATCCATCGTTTCCTTTGAAGTACGGCTTCCCGGCTGTCCTCCAACGAGTGACAACACCGCTGAGGCATTAACAGCTCTCATCAAGGGGCAACCATTTGAGCTGCCCACCAAGACAGTATGTGATGAATGTCCAAAGGAAAAGAAGGACAAACACATCACCAAGTTTCATCGTGCACATGAGGGTCACATCGACCCAGACAAATGTTTACTGGACCAAGGATATCTCTGTCTAGGATTTGCAACCATTGGAATGTGTGGAGCACAGTGTCCAACGGTCAATACACCATGCAAAGGATGCTTCGGTCCACCTCCATCTGTGAAGGACCACGGTGCAAAAATAATCTCGGCGTTGGGAGCCATTGCAGAGATGGAGCCGGAGGAGCTGAAGGCAGCCTTCCCAGATCCCATCGGTTCATTCTATTTCACAGATTATGCAGATTCGTACCTTTCGAAGATTAAGGGAAAAGAAAGAGAGGAAGAGAAATGACGAAAGACGAAAAGACAATCAGAATTGAACCAGTGACTCGCTTGGAAGGACATGGTGAAATTACTGTTGTTTTGGGGAAGGATGGGAAAGTCAAGGATGCTCAATTCAATGTGAGCAGTACTCGTTTCTTTGAGAAGTTCTTAGAGGGCCGGTTTGCTGAGGAGGCTCCACGTATAGCACCAAGAATCTGCGGGATATGTCCCGAACCCCATCACCTCGCAGCAGTGAAGGCTGTTGAGGCGGCATGGAAAGTAACGCCCCCACCAGCTGCAATCAAACTGCGAAGACTACTCATAAATGCAAAACAATTCAGTAGTCATGCCTTGCATTTCTTTGCGCTTGCTGCACCTGATTTTCTCGCGGGACCGTTTGCTGAGCCTGAAAAGCGAAATGTTGTCCATATAATCAAGAGCCTTCCAGATGTAGGCAAGATGGCACTTGAAGTAATGAAGTTCGGACAGGAACTGTGTGCCGCTGTTGGCGGGAAAGCAATCCATCCCGTGACTGCAACACCAGGAGGAATGCTGAATCCATTTTCAGAGGAAAAGCGAGATGAATTCCTGAAACGGATTGAGAAGACGAAACAACAGACCCTTGATACTGTTGATTTAGCCAAGAAAGTCGTGAAGGATTACTGGGACCCCATAACCAAACTCGCAGTGGTTCCTACATATTACCTTGGACTGCATGACAAAGGCAACTTGGAAATTTATGATGGCAAACTAAGAGTGATGGACCCCGATGGGAAGATAGTAGAGGACTTCAATCCAAAGCATTACCGAAAATACTACGGAGAATACGTTTCTGACCATTCCTATGCAACTCATGTGTACTATAAGCAGAAGGGATATCCAGAGGGCGTTTGGAGAGCAAACAGCTTAGCAAGAATCAATGTGGCGGATAAAATGGCTACACCCATTGCACAAGAAGCCCTTGAAGAGATGCGTGACGCCTTAGGACGCCCGATACACGCGACCTTTGCGTACCATTGGGCACGAGTCATTGAGATGGTTCAAGCTGTAGAAGAGATGGAAGGTCTCCTTAATGACCCTGATATCGTTAGTACAGATGTCAAGCTGACGGATGTAGAACCCAGAAAAGGCAATGGTGTCGGTTGTGTGGAGGCACCGAGAGGAACACTCATCCACCACTATTGGACTGATGACAATGGCATTATCACAAAGGTGAATATGGTAGTTGCCACAAACAATAACATCGCGGGGCTTGAGAAAAGCCTCCTAAAGACAGCCAAGCAAGTTTTCGAAAATAAGGAACACGAGAGTCTGGACTTACCGGACCCCATGATATGAGAAGTGAACAAAAAAATGACAGACGACATACCCGAAGGACTGCTGAACCTCCTGGAAATGGTGGTTCGCTGCTACGACTGCTGACTATCCTGCGGCGCTCATCTAACCATCGTGGATGATGAGGGTCGCGAGATAGCCAGGAAGGAGATTGTGACCAGCGGCGGATGAAGACTCGGCGTAAAGTTGTGAGCCGAGTTGGACACCCCTGCCCGGGGCGCTGGATATCTCCTTTCACTATTTCTTCTCCAGTATCAGTTGTGAGAAGGATTTAAGGGAAACCATAGGCATCTATTAAAGCTGATTAGAATGGGATTATTCTCACCACAAGCGGCATTGATCTATGACATCAATTTGATTATCCAAGCTGCATTGGTCATTATGTTAGTTCTAGGCTGGATAAAGAAAAAGCCATACCGAGTACATGGTATCATAATGGGCGTTGCAACCATAATCAACTTGGTCACAGTATTGACTATTATGGCGCCATCACTCATCGTGAATATCGATGCGCTCATCCCATATACCGGAGACATTGGGCAATCTATTACGATTGTTCATAGCATCGTCGGAAGTGTGACTGTTGGGCTAGGTTTGTTATTTGCAGGTAGATTCCTGTTCAAGATGAGGAATAATGACCCGTTACTGTGTGGTTCAAGACGATTGATGTATGCAGCCTTGGCTCTGTGGCTCTATTCATTCGGGGGCGGCGTAGCTTTCTACGTCTTCTACTACCTCTAAACGGCTGTTTTCCCCAACCCGGCTATCATAACCCTTAATTATTGTTAATAGATTCTTGAAACAGAGTGTAACCATGATGATGCAGGGTTTCAATCCATATCAGGATTTTGTAAACTTCTTGGCAATGTTACTCCAGCCATTGGGGCTTGATCCGTACGCACAGTATATTGCAATAGTTCCATTCCTCATCATTCTCTATATTGCCTATCTAGTTGTTGCGCGATCAATCAGAATCTCATTCCGGAGAGCTGGTCTTCCCAAAGAAGCTATGACAGGAGTCATCTTAATCGTAAGATTGATTTTCTTCGCTATTGCGGTAGTTGCAGGACTAGCAGTCACCAATCTCGTGGCAGGTGAAGGAGTCATCGCGTTTGGAGCATTGACTGGTACTGCTGTGGGCCTTGCGTTTTCCCGTTCATTGAGCAATATTGTCAGTGGGCTCTACGTCTTCGCTTCAAGGCCATTTCGGGTGGGAGATTACATTCGCCTGGGCTCTATGGAGGGAATCGTACGTGACATAACCCTCAATTATACGCGACTAACAAAACCCGACTTCACAACAGAATTGATTCCCAACTCGGACATTGTAGAATCGAAGCTGACCAACTTCCGGGTGAGAGCTGAAGATTATCTAACACAGGAAAAAGATGAGAAACGAGAGGGCTACCTTGGAACAGCCATGAAGACGTTCAAGACACTCACAACAGGCGAAGAAGTCTATAGATATACATTCGAAGTCATGGTTCACAGGCAATATGAGGTCAGTACAGTTAGACCGAAACTGGAAGAAGTCGTACAGAAGTGGGATAAGGAGTTTCTGACAAGTCCAGAGATGTATTATAGTGCTAATGACTACAATGGTGTCGCCTTCGGATTCGCAATTATAGTCGAAGACCCCCTAAAACTCCTGCATGAGGGGGCAGACTTTCAAGAAGCACTCGTTAGAGTAGTTCATGGTTAAAGAGAAATAGTCGACCAGCGGCTTTGTGTTGAGAGCCAGAATAAGGGATATCGGAACGAGAGAAGGCTTTAACATAGGGTGATTCTTTTGCTATAGCGTTTGGGAGAGAACTAAGATGCAACAAGGACCATGGGAAAGCTTCGTTGGAATTATAAGGAGTCTTCTAACCCCGATTGGATTAGGGGGGTCAGCGGAATTCATAGCTATCCTCCCATTCTTGATTCTCATCTACATCATATACCTGGCCACCGTTAGAGCGACCAAAATTTCATTCAGAAAGGTGGGAATGCCCCGAGAGGCTGGAGCGGGTCTTATTTTCCTGATTAGGCTCATTTTCTTTGGGATTGCCTTTGTTGCCGTCCTTGCTGTGACAAATCTGGCTTTTGGTCAAGAACTGATTGCATTGAGCGCTCTTATCGGAACTGCGGTTGGTCTAGCATTCTCCAAGTCGCTCAGTAATCTCGTCAGCGGTATCTATGTTCTCGCCGCTCGACCTTTTCGTGTAGGCGATTATGTTAGGATTGGAACGCTGGAGGGGATTGTGCTTGAAGTCACTCTGAATTACACAAGGCTATTGTTACCCGACTATAACAGGCAGTACGTCCCCAACACCAAAGTGTTAGAATCGGAGGTCACAAACTTCAGGATTCGCATTGATGACTACATGGCAAATCGCGGGCGAGAATGGATCGAGGAACAAGACTATGAGAGTAGAGTATCCATGGCGGTCGAGAAACTGAGGTATTTGACGAAGGGAGACGAGATTTTTCGCTATACATTTGATATACATGTGCATCGTGATCATTCTATTCAAGAGATTCGTGAAATTTTTGACAGCTTGTGCAAAGAGTGGCGGTTCAAGTTTGTTCAGCTGCCTGAATACTTCTACTGGAGTAATACGCATCTTGGCTTGATATTCAGATTTGAAATTATTGTCAAAGAGGCTAAGCAGCTATTGACCGTGGGAGCGGACTTTCAGGAGGTCCTTGCTCAATCGGTGACTCGGCGTTAGGGTTCTATTCTAAGAAGATAGAAACTCTTCCAGGTAGCGCGAATCGTGCCTTGTTTTGTGGATTATAGTTGGGATTATCGGCTGGATGAATTTTGATATCCATCTGCAGCTCAGATTCCATATAGTCACTGGAGTCCTCTAATACTTCCATTTCGGCCTCAGCATTTTCAGAATAGGTCCACAATCCATTCTCCTTCGCGATCCTATCGACAATGGATTTGACTTCTTTTCCATGTTTCCGAAATCTATCCTGGGACATCAGATGCTTCATAATATCACCAATATTCAAAGATACGTCGTTCTCACGTATGCTATCCATGGCGGCAAACATCCATTGAGGAGCAACGTA
>SDNP01000031.1 GCA_004524445.1 Candidatus Thorarchaeota archaeon | reverse complement strand
TGGAGCTACAAGCGGACTTGGTCATTATCAACGCAAATATTGTGACTATGGATCCTGAGAGACCACGAGCAACTTCTCTTGCATCAAAGAACTACAAGATAATTGCTGTAGGCGATGACGAAACGGTAATGGATCTGATTCCGACCGCAAAGCGTGTTGTTGATTTAGGTGGGAAGACGGTGGTTCCGGGATTTGTCGATGGTCATACACATCTCACTAGCTCAGGGATTAGATCATTTCACGTTGACTTGACAAACGCAAAATCAATCGAGGATGCCGTCGCCAAGCTTTCTGATGCGGAGCCGGTATATGAAGAAGGGGAATGGGTCCAAGGATGGGGTTGGGATGAAAGCAAATGGCCTAAGAAAAGATACCTGACGGCAAAAGACCTTGATAAGGTTAGTAGCAGCAAACCAGTCGCCGCTGTACGTGTTGATGGTCACCTTCTGTCGGTAAACACAATAGGGATTGAAAAACTTGGTTTTGACCCAGAGCTTGAGGGAGTCGTCAAAGACAAAAAGGGAAAGCCCACTGGAGTCTTCCGAGATATTGAAGGCATGACAAAAAAACTTCGGCCTGATGAACAAACAATTCGAGAGGGAGCAGCAGCCGGAACGAAAATAGCTGCCAAAGCGGGAATTACTACTGCAGTTGATAATATTGCTAAAGGTCAGCTGCGCCCCATAAGGGAAGCTGAAAAAGAAAACAACCTAGCAATCAGAATGGTCGTCAATATTCCATGTGAACAGCTGAACCACCTTGTAAAACTCGGGATAACTTCAGGGATGGGCACACCCATGTGCAAAATTAGTGGTGTTAAGATATTTACTGATGGATCAATAGGAGCAGCAACTGCAGCGATATCGGAGGCATATCGCAATCAGAAGGAAAATACTGGAATGCTACTGATGACCAAACGAAAGCTCAGACATCGGATTCGAACTGCAGTAAAATCAGGCATACAAACAGTAACTCACGCCATAGGAGATAGAGCTATTGAGATGGTCTTGAATGTGTTTGAGTCCCTCTCTGAAGAGGAATTGGAGATTGCGAGGTTTCAAAGGCATAGACTCGAGCATGTAGAACTGATAACTGAGGACCAAATACGTAGAGCCGCATCCTTAGGGTTGATTCTTTCAATGCAACCCAACTTTGTAGGACAATGGCAACAAGATGATGGTTTGTATGTTGAGAGACTTGGGAAAGAACGAACGGAATTGATGAACAACTTCCGGATTGTTCTGGATAATGGTGCTAGGCTCTGCTTCGGTTCTGATGGAATGCCGCTTGGACCTTTGTATGGAATTTGGTCAGCTACCACCAGTTCCAACTCTCGTGTAAAACTCGATGTAGAAGAGGCACTTCGGTGTTATACCCTTGAGAGCGCATATGCATCTTTCATGGATAAGACTGTAGGCAGTCTCAAGGAGGGTAAGAGAGCTGACTTTGTTGTTCTTAGCCACAACATCATGAAGATTTCGCCTGCAAGGATAAAAGATGTAGAGATTGAGATGACCTTTGTTGGTGGAGAGCTAATGTATTCCGCATCTGGCTAGAGAGGTGTCTGAATGGGCAAGATAGAGGTTCTTGATAACTCACTCATTTCGCTGATTTCTGCTGGAGAAGTTGTGGAGAATCCGGCCTCGATTGTAAAGGAATTGATCGAGAATTCGCTTGATGCAAATGCCACATCTATTACGATTGAGATAGAATCCGGAGGCATCGAACGAATTAATGTTTCAGACAATGGAGAGGGAATTCTGAAGGAAGATGCGCCATTGTGTGCTCTTCGGCACTCGACAAGCAAGATAAGGACAAAGGAGGATATTGAATCAGTTCGCACCTATGGATTCCGGGGTGAGGCTCTAGCGAGCATTGCATCCATGGCTAACGTTGTTATTACGTCTCGTCATATTGACGAACAAGTTGGCTCAAGAATCGAATCGAAGGCAGGAGGAATTCCATCTGTTTCGGACGCAGCCAGACCTGCCGGCACTACTGTCACTGTGACTAACCTATTCGAGAATGTACCAGCAAGAAGAAAGCACCTGTCAAATCCAAGAGTTGAGAGTCACCGAGTATATGAAACAGTGGCCGGTCACGCAATCATAAGAAATGATGTTGGATTCAGACTGATTCGTGATGGAAATTTGGCATTTGAATGCCCTCCCAACCAAACTCCTAGAGACCGGGTTCTTTGCCTTTGGGGATCTGATATTGCCAAGCATCTTATTGATTTTCAGCATGAGGAAAACGGAGTCGTGATATCGGGATTCGTCGCCAAGCCGCCCATTTCAAGAGGAAACAGAGGGAGAGAGTATTTCTCAGTTCGCAAGAGGCCCATCACGGATGATAGACTAAGCTTGGCAGTTGAACAGGCATATTCAACTCTACTTATGAAGGGAAGGTTCCCCGTTTGTTGTATTGATATCGGACTGGACCCAAAGATGGTTGATGCGAATGTTCACCCTACAAAACGTGAAGTGAGGGTCCAAGATATCGACAAAATTGTAACTATGATGCGTGAAGCAGTCGAGAGAGCAATTGGGAAAGCATCTTATCAAGAAGGAAAACAGAATACCTTAGAGCGGAGAAGAGCCCCCTCGGAATCTGCAACCGAAACAGGGAAACAAGGGGTTTCTCCAACAAGCATGGGTATAAGTGCCCAACAAAAAACAGTCTCGGAACAGCTTGTTTTGGATTCACAGAAGCTAGAACCAGATATTCTGGAAACCATGGATGAAATTCAAGGTGCATTTCGAATCCTAGGTCAATTTCAGAATCTTTACCTCCTCGTAGAACTGGACGATAACCTCCTCCTGATTGACCAGCATGCCGCTCATGAACGGATTCTATATGAACAGCTTAAGAGCAGGGTACAGGAGAATCGAATACCAATCCAGGAGTTGTTGGAGCCCTTAGTTCTGGAACTGAGCCCGCCTGATAAGGAACGGATTCTTGATATTTCACATGAGTTGCACGAGCTAGGTTTTTCCGTTGGCAATTTTGGGGGCAATGAGATTCTGGTTTCTACGTTACCAGATGTATTCGGTTCGCGAGCTACAAGAGAAGATATACTTGCTTTCGTTGATAGGCTATTAGAAATCGATTTAGATAGTGCTAGACAGGGATTTATGGACAGCGTAATGAGAATCACCGCGTGCCATTCAGCCATTCGAGCCGGACAAGGGTTGAATAATCAACAAATCAGCAATCTTCTTACCGAATTGCTAAGGACCCCGAACAAATTCAATTGCTGTCATGGAAGGCCATCAATTCTCTACCTGAGTAAGAAATCGTTAGACAAAGCATTTGGTAGAACTGGGCCTGAAGCTATCGCACGGTTTATTCAAAGACATGGGCATCCTCCATGATAAGTAAGCCTTAGCGAAGGAACGTGGCTATTTGACCAGAATCACCCAACATTCTTTGTTAGGTCTTTAGGCGAGGGTCTTTGACCAATGATATTCACGCGCAGTCAATTCAAAACCCATTGTGCCATAGAGCCTACTGGCCGCTTCCGTTGGATTGGCAC
Organism: Candidatus Thorarchaeota archaeon; assembly: GCA_004524445.1. GTDB lineage: Archaea > Asgardarchaeota > Thorarchaeia > Thorarchaeales > Thorarchaeaceae > TEKIR-14. Next base: position 30,084 of record SDNP01000031.1, on the reverse strand, counting down.
CGGGTACGCACATGAATGAAATGTCTTGGTCTTCTGCTCTGCGTAACCCATCTGCAATGAGTATTTTCGCTAATCCTCTTTTTCGATAATCGGGATGAGTGCCGACTGGCTCGAATTCTGTTATCCCGCTAACAGGGTCTACTCTGATTGTGCAGAACGCCGCAAAATCACCATCCTCTGTGACTACAGCTATATCTAAGTTGGGATTATAGAATGAAGCGCTCTTGAAGATTCGAGCATTATCGATGGTCATGGATAGGCAATGTTTGAAGACAGAACCTTGGGCGGCGCGATACTTGTCTAGCTCATCCACAATGTCAACAGAACGAATTTCCATACCATCAGGGACTTCGAATTCCGGTATGGGATAATCCAACGGTCTGACTCTGTCGTGCGAGTAGAGACCTTTGTTTTGATAGCCTAGGCCTTCAAGGAGAGTAATCAAATGCCCGTTATCCTCTCGAACAAAGAAGCCCAGTTCCCCAGCATTTGAGGTTCCATTTCCACTTTGTATTGCTTGAGCTTCTAGCCATGAAATAATATCCCGTTCAATATTCCGATATTGTGGATGTATGTTGACATAGCCTTCGCTGGGAGGAGAAAATATTCCTACACCTACGATAGGTGTTAGTGCGGATTTGGATTTTCGTGTATCTTCCCAGATGCGTACGAACCTATTCTCATCATCTTCATACACAGGACCACAGGGACCAAATTTCCTATTTTCAAATCTGGTTGGAATCCAATTCAAGAGAGGTTGGATTTTATGAGTCTCTATTAAGAATTGGCGCACCAATTCAAAATCTCGGTCCCAATCAAACGTCCTGTCTTTGATAGCCATAGCAATCCCTCTCATGCAATTTTATCAGACGGATATAAGCGGGATTAACAGCGTAAAAACAGATCCAATCCTTACCAGGTGGAGTAGTACCCTTGTTCATGATGTTTATTCATGGATCTATAGGCCAGTCCACAGATTCCTCCCGCGATAAGCCCGCCTAGATGCGCGAAATAAGCTGTAGCAGAAGATCCCCAGAGCAGAAATCCAAACACGAGCTGCATAAGGGCGAAGACGATTACGTATTTCTTTGCGCTCATTCTCACAAAATAGAATCCTAAGAGAACATTCAGACGTCTCTGGGGAAATAGCAAGCCATATACAGCTATCAAACCAGCAATTGCACCAGATGCGCCAACTAGTGGTATATCAAGCGCAACGGGGGCAACAAGGGTGAAGCCAGCATGTAATAATGTTGCAAATATGCCTGATGCGAAGTACGTGAAAGCAAAAAATCCGTGCCCCAATGCATTCTCAGTATCATCTGCAACCACGTAAAAGAAAAGCATATTGAAGAAAATATGTGTTATATCTGCGTGCATAAACATGGATGTGAAGATGGTCCAGAGCTCTTCACTCCTGAAGAATGATTCTGGAACAAATGCGAGCTCAATCAACATCCGCCCAGAAGGATCGGTTATTTGCAGCAGGAACATGGCCACATTTAGGAGGATTATTGCAATCGAAACATACTGGTTCTTGAATGGAACTTGGTCATCTCTAACTTCCCAGGCCAAATCACTCACTTCCTTCTTCCATTAAATTCAGAGAATTCGCAACATAAATCAATATCTATTTCACGTAAATTTCGTGGAATTCGAGAACAGAAAACGACTAACCTTGGAAGATATCATTGCCCAAAATAACCTAGGAAAGTCTGTCCCCTCTCTAGGGTACCTTTTCTAATGATTTCCTGTAGTTCTTCATAGAATATCTTTGTATTGTGAAATCCACGACATCGGTTTCTATTGTTCCCTCTAAAGATTATGACTTCAACCCCCACATTAGTACAAATCTCACAGCTGCATTCTTTCCAAGGTTTGTCTCTCAATGTTTTTGCATATTGTTCCCAATGGTCCCTTTCATCCCCTAGCAGTGAGTCATACCAAAGTAATGCTTCCAGATAAACTATTTCTGACAGATTGAGTGAACTCAATATATCTGAAACTTCTGTGTTCCACCCTTCCCCTGCCAGCGTCACCGCGCCCAGCATACCCGAAGGCCGCATACCCTTTGTCTTTGGGAAGCTTCTTCTTTCCCTCATATGGGCCTTCTTCAAGGGTTGACGGATTGTCAGCGAAATTGACGAGTGTCTTAAAGGTTGCAGCCTTAACGGTATTCAGCCTGTAATGTTCAATTCCCACATCCTCCTGCATGCTTCGGACTACATCAACCATGACATTTCTGATTACCGTTTTTGATAACGAATTCAGTTTTTCATCCTTTTTGAGCTTTTCATTCCAACCGTAGACAAAATCCACGATTTCTCTAGCTGTATCCAATTTTGATTTGTTCTGCTCAAACCAGCTTTTTCGGGTTTCTCTCTTGTAACTAAGTGGTCTGAAAGATTTCGAAGCTTCTTGCCACTGCTCCAAATCCCGTTTTTTCAAATCCGACAAAATCTTCTTTTTGGTATATTCCATTTCTGATTTCTTAGCTTTGGTTCTCTTTGGAGTCATTTCTCATCTACCCTCATACTCATGCGTGACTACGGTCAGCAGTCAACATCCAACTTCATATGTATCTCATCCTTAACTCTTCCTTCTTGATTTGAGCATAAAATCGCCTCCAATTCTTGATGGCCTGAGAGATAATTTTGAAAAAGCGAAGATTTTTACTAGATTCTGAACCAGTATTCACACGGATTTGCTAAGTCATCACTAGTAGGCATGGATTGGCAGAACAACTGGAGGTTTAAACCATGAGCTCAACATGGTATATTGCCAAAGAGTACCTAAAGCGGCTCGAACTCAATTTTGAAGAGCAGGGGAGGAAGACATTCAGTCTAGTGCCCCAAGGTCGCACTGAAACCAAGCAGATAGAGGTTTTTCCAGGAGAGAATTGGGTTACCCTAACAACTGAACTCATGGACATTTCTCATCTAGAATCTAATGAGAGAAGTAGTATTTGTGAGAAACTGCTGCGAACAAATGCAAAAGTGGTCGAGATATCCTTTGGGATTAACAAGAATGATTTCATAGTACTTCGGAATGCGGTCCCCGTCAAGGGGATATCATATGATGCCTTCATTAGCGTATACGAGGCACATCTCTCTGGAATTGAGTTCTTCCATGAAAAATTGAAAGATAGTATTCTTGGATAATCCAACTAACTTTCAGAAATTAGCAAAAAAGGAGAGAGTGAGGGGACAAGTCCCCTCTTATTCTTCTATCGACGTCTACGCATCACTAGCAGAGCTATTATCGCAATGACCACAACGGACCCGCCCAAAAGTACAAGGATTTCTGTGGGTAATGCCTCAAAAATACCACCTGTCGGCGATGTTGGTCCTGTTGTCACCACGCCCTGGCCTACGATATAGGAGTTCACAGTGGACTCATAGGATCCGGATTCTGTGTGAACAGTGACCTTGTACCAGATCTGAGTACCATCTGGGAAGGCTGGAATCTCTCCAGTCCAGGTCGTGCCTCCGGAATTCCACATTGAAACTGAATCCCAGTTCTCTTGGTCAGTTGTATACACCAAGTCTGCACCATAGATTTCATCAGCAGTGAAAATATCCACACTGACAGTGACTGCGTCAGATTCTGATGGAACAGCTGGACTGATGCTGAAAGCACCGAATTGCACCTGTCCGGGACCCATATCAGTACCTGTGTTCGACGTGTAGCTAACGAAGACTGGGTCTTGATAGACACTGTAGCCCTCCCATTCTGGAAAGCCAATGGTTACGTAATACATACTATTCGTGAAAGTCCAGGCTGTGGCGGACTGACCCGAATCAGACTCATAGGCCTGTCGGAATGTCCCGACCGGTGTGGTGTAACTCAGTACGTCATAGGGAGCTGTTGTATTCTTGGACCAGTCGTAGTTCACTCCGCCCATGATCATCTCCGCAAATTTGGCGCCAGCAGTTTCGAGCTCGAATCGGTCCGAGCTCACAGTGCTCTCACTGTCAGCAAAGGAGCCGTTGGCCTTGAAAGCAAAGTCAGACATTCGAACGTCAGCAAAGTAGTTCAGAGCCAGTGAACGGTTCTCGAGATTATCACGACCACCAATGCGATGAACATCCCAATTGCCAACATAGTTGTCGACCTTTATCTCAGCATAATTGTTCATAGCGCCAGCTGTTTCATTGATGTAGCCTTGGAAGTGGACGAGGAACGACAGCTCATCAACTGTAACCTTCGTTGGACGTTCATCGAAAGTCCGAAGGTCAGATGTCTGTTGAGCTCCACTGTACCATCCCCAGTATCCATGCAAGGTCAGTGGGAACACGGTGCCATTTACTTCTGTGAATGTCACACCCCAAGTGACCTCATCTTCCAAACCCAAATGCATAGTGTCCGTTAGATTGAAGTTACCATAGGCTTCACCAGGTTTGACGAATGATACACTGCCAACAGAGGTCGGAATCAAGTAATGAGATAACTCACCGCTTCCTGGGTTGGTGAGGTCGACATCCATGACGTCATTGGTGTTCTCATCTTCCCAGATCATAAGGCCGCTGTATTCGTAGTGCAATCCAACCTGGAGCCAGTGGTCAACTTCTCCATCAACATAGGACGTACCGTAGTGCTGATCGATTCCAAAGCTCAGCCAGGTCCAAGATTGCTCATTCGAGGTGACCCAATCCCATCCGTTAGCTTCAGCCTCCGCGATAATATCTTGCCAGGTTACATTCTGCGCCATCCATGAGATGTCCCAGTAACCCGGACGCGGGTCGCCCTCTTCAGTCAGGATAGTTGCCTTAACATCATCCATCTCGGCCGTACCAAGTTGGGTCATGTCATCAGCATGATACCAGTAGAAGGTCTGATTCCACTCATAGCTCCAGGTGAATGTGTCCAGTCCCATCCAGGAGTGGATATTCATCTCATCGCCATATTGAGTGACATTTGGATCCCAGTTGATATTGACATCAAGCCGGTCCCACTCATGGGTGAAGTTCTCCTTGGACTCGTATAATTCGAGTACATAGTACTGGTCGTCTGTGGTGTCAGTATCACCATCAAGGTCCAGAGCACCTGTTTCATCATCAACAGTCCAGCTCTTTACACCCCACATTCCCCACTCAGGGACACCTATGACTAGATCATAGATATTCTTGTAGACAGTACTGACAATGGGGTTAGGTCCATATTTCAGTTCATGACCCCAGCGCTGTCGCTGTCTATAGATATTCTCTCTATGAGCCGTTGCCATGACTTCCGTTCCCTCGTAAGTGAAATTGTAGATTCTCATGGCATTGCTGTATGGCTCCAGGTACAGGTTTGTAGGATAGGTTGCATTCATCACGCGCCAAGTATAGATGCGCATGCCCATGCCAGGATCAATATATTCCGTACCCATGAAGCCGAGTACCCAGTGGGTGCCATTATAGTACACTTCGGCATTATGTGATGCGACCGTTGGCAGTTCAGTGTACTCGGTGAAGTTGCACCAAGTACCATTCAATGCCTCATAGTAGTAGAGGGACTTGTTGCCCTCCTCATAGTAATATGGCCATTCCATTAAGGAGTACAGAGGGCTGCCAGACATATCATACTCATGTACAACAACCAATTCTGTGTGAGTCACATTCCAGACAGTATCATTGAACAGGGTGATGTATCGGTTCCCAGTTCCATCAAAATAATCGTCTGGGTATCCATCTGAAGTGGAGGTGTTATACTGGATTGACTCAACAAAGTCAAAGGTAAGTGTATTGTCCAGAGTACCTACGTTAGCGGTGAATCCAATCACGTCTGGGTCCCATATGGGAGTTCCATTTGCTGAGCTATAGGTTTGATAGGAATCCATAAGGCGCCAAGCAGTTTTATTGATATTCGTAAAGAAATCCACATCGGTGGTGTTGTATACGGGATAGCTATTTCCATCGTAAACAACTGACTTGGTTGTCAAGACTTTTCCACCAGAACTCTCGGTGTTATCTAGGTGCCAGACCCATTCAGCATTGGCTCCAGAATAGGGCATCTCGTGTTTGGCCCCACCATCTTCATGATACCATGCGCGGCGAACATTCCAAGTGGTCACCATGATCTCGGAGCCTTCGTACTCCACCTCATAGTATTGTCTTGGCCAGGAAATCCTCTGGTAGGAACCACCAATAGTGGTGTAGTACCATCCATCTGTGCTATTGTAGTCTAGAGAGTAAAGATTGCCGTCAATATCTGTCATGTAGTATTTGCTAGTGCGACTATCCCACCTCCAATGCTCCTTGAGCAACTTGATGTCGTCCACTCCATAACGAATGTACCACTTCTCCTCTCTGAAGTCAAGTTCAATCTTCTCGTGTAACTGAACAGTGACGTATGGACTGTTTGCCGCATAGTTGTCCCAATTAGTACCTTGATGGACGATACCATCCGTGTCAATCCAAGTGTAGTAGTAAGTACCACCTACGCTCCAACCCTCATCCCATTCTCTTCCAGTGAGGAATGACTGGCCAGTACCAAGTGTCACATTATAGAGATACAAAACATCTGTATAGGTCACAGCAATCTTAGTGCCGTCGGTAAGTTCGTAGTAGTAGTAGTCCTTACCGGTTTCTGGGTCCCAATAGTCATAGAAGAACATGGTCTCCCAAGTATATCCGGACCAAGGATCGAAGTTCTCAACAACTTTGATTGGAAGCCTCTCATTATCTATCTCAATGTAGGGTTTCTCTTCTCCTAGAAGGAAGTCGGACCCCTCATTGGTACATAGAGTGTCATTATAGTATGCCAGCTGATCATGCTGCCATGGATCCATGTAGATTCGCTCACTATTATATTCGAACGAATACACCCAGTCCCGATCCCATGAATAAACTTCGTGAAGACCATACTCACTTGAGTAGTCCTCGTACCAGCTGTTGTTAAGGAAGGCATAATTCCACCAGTAGTTGGTGTCCGGTACAGTCTGGCTCATATTCACCAGGAATGAGATGTACAGATCGCCACCATCAGTCCAGTTCTGATAATCCGATGTGGTGCAGAAATCGGCTGCCACCTTCGTGGCATCGCTCTTCTCTTTGATCCAGTTGGTCTGCCACTCACCAGTTTTTTGATTGTAGTACCACCATTGCCAGTGATATCCTTCCACTTCGGTCCACTGCCAATCGGTGTAATTACCAAATTGCCACTCCCACGTGTTGGTAGTCGAGTTATACACATAGTGCCAGCCTTCAATCTCAACTTCGACCCAATCCATGTACTTGCCATAAGTATAGTTCTGTTTCTCTGTTCGATTGAATGCTTCAAAGGTTGGGATGCCAAACTCATCATAGGTGATTTGATACACCAGACGACTCCATCGCCATTCCTCCTCGCTCCAAGTACTATCATAGGCTTCTAGAGTGAACCGTGCTCCGTCAATATCGGCAGCTACATCACCGCCTCCTTGGAGTCTTCCTCGAACCATGAAGTTCTCGCCCTTCTCAACAGCAAACATCCACCCATCGGGGGAGGAACCATCTTCGTTTAGAATCTTGGCTAGAGTCACGGGTGTTTCAATTGCGATTTGCTTTGCAATCTCATACTCGGTATAGGTCTGCCGGGCGCCATCGCCCCAGACATCTGGGTAATAACGCCATCCCTCTGGACCCATGACTTCATCGTCAAAGCGGAAGTATGAGTATTCTGTGGACTTTGGCATCTTATTAGTGAAGTGGCCAACAAAATCTACAGTCAAACCAAGTTTTGTGGAAATCGCATTGCATTCCGTTTCATTGAGTTCATAGAATATCGGCATATCTTCGGGAACAGGCTCAAAGACCATTATCTCCTCGTTCCATTCTTGAAGGTCGGGCTGATAGGTATCATATCGATAGCCCCAGTAGGTATAGCCAAAGTATGTGTTGAAGGTGGGTGAGGATCCGGATGTGTTGTAAACGAACATGTACTGTTTCTCGACCCAATGGGTTTCATTCTCTACCCAGCGATTCACGAGATATCCGTTCTCATCATATTCCTCATGAAGAACATTGACATTAACTTCAGTCCAAGATCCAGTTTCCATAGATTTTCGTTGCTGATAGGGACCATAGACCTCCTCTAGGTATGTCACTTCAATTGACGGGTTCCATACATAGGTATCAAGGGTCTCGTCATACTCCCAGCCGCCAGTCTCTGTAACCTGTTCTTGGTGCCATCCTGTAACATTGACCCAGGTATCAATCCACCCAGGAATCCGGAATTTTAACATCACATATTCTGGAGTTTCTCCGGATACATTGAATCGCATCCTGAAGTCGTTGCCTCGGCTAACGGAGTACAATGGGTCTCCTTCCATGTCCTGCTTTTGGAGGGTATAAGAGCCTCCCTGTGACCATGTCCACGCTTCTTCTGGAGGCATGCCCACTGCAAGTCCTTGGAATTCCCAACCACTGGCGTAGCCGTAAGAGCCAATCCAGTTCCAGTCCGTGTCCATTACACTGAGCTCAGTTTGGTATAGTCCAAGTGGAGAGTTACTGGTAAATTCAACAACGAATGTGATGATATACATCTGACTGTCTGAGGTATTAGTACACTGCTCGGTTTTCAGGTCAATGAATGGGTCACTCTCCCAGCCGCCAGAGTCATCTGTGGCGTTGTATTCATGAGAATAGCCATCCCAAACAGGGTTCCACTCATCGCCGCTGGCTGTAAATCGTAGATTAAAACTGGCTGAATAGTTCCAGTCAGGTGACATGAACCACCCACGAAATTCTACTGCACCCAATTCCGCACCCTCAGTCAAGATGCTCTTCGGGACAGTAGTTACAATATTCAAATCCTCTCCGATTTCGGCATATCCGTCCTTGTCGATCAAAGACCCATTTTCATGATATATCTCAAAGGTGGGTTCAGGTCCGAATAGCCAATTACGGTGTTCCCAAGTCCATTCTTCACTAGTACTATTGGAACTTTCTTTCCACCAGACGTTTGTTCCAGATTCGGTTTGTGCGTCTGTGTAACCTCTATCAGGCCATGCTGCCTGAGGTGAAATCGATTTTTGCAGGGGCGCCTCTGAATGAGTATACGGGGTGAAGCCCGAGCCCGCAGAAACCGTAGAAATGAAGAAAATTGCAATAGCAACTACTGAGATGAATGCACGCTTGTGTTCTCTTAGTTGCATGATTAAGTCTCCTTACGCGTCTAGGTTTTGTCTGACATCACTTTATCTTGGCGTGAAGATACGAATAGTAATGGAAACAAGTGTACATTAGGCGCGCTTCATTATACTTGCATGCAAAGTCATTCTTTTCAGAATATAAGCTAATGTCTGATATACTTACGATTGTTTAATCAAATATGTAACACATACATGACCGGAATATATGGATGGGGCATGAAAAAAAGAAGAATGCCAATGGAAATAATGACCATTGGCGTGGTTTTCAAGTCTAGAAGAAGATCATTATCAGTTGCGTTACGTTCTCCTCTATCAACGCGGCTATTAGCAGGAAGAAAATCACCAGAATATAGGTTCTCCAAGTTCTTCCGTCAAATAGCAAATCTTTGGTCTTGCCAGGCAGCTCGGACCAGTTTTCCTCCACTATAGTTGGGGCCAAATCTCTGGCAATCCGGATGGATGCAGCAGCTGCAAACAGGAAAGCTGGGATTTCTACTACACCGTGGGGCAGAATGCTGATTAAATAGGAGAGAACGTTTTGCCCGGTGATTATTCTGATTGTGCCAAGTCCTGCAACCCACAGGGCAGTGGACAATACCTCAGAAATGGCCAGTGCCATTAAGCTGAATCTGATGTATGTTATCAGAGGGTCTTCTTGTTTTACTTCGGGTCGTCCACCATAGACTATTTTGTAGAGGGCTACCAGAATCATTGGCAGGACAATTAAGGCAATGTACGTGAATTGGTCATCATAGATGAAATATTCCAATGCAAACAACGACACAAGTGGAGGGAACCACCAACCATTCACATTACCTTTGGTAACATGACTAGCAACAAAAACTAATCCATAGACAGCAAAGATGATCCCATATATGATAGCTGCTCTGTATCCCAGATGTGCTGCGAAGGTCCAAGGCCAATTGGGGTCAAACCAATCAACTGCAGGAGTAATCAGCCCATTTGCGACATCCATGATTGTCCAAAGGTAAGAGGCAATCCCGGCCATGATAACTAAGAGGAGAGCAAGATAGCTTGAGTATTTTTGTTTCTTTGTCTTCTCTTTTGCTGCTACGAGCCATAGCACTGCAGTCCAGAAGAGGGGTCCGATAATCAGCATCAGCAACGTTCGGATAATATTGTGTTCCGCCACAATTACAAACAAGCTGACGCTCTCTGCCAACACGAGTTCAAGCCCATCAGGATTCCCGATTTCGCTGATAAGACTGAAAATAAGATAATGCAATTGACCCGGATCGATGAATGCAGACAATAAAACGACTCCCAGAATAGAGCCAATTATGCCACCTGCGAACATGACAACGGTATCACGAATATCTCTGGAATGCACATTCAGTAGCGGAGTAGCTAGTTGTCCGACTTCTTCTCGATACGATTCCCTGAACCTGAGATAATACATGACAAACAGAGTTGCCGATATGAATAGTGGTAGTGCAAAGACAAATTGATATGAAAGACGAATGATAATGTCAGTATCCATGGGAGGTATAACAATTGGGCGAAGCCGGTACCAAACAGCTCCGCCGAGCTCAGCTGGTGTTGCAGCTGCTCCCAGGGTATAATCCATTCCTGGCAATCGCCACCAAATCACCGCTGATACGATAAACCCGGATATTGCCGCAAACCATTCTGTCCCACCTGTGGTCCTCTTCTGAATATAATGCCCTAGAACTCCAAGAAATAGTGGCATGCTAAGAGGGATAATTAGAATCATCAACGTCCAAATCGTTGGAGATATTAGCATCATATTATTGACTGCATTCATCATAATATGGGCCACAACACTGTCAACCTGTCCAGGGAAGAAAACCAACCCAAGTCCATGTGAAACCGCGAAGTTTATTGTGACTGCAAATATGCCCCCCATATAGGCCGCTAGCACGATACCAGCTGTCAATACAGCGGCACCCATAGTCCTGAGTAGTCCACCTATATTTAGTGAGCCCAGATTTCTCCTGAAGTCAGCCAAACCATGGAATACTTTGCTGTAAAGCAGTATTGCGAAGTCTTCCGAAACAGGCAAGAGGAGAATGGCAAAAATAATTGGCGGAAAAGCAAGCGCTAGGCCACTGACATAGAAGCTGAATAAGCCGACGAGATTTCCTGCAGAGATAGCACTGATGACCCGGATTCCGATTGTTGCCAATGACAGGAGTATGTTCAATCGGAAGAACCAACCAAGAACACCTCTCATCATCTCACCACCGATGTTCCTATCGCCAAGTGTGAGTCCTGCACCTTTGGCGATACGATTTGATGCGGGATAAGCAAACCTGTAAATCCAGGTCAAGAATACTATCACGGCATACAAGTATGGATTCGCATAATTGGCGGTATATACATCAATAGAGGGGAGTAATGTTGCCAGGCCGATTATCAAGTAATCTTTCCATGATTCTCGCCATGCTTTATCAACGACTTTGGGGTCTAATGGCTGCGACTCAATTCGCTCAAATCGAATATTGTTCACACGATCACGAAAGCCTGAAAAACCATCAGTTTCTGGTTCACGCCCAATAATGCTCTTTATGAGATTTGAAAATCTCATCTTTAATGGGTCCTGCAAAGCCAGTTTAAGTGCCAACACCACCTGCCCAAAAAGCACTGCAACAAAAGACAACATGATCCATGTGAAGTAGTCCTGTACAGCAAATGAAACGTGAAACAAGAAATCGGTCCAAATAAGGTCAAGAAACGTAGAACCATCCACCGCTGGGTCGAACATCATGGGTAGAGCTACAGGATACCGAGTTATTGCGTAGAGGAAAAACGTAATGCTCTTGATGAACATCAGGATTATGAAAGCTTCAATGAATCTGTTTCTGCGCTTGCCAAATAGAACAAGATAGATAGCAGAGATTGCAATAGCTGGAACAAATTCAAGTAGGATTGTAAAAAAGGTCAGATCAGCCATATTGAGGAGCTCCTTCACTTGCTGAAAGAAGCAGTGTCTTGTTCCAAGTAAAAAAGGTTCGTTGGGTAAACCTAGCGCGGCCTTTATCGCCTTTCAGCACCGGAGCCATACCGGAAGCTATAATTACGATTGACTTCACTATTGCTAAGTGTAGGTTCTTCACGGGTTTAACAAGGTGAATAAAAATTGGAGATAAGTAAAGAACTAGCTGAAGCAATTAATGATCAGCTCAACTTCGAGCTTTATAGTGGGTATATCTACCTCTCTATGGCATCATGGTTTGAAGAGCAAAATCTTGATGGAATGGCTCACTGGATGAAAATCCAAGCAAAGGAGGAGTATGAGCATGCAATGAGATTTTGGGATCACATTGTCGACCGTGGTGGGCGTGCCGAAATGAAGGCAATTAAAGCTCCCGCAACCAACTGGGAATCACCCTTGGATGCTTGGCAAGATGCCTACGACCACGAGAAAGTTGTGACTGAACGCATTTTCAAGATTGGTGAGCTCGCTGAAAGCGAAAACGACAAGTCCGCAATTCCAATGCTCAATTGGTTTTACGATGAGCAGGTTGAAGAAGAAGAGCAGACCATGAGAGTAAGAGACCTCCTTAAGAAGATAGGCGATTCTACTAATGCCCTGTTCATGTTGGATGCACGACTTGGACAGCGAGAAGACAAGTAATTCTGTTTTCTAAGAAACACCATGACATGGCGTGGATATTCATTCCGCGCCAAATTTTCTATTTTTTTGCTTTTTTGCTTTTGTCTTCTTGCTTTTATTTCACAGCCGTAGCTTACTTATGCCAGTAAAGATTCTATCAGGACTGAGGAAAAGGATATGCTTCCAGAGGACTTCGTACAATCGGTCCATCGGACAGTTTCAGGGATCAAAGCCAAAGACTATGCAAAGGGGATTTCTCAGTATCACAGAATACAAGGAACTGATGAACTGGGGAGAGCGTTAGACTTCATTCAATCAGAGATTGGAAAGATTTCAGACGCGAAAATAAAACGATTTGAATATCCCGCAGATGGCAAGGGCAAAATCGGTCTCTGGAAGAATCTTCATGGATGGACCCCAAAGTCAGCAACATTATCAGTCATAGAGCCAGAGGAAAGAAAGCTCTGCGACTTCGATACACAGCGAATATCTCTGGCAGCCCACTCTACAGCAATAGACTGCGATTTTGAAGTCATTGATGTCGGACGGGGTTTGCTGGAAAAAGACTACCAGAATTTAGATGTCAAGGGAAAAGTGGTGCTGACCTATTCAAAACAATCACGAGTTCATCGCATTGCTTGTCTTGAAAAAGGAGCAGCAGGGATTCTTTCATATCGACGCTCCACGGGAAAGGATGATTCGTCACAGCTTAGGCCATATGAAGGACTATGGCCAGAACCAGAAGATAAGGAGAACACTGGATTTGGATTCTCTTTGACGAGATTAGATGGTCTTCAAATAAAGAGGTGGCTTGAAGAGGGGGAAAAAGTAGTCGTTCGAGCCAAAGTTGATGCAAAACTTGGGGAAGGGAAGCACCAGATTCTATCAGCCTTGATGGAGGGAGAAGATACCTCACAGGAGCTATGGCTTGTGGCACATGTTTGTCACCCCAATCCTGGAGCGAATGATAACGCCTCGGGAAGCGGGGCAATTCTGGAAGCACTCAGGACTATTTCTCGTCTCATAAGAGAGGACGCATTGAAAAATCCTGAAATCTCAATCCGATTCATTTGGATGCCCGAATGGCACGGGACAATCCAGTTGATTGATAGTGAGGAAGAATTACTTGAGAAATGCAAATTTGTGATTAATGCCGACATGGTTGGAGCAGACCCCTGTAAGACAGGCTCTATGCTAAACTTCTTCCGAACCCCTTATTCATTGCCAAGTACTCTTAACAACGTTCTTACATATTGGCTTGCACAAGAGGCGGAGCGGGATTATGATGCAAGCACCGGGGGCACAATTGTTCCATTACCCTGGAAGGAGAAGGTATATTCTGCAGGAAGCGACCATTTCCTGTTCACAGATTCGACGGTGGGCATTCCAGCAGTTATGCTCAATCAATTTCCTGACAAGTTCTATCATACCTCAGAAGATACGACTGACAAGCTGGATCCCCAGCAAATGCTGTTCGTATGTAGTGCTCTAACTCTTTCTGCACTCAGTATCGTATATCCGAGGTATGTCTGCAAAGAAACATTGTTAACCCATTGTAGAAATGAAATGAGAGATATTTCAAATAGGGTGATCAATGAAGCCATGTCTATCCTTGGTCAATGCCTCGATGACCCAGAGAAGATATATCCTCGAACAATGCGATGGTTGACATATGCTCAGAAGCTGGCAATGAGCACTCTTGATAAAGCCAGTGAAGAATGGTACTTTATTTCTGAAGAAAAAGACCTTCTTGAAGCTCTTAAAGCGAGCATAGAGATGTCCTATGCCACGGAGATGGTGGTAGCACGCAAAGCATATCTAGGAGCTTGTGCAGAGGTCGGAGTTGAGGCAAAGGGAAAGGACGAATTTGACTTGGAGTCCTATAATCTGAAAGTAGAGGCTAAGAGGACTCTCAAGTATGCATTTCCGCCATCAGCAATTTACGACCTGCCGCCACAACGAAGAGATAGGTATTTCCAGATTTTGCAGAAGGACTCCCACATGTTCAGATGGGTGGACGAGTTACTGAATCTTTCAAGTGACTGGACGCAAATAGAAGAGATATGGGATAAACTGTCATTCCAATTTGGTAAAATCCAATTGAAGCGGGTCATGGATGTAGTGCAAGACTTGCAGAAACTAGAGGTCGTACAGGTCAGAGATGGCTGAGAAAAATGCGTCATAACGCCCCCTATGAGAAAGTTGTCTTCGCAGGTACATTCGACCGTCTACACCCGGGACATAAGCACCTCTTGCGAACTGCATTACGACTTGGAGAAGAGGTGGGTATTGGACTCACTGCAGATTCAATGATAGAGGGAAAGGATGATTTTGAGAAGATTCAAACCTATGAAGAGAGGAAAGCATCCCTCGTGGATTTTCTCAAGGCTGAATCCGAATGGCATCGATGTGACATCTTCCGTATTGAAACTGTTGCTGGAGGAGCGGATAAGATGAACCCATTGGATGCGCTCATTGTTTCAGACGAAATATCAGTAGTCGATAATGCATTCAAGATAAATGAAAAGAGATTCGAGAATGGTCTAAAACGATTCCATGTCATAGTTGTTCCACGTGTAAGAACGAAAGATGGGCATCCCCTTTCATCATCAAGACTACGTGATGGTGAAACGTACGACGATAAAGAATTGATCTACTAGCTCATTATTCAAACACCCGATGAATCGCATATTGCTCATCAAATACCGGATTCGACGTCAGATTCACATATCTTATTCGGTCTGCAATTGAGCTGCATAGTTCCTCACCATCAGCTGAGCAAAGAATCTTGGTAGCTCCCCCCAGGCCTCCGTTTGGTTGCTGAATTATCTCTGCTTTTTCTAAAGTGGGAAACATACCTATTTTCACTGCCTCCTGAAAGCTGAAACTTGCTCCAAATTCGCCTGTAATGAAGATATGCTGAACCTCCTCGGGCATAACTTTTGCTTCCTGAAATAGCACTTCAATCGCAGCACGGATTGCAGCCTTTGACTGCTGGAGCATGCGAATATCTTGTTGAGTGAGCAGAATCCAATCATCATTCATTCCTCGAGCTACTTTGAATGCTCTGCTATCTCCTAGTTGTTGAACATGAGGTGATTCCTCCGGAGAAACGAAGGTACCGAATTCATCAATCAACCTTTTCTCAAGAAGTGCGGCGAGAATAGATATGCTACCACTGCCGCAGATTCCTTGAACTGGTTCATCACCAATCGTTTCAATGTTCGGAAATTGTGACTCATTTCCAAAACGGAATGTCGAAATGGCTCCCGCTTCAGCAGTCATTCCGTCTGCAATAGACATTTCCTCAAATGCAGGCCCTGATGCTGCAGATGCGAAATAGATCTTGTCCTCATCATACAGTCCAACTTCTGTGTTGACACCAATGTCGATAAGAACAGCCTTTCTTTGCTGTTTCATTACGCCTGATTCGACAACTACGGCTATAGCATCATTTCCGACAAAACCACCTACGAGAGGGGGCGAGAATACCTCCGCGCTGTTTAATGTGATCATATCGATTTCTTTCCCAGTACATGATATGTCATGTTTGTTGATTCCAACAAAAGGTTCCTTCAGTAGAGGCCTGATATCTTTGTCAAAGAAAAGATGGTGCATGGCAGAGTTTCCCACAATCACTGCACGGCCTATACTGCCCAGAGGCAATGAGAGAGCACCAAGCATTTCGTGCAATTGACCATCAATATGATTCTTGATCAATTTGCTGAGATCCAAGACCGATCTAGCTTGGCTGGCGTGATATTTTAGGCGAGATAGTATGTCCGCACCGACTACAGATTGTGGATTCAATTCGAACGAGTGACCTACCAATTTACAATCATCCAAGGAGCAGAGATTAATGCCAACATGTGAGGTTCCTATGTCAATAGATGCACCATATCTCTGCAATGTCAGCATCTTCTCGCAGTATAATGGATTGAATCCTAGATTACCGCACAATCATAACTGGACATGGTGCTTGATTGGTCACCTTGTCCGAGATTGACCCAACAAAAAGCCTCTTGATGCCGCTGACGCCTCTGGAGCCCATAACAATCAAATCAACATTCTTTTCTTCCGCTATTTCCATGATTCGTTGGGCGGGGTCTCCGTGGTCAATCATATCTGTAACCGGACAGTTGCCCGCTATTTCTTTGGCTTTTGCTAGAATATCTTCACCTACTTTTTGGAGTGCCGAAAAAGGCTGGTCAGAAACGGTATCGTGATAGGGGGTAGCTGAAACAAGCATGGGCACCACATGGAGAAGAATTACTTCAGCTTCCAATGGAGGTCCCATTGCACAAGCGTACCGAACGGCCTTCTCTGAATGTTCTGAACCATCGACTGCAACAAGAATAGATTTTACTTCAACGCGTTTGGTATCGTCATTCATCAGCAACCCTCTAAAGTATGCTTCAACTATCAACCTTATACTTCTTTCTCAAAATAATCAAGGAAAGAATATCAGTTAAATACATTAAAACATAAGGAAAAGAGAGTATAGAGTTGGAGATGAACAGCTTTGAGAATCACAGGAACACAATACAGTCTCAGTAAAAAACAGGGCATATTAGAACTCACGTACCAAGGTCGTAGTGTTGATAAATTTGAGTATATTGGAAAGACGGTCCGAGAAATGACAGATGAAATTTGGCGGTCACTGAAATTGAAGGGGACCGTTGTGAATAAAGATAATCTTCAAGCCACTATTCAAGAACTCTTTCCAAATATTCGAAGACATGGACCTCTGAAATAGCTAGGATTTTGTCATCATTATATGATTATTCGAGCTCAGAGAACTTAATTTGATGCTGAATCAAATCCTTCAGCGTTGAAACCAGTTTGTCCCGATGAACCCTAACCTGTTCCATTGAATCGCGTTCCCGTATCGTTACTGTTCCATCTTCAATCGTGTCAAAGTCAATTGTGATACAAAACGGGGTACCCACCTCATCTTGACGTCTGTATCTACGTCCGATCGACCCGCCATTGTCATATTGTGTAATCAGTCCACTCTCAAGAATATCATCATAAATTTCTCGAGCTGGCGCTTCCAACTTATCTTTGCTGAGAAGAGGAAAGACAGCAACCTGAATTGGAGAAATACGAGGATCGAATTCCAGCCAAACGCGTTCTTCATCTTTCGCGTAGGCATTGTCCATCAAACAGAATAATGGTCGTTCGACACCAAAAGCGATCTCCAACACATGAGGAACTACAGGTTTCTTGTTCACCTTAATGTGAAGTCGCTCCCCTGAATACTTCTTGTGCCGCGCAAGGTCATAGCTCCCACGATCGTGTACTCCACAGCATTCAACCCAACCAAAACTTCGAGTCTTGACTTCGATATCCCAAGCATCAGCGGCATAATGGGCCCTCTCGTTCAGCAAATGTTGTCGAAGGCGGATTTGGTCAGAATCGAATCCCATGTCATCAAACATCTTGAAAGCCAGATAGACACACCATGCGTAGGCTGGATTCTGAAAATACCCCTTCTCCAATGCTTGCTTTACTGAAATATTGGAAACATCGACAGAACCTTGCTCCTGTGTTTGGTATGGAACCAGGGGAATCTTCTCATCCTCAATTTCCTTGATATCAGACCAATCATCCTTGTCGTCTTCTAGTAGGAAGATTTGTCCCTCCACCTGAGTGAATTCTCGTAGCCTTAACATGCCTTGTCGTGGTGAAATCTCATTCCTGTATGCCTTCCCAATCTGAAACACTTGAATGGGCAATTGTCTTCTAAAGAATGTTAGAAGTCTCTTGAACAACAAATAGGAGGTTGTGGCAGTTTCAGGACGGAGATAAGCAACCTGGTCTAATCCCAAATGCGTCTTAAGCATGAGATTGTATTCCTTGACCTGTCCAAATGTTCCATCGCAGGAGGGACATTTGATATCCAATTCCTTAATCTTCTCAGACATCTCTTCTAAAGACAGACCTTTCAAGGCTTCACCCTTGGGATGGCTCTCAATTAATGTATCAGCACGATAGGTCTGACCACACTTCTCACAAGCAACTAACGGATCCATGAATCCCTCCAAGTGACCGGAAGCATCCCAAACTATCTCAGGAGATACTGTAGGTGCTTCTATTTCCCAGAAGTTGGATTTCACGAATGATGCACGAATGATTTTCTCTAGCCTATTCTTCAGCAGCTTACCTAGAGGACCCAAATCATAAAATCCGGAAGCCCCACCATATATCTCAGGAGAGGGGCCCCAGAAGAAGCCTCTTTTCTTAGCCAAAGCTGTAATAACTTCGTTGAAATCATTCTCAGTGCTCATCGTGCAACACCACAGTTACGCTCCGCTATGCCAAACTTAAGTCTATAGTCTTATACATTTGCGGGAATCCATCGACAATGTTCGATTTTGATTTTTCTCCAAATGTAGGTCTGGACTGCCCCCCTGCTCAAAAGGATGGACGACAAAATGAGAGGGTTTCAAAATAAACATAAACAAACATGATCCTATGAATCAGTAGCCACAAAGGTCAATAAAAGAATGAAACCTACCAAAAAGTAGAGATGTCATTTGTTATGTCAGAATCCACTGCAAAAATCGAAATAGTCCATCCGTTCATTCGATATGAAAGAGAATTTGTGATTACAGAAGGTAAGACCACTCTGAGCAAGCTGATGGAATTGGTGTTGACAGATGCTGAGAAGCATGGCAGATACTCTACTATGGCCGGGCGACGCATTGATAGATTAAAAGGATGCGTCGTGGTACTAGGTGGGGACCAAGTGGGCTATATTGATAAAAGTGGTTTTGTTCTTGTTGATAACCAATATGACTCGGTTGAACATTCTGATGTGTTTATCATTATGGTACCCATAACAGGCGGTTAAGATGCAGAAAAGGCATCTAATTCATGCGCTTCAGGAATCAGTTTGTAACTCACCGACTATGTTCTTCATTCCACCATTCCTCAGCTTTGACTTCTTTCCAAGGCGTCGTCACATGCCAATTCTCAGAGAAACGAACTAACACAAGCCCGGCAATGAGCTGAACAGGAATTGGACCGATATACACAAAGTTTCCTGTGAATGAAATATATTCTATAACATATGACCATCCCGTTAGAGCAGAAAGCAATGGAAAAACCAGAGTTAGAATAGCACAAGCAATAGCAGATTTTTTAGAAGCATCACCTTGTCGAAAGCGAATTACCTGAATGGCAAATAACATGTTCATTATCCATAGCGGAAGGGTATTGATTATGATGACCGGGTCCAAAAGCTGAAGGCCGCCTCCTCGCGAGCCAAATGCACCCGTATTAGGGCCCCAATGACTCGGGAATAGCACCCATAAAATTGCCATAATGGTCACGTCTACTACCCACTCATCCCCCGAACGTTGACCGCCTTGGAATTGAGCATTGTAGGGAATCAGCAATGTTATAATTACCATGATAATAGCCACTTGTCTGCTAGTAAGATGGCTCAAACCATGCTCGATACTAGTCAATACGAGTCTCCTGGAGGATCCTTGCCCTATGGAAATAACCACTGGTATGCAATAAATCTTCACAAGAGCGTAATGGAATCGCAAGCTGGAAAATGAGCTCTTTCTATAGACCCATGGGATATTTAGTGGAAACATGCTGATTCATAACTAAGATTCATTCGGGCAAGAGGTCATTTCGGGGGGTTGAATATGATACTCTTTTGTAGAATCAAATCATCATTTTTATTAGCAATGCAAATGAGATTTTGAGAGGGATTGTAAATGGTCAAGGATTCACGGATACCCGGTTTTTACAAGTTGAATCGTGAGAAAAGAATTGAGAAGCTCAAGGAGGCAACCGGTATCGACGCAAAAGTACTCGAGCCACTGATAGATCCGGGTAAGGTCGACCTAGAGATTCTAGACCATATGATAGAGAACGTCATAGGTTCAATGACACTTCCTCTTGGAATTGCTACCAACTTCGCGGTGAATGATAAAGACTACTTAATCCCCATGGCAATTGAGGAACCATCTGTAGTCGCGGCGGCTAGCAATGCAGCTCGAATGGCCAGGGATCATGGAGGCTTCCAAGCTACGGACACGGGACCAGTTATGATTGCCCAGATACAAGCTATTGATGTTCCTGCTCCCTTCTTTGCAAAGAATAGAATTTTAGAAAATAAACAGGAAATTATCGAGCTAGCAAATGAACAGGATCCAATCTTGGTTAAATTTGGCGGCGGCGCCAAGGATGTGAGAGTGAAGGTGATTGACTCTCATGTTGGACCTATGGTGATCACCGAACTTATCGTTGACACTCGAGATGCTATGGGCGCCAACGCGGTAAATACAATGGCAGAAGCTCTTGCCCCCATGATAGAGGAACTCTCTGGAGGACGGGTGCTCCTGAGGATTCTATCTAATCTGGCAGACTTGAGGCTAGTTAGAGTGAGGGCGACATTTGACAAGGAGATGCTTGGTGGAAAGGAAGTCGTTGATGGGATTATTGCCGCCTGGGCGTTTGCTGAAGCTGACCCATATCGCTGTGCTACTCACAATAAGGGAATCATGAATGGAATTGATGCAGTCGTTATTGCAACAGGCAACGACTTCAGAGCCATTGAGTCGGGGGCACATTCGTATGCATCTGTGAACGGGTATAGTTCCTTGACAAAATATGAGAAGAATTCAGACGGGCACCTAGTGGGATCTATCGAAATCCCCATGGCGGTTGGACTTGTTGGTGGAGCCACGAAAGTGCACCCGGTAGCGAGAGCCTGCGTCGAGATTCTGGGGGTTGACACTTCTACAGAGCTCGCTCATGTCATTGCTAGTGTAGGATTGGCACAGAATCTAGCCGCATTGCGGGCATTGGCTGCAGAAGGAATTCAGAGGGGACATATGTCATTACATGCCAGAAACGTGGCCTCAACAGCGGGAGCCAGAGGCAGTATGGTGGGAAAGATAGCTGAACGCCTAGTCAAAGAGAAGAATATCAAGGTAGAGCGAGCGAAGGAAATCATGGCTGAGCTGACAGGCAAATCATAGAGAAAGCAAACTCCCTTGAAAACACGGTAAGTATTCAGACACATAACATATTTCTATGCCACAATGTCTTATGAAATAGAGTATAGTATACTCCATATCTAGTGGTCGTTGGAGCAAGATTACGATGTATTCCGAAAACGAATGCCTACAATGGGAACGTCTAGCCGGTGAATTTGCAGAGGCCGAGAAGTACTATGAAGCAGCAAATAGATTCAAGCAAGCGTCCACGTGCTACTTGGACAGAGTTCTGGATCTGACAAAAAAGGCTGCCGAGTACTATCACATGTATGCGGAGGCCAGCGTCGAAGAAGATGACCATAAGGCAGCAGCAACGGCCTATTTCGAAGCTGCAACTGAATATCGGCAAATAAGCGACTTTGGAACTGCGTTAACTCTCTATGAAAACTCTGCGAAGGAGGCGCTACTTGAACGCATGACTGAAACAGCGGCACAAGCTTATCTGTGGGCAGCATTTTCATGCCACAAGTTAGGAAATGATGAATACTTCTTGACTGCAGCAAAGAATATGGCAAGTCTCTATGAGAAGGCCTCGGAAAAGGCTCTGGACGCTGGGAAGGCAGAAAGAGCAGTAATTGATCTATCACTTGCAGCTATGGGATATGCTACAATCGATAAAATGGGTAAAGCTAAAGATTTGATTGACAAGGCAAAGAGAGTTATAGACAAAACAAGATGGGAGTGGCTCTCTACACTTTTATTATTTAGCCAGGCACTTGCAGAAGATAAACTAGATGATGCTGATGATTTGCTGAAGTCCTTCGAAAAGGAAGAAACAATTCGTTCTGTCATGGGAGCATGTCTAGATATTCGTGAAGAGATTCACAAACAACGTCGCAGACAGAATAACGGCGATTGATTCTCAGCCTACAGCTACTTGCGCAGCTTTGGTAATCTCTTCTGACTCAGTACAATTCACACGTATCAATATCATTTGATCACCACTACTGACACCTCTTACGTATACTTGGAAGAGCATCCTTTCGCCACTTCCTATGAATTGTATATTCTTTTCGTTACCGCCAAGAGAAATTTCTAATCCATCGCTGAGGTCCATATTGACACAGACATTCTCTGCTGCGCCCTCTCCTCGGTTTGTCAAACTAACATCGAATACAATCTCATCTCCAACGTCACATGATATCCGCTGAGGGGTTAATTCCATTTCCAATTGAGCGGGTGCACGAGAGATTTCAAAATCAATCTTGTTACTATGTTTGTATACTAGCATCTCATTTCCCTCAAGAGTCAAGTAGAACGGGCCAACAGTGCCTTTACCACTCAGGACTGGCTTGACAATCATCAGCCATGACTCATCAGTTGCAGCTCTGGGTTTGATTTCTGGTTCTCTTACAAATGCAACACTATTTGAAAGGGAAAAGCGGTAATCAACAGGGCGAACGGGAATCGGTGAGTTGTATCGTAGCTCGAATTCAATTGGCTGTTTTGCATTGATATTCTCCTTTTCTTTTCCCGCCCATTCAATAACAACTTCGGTTTCCATAGCATAGCGCACGGACTTCGTCAGAAAAACAATCAATGCCTTTTCAGCTTGTTTCGTCTTTACCGAGCTGACGGCATCTTCTAGAGTTTTCAACTCGACATCATAACCTTCAACCAAGACTCCTACACAGATTCGTGCAAGCTCGTACATAGATTCGCTCTGTACTGAACCTGCAGTAGCTCTCTTCTCTGTCTTCTTAGTTAAGTTCACAGCTGTATCGAAGTTTCTAGCGGCTAAATTGCAGAGCACGGAAAGAGATAGAGCTCGCACAGATTCTTTATTCTTCTTCCCTCTGAAGAGGTGGTCCGAGGATTCAGCATACATATTACCTGCTTCCTTAAACTTGGCGTCCATGAGGAGGATCTCTGCTGCTCTGCTCTTGAGTCGCGCACTTCTCACGTGATCATCATGGACGAGTGCATAGTAAGCAGCCTCTCGGAAGTATTTGATGGCCATATCTGACCTTCCACCCTCAAAGAAGAAATCAGCAGCCTTCTCAAATTCCTCGCTGGCATAATCGGGATAATCTTCCTCAACCTCTGTCAAAGCCTTTTCCACGTGCTTCTTTGCTTTTGAGATGGGATCTCGCCTCAGGAAATCAAACATGTTCTCTTACCTCAAGTGTCTGTACGAACTTGTAAAGGCAAATAGGCACATCCTTTATTGGTTTCGGCTCAACTAAAGAGATGAGAAGGGCTTATTCAATGCATGAATCCATGCCATTAATGGATTTATTTCAGTTGCAATATAGCCCTCTGTCATCGAATTGATAATAGGTGCCAGTCATGAAAGAGGATTACCCGTATTGGGAAGAACCATACAGATTTGTGTTTGACGCAAGAATTGTGAGCTGCAAAAAGCAGAGCGATAATTTTCTGGTAGGGCTTAGCAGCGAAATCGCTAGACCCGAGGGTGGAGGTCAGGCAGGAGACAAAGGCATAATCAAAGTAGATGACCAAGAAATTTCCTTTTCAAATACCGTTTCTTCAGATAATGGAATTGCACTTCTCACTTCGGAGCCCATTGAAGAACAAGAATGCGAAATTCAAATTGACAAAAACTGGCGCCTAGCAATGATGAGAAATCATACGGCAGAACATCTGTTTATGAATGCAATGAAACGGGCGGAGTCAAACTCTGAACTGGGATACATTTGGATTGATGGGATAAAAGGAACTATCGAGATTGCTGGGAAAGTCAATGAATCGGACTTGTTTGCTGCAGAAGAGCTGGTACAGAGATGGATAATGGGGGGTATCCCAGTGAATACTCGGTACATTGAATCAAAAGAGTTGGACAAGTCAATACGAGCCCGCGAAGGCATTACGGACAAACATGATTATATCCGTGTTCTTCAAGTCGAAGGAGTTGACGAGTCAGCTTGCTCAGGAACTCATGTGTCCAATACTTCAGAGATTCATGCCTTCAAGATTCTCGATTATAGCTCATTAGAATCCGGCTTGAGAGTAGAATTTGCAACTGCTGAGCAAGCACTGAGTATTCTATCACAGATATACAATCAGATTCTTCCAAGAAAGAAATCCTATCCCTTTGAAATGCATCAGATTGGTCCTGTGTTAGATAAAGCCAAACGTACTGCAGAAGAGATCGAGGAAATGACAAACAAACTAGCCGAACTTCTTTGCAAAGGACCGAACATCGAAGAGTTAGAAGGAATTGAATTTAGACACGAATTCCTGCCAGGACTCGGAATAAAAGAGATGCGAGAAATTCTGATGCCGATGAGTTTCGATCGACCTACCGCACTTCTGTATTTCTCCCCTGGAAAGAAATCAAATCTCATCTTCTGGACTCATTTCTTGGAAAGGGATGCTTCAGAGTATATCGGGGATATAGTCACTAATCTTGGGGGTAGAGGTGGCGGAAGCGGAGACGCATACAATGGCGGCTTTACAGATGTAGAAGATCCCAGAGAGCTCTATAATGAACTGGTAAAGAAACTGAAAATGAGTTTGATATGACTATTTCAATTCATAGTCCTTTGCAATTTTTGTCCAGAACTTCTTAACAGACCAAGGAACAGCCAAAAACTCCTCTCGAAATGCATCGAAATTGAGACCCTGAATCATCATCTCCTGAGATGTTCCAATCATTTGTCGGTCCTTTTCATAATCAAAACAAACCTCTGCATATTCTCGATTGCTTTGCAGAAGATCAAGAAACACTTTCTCCCTCTTATCAGCCGGGATATCTTCTAATGAATAGACATCGCACCATATCTGTATCCATTTGGTCATTGGCTTTACCCAAATTGAATAGCGGAAGTAATTCCCATCCTCTTCAAAACCAGCCTTGGCAGGCAATTCATCCTTGCGTTCTCGAAAGACAAGCTCAAATGCCTCGGCATCTTCATTCCATTCATACTTCATATCCAACAAATCGAAGTATTCTTCTATTTGACTTCGAATATCCATCAGAATCCCGTCATTTCTGAGAATCAGGAGTACGATTTAAGAGTATTGAGAATACACAATCATCAATGCGCCTCAGCAATCGCCCAAGTCCTGATTAGATTACTTTCGGATATCTCCCCCCACCATGTGTCTATTCGCTCAGGCAGACAACGCCCTGTCAGAATTTCCTTAGCAGTAGACTAGAACTAACACCTGCTATAGCAAAAGAGGTGTGACGTTCATTGTCGTCAGGTCAAACGGTAACAACACAGCTACAACTAAGTGATGTTTCTCTTAGACACGACCTCACAGTCTTCTCACCGCCCGGGATATTCATCGAATCCGGAAAGTATCCAAGGCTCAGGGCGGGTATCCTTGCCACACCGCAACCTTCTGAGTTTACCTCAATCTATGACCACCCTGAAGCATGGATGGGTCTAAACCGTGATGCTATCGTCTCAATGCGTCGCAATCTATACTTCTTCTCACTTCCGGTAGATGCACGCACAATGAGACCCAGATATGCCGTTGATATCTTACGGACCATTGCACTCTCCGTGAGCCCTGTTGCTTTGAGCGTGGAGGCGACCACCCTGCCTCCACGTGACCTCATCATGCGTTTCGGTTCTCTTCCAAGCAGTCCGGAGGTTCATGCAGATTCATTTGAGATTATTTCAAAACCAGAAGTGAGTAAGGTAGCTGAGAAAATCTCTGGAAAGGACATACCTGCTTGCGAAGGAATCCTACGTCTCCTTGATTACGATTATTCACTTGAGCAAGTCACGCGACTTTTATCTGTCGGATTGCTTGGCAGGCACCAGAATCGAAGACTTCTTCCGACAAGCAACGCATCAAGAGTTGTAGCAGATACAGTTTCCTCTCATGTGCAGAATATGTTTGCTGATATAGAACCAAGAGATCAATATAGAATCCATATTTCTCGCCCACTTGGTGAACTTATGGTGGTAGTTTCCTGCCCTGGAAAACCTGCTCTCGACTACTTCAGAGTGGAACGATATCAGGGGCGGACTAGAAGAGGATTCTCCTCCAGTGATGAGGAAATCGGAGCATCAGATGCCAGAACTGCGTCATATGCAAATTCTGCAAAGCTCTCCGCAATGCAACATATGTGGAAAAAGAAGAGCGGCATGAAAATCACTGTTTTCCATCTTTCAAATAACGTAAGGAACCAAATTCTGAATGGCTGGATTCCCAGGGCAGGCGTGTCAGCAGCATTAGAGAGCGACTACACTGAATTGAATTCATATGATGAAATGTTGAATGTTCTGGATGCAGTACTAGATCCTCCACTCAGTGTATGGATAGAGGACCTGCAACAGATGAAGAAGATGACAGCACCCAGTGTCTTGAGCTATACTTGATCTCAAAGAGTACTGCAAGAAAAATAAGTTGAGAGAGGAGTGACCTCCCCTCTCGAAAATCAGAGTTTTTCTTTGGCTTCTTTACGTGATGCACCCTTGTACATAAGCACAAAACCCATTGCACCAAGAATACCGCCTGACACAAGACCGCCAGCAGGAAAGAGAGTCAAGCCCAGCAGACCAAGGGCTAGCGTAATCAATCCAGCACCAGCAAGCAGGAGAAACAAACCGATTCCTATGCCCATTGCACGGAATGCCATCGACCGAGGATATTTGCTCTCAATGACATAGCCAGTTGATGCTGCAACCGAAGCCTTATACTTCCGGTTGCCGTACCTATATTGGAGCTCCCAGACCGGTACGTGAATGAGAAAGGTATCGCCCACTTCGATATTATCATCGCGAGACTCAATCTTGTCAACCTCGTCTAGCACGAGAGCAGTCTGTCGCTCATAAGCGGCCTCCTTAGCTTTCGCCTTTGCCTGGCTTTCGTCAAGCTTACTGTGTAGGACCTTGCCACCGTGTTCTTCAGCGTGAGAGTGGCTGAAAAACTCCTTCGACCTAGTAGGAATCGGATGACCTGCAACATCTGGGTCAATGTTGTCGACGGCAGGAACCTTGATCTCGTGTCTACGAGTGAATTCGCCTGATTCCTTCTTCCAATAGAAGTCGATATTCTTGTAAGCCCCTCGGCGCTGCGGCCATTCATTATGGAAGTTCGCGTCCTTTCCAAGCCCAACATAGTTGGTGGAGGCGTCAACTCGTGATACCCAAAATGGATACCAGATCTGTTCATATCCAAGGAAATGAGCCTTTGTTGGTAGGTCTTCCGGCACGCCAAGCTGCTTGGATACCCAGTCAAGAAGGGTTGTCTGAGCTTCGTGTTGTGGAAAATGCACCCGAATCATGTAATGATCGGTGAATTTAGCTCCTTCCTTCGTCTGAGCTGTTCCACAGTACGGACAGACCAGCAATAAGTCTCCTTTTCCAGCTTCAAAATTAGCGTCACAAAATGCACATCTTGCCATTAGTATCACCCTGTCTTCTCCCGCTGAGTCATCAGCAATGTTTTGAATCCAAAGATTGCCAAAACCACACCAACGACTGCACCTATCGCACCGCCAGCCAGGTAGGTCATCATATCAGCGAAGTAACCCAATCGAGCAATCTCCGCGCCCGCACCAGCAACTACCGTTCCAATGATTCCAACAAGGGTCCAGAGAATACGCTGTCCCTTTGTTATGGGAATCTCTCCCAGAACGACATCGCCTGTCCTTCCGTTCAGGGCAGCCTTATACAGGTCACCTTGGAACTTGTACCTGATCAGCGAAAAGGGTGCTTGCAGATACGTGCTCCCTCGAACATTTGTCTTGGTTCTGCAGTCGAACAGCTCTGCCAGCCCACTCTTTGCTTGGGCACGGTGACGATCCGCCACTCGCCCATGTACTGTAGTCTCAAACTCATCCTGACCGATTTCTGCGTTCAGCATGGTAGGGTTCATGTCTTTGATCAGTTCGAAATTGTATTGCTGGGTCTTCCCCAAGTCGATCTCATCCAAGTATTGTTCCAGACCGTAAAAACGAGCTCCCTTTCGAGCCAACAGGCGCTCGTCAGTGTCGGTGTGAATCTCATCCTGAACGGGCACGTATCCAGTCTTATACTCCGTCACCGTTCTACGTTTTCTGTTTCCTTCACTATCAGTGTAATATTCGGTCTTTTCGACTGGAACCTGAACTGTCTTGTATCCCTTATACCAGCTGTCGGCTTTCACCTTGGCTGTCCAAACTGGCACAAATATCAAGGAATTCTCAACTACCTGAGCACCGTCTACAAGTCCTTTGTTGATGCCCTTATTCTTGTCAAGAAAGTCGCGAAAATGCTTCAACCGCTCGTCTTTATCAACAGCGGTCTCCATCAAGTGTTCGCCAATCGCCTTCCCTTCAATGGTTGTAGTTGAGCCACAGTAGCCACATGTTATGACGACGTCATCTGGGCCGGTCGAAACGTTGCCGTTACAGACTGGGCACTTGAATGTGTCCGCAGCTGTAGGTTGTGCTTCGGATGCCATAATTTAGCTCACCTTTGTTAGCGTTGGTGGAACAGTCAAATCTTTTCTATTTAGCATTATTGTGATGAAATACATCAATTGCTAGCAGGATGAAAGCCCATAAGCACAGGACCGATATAGCTGACAGACGCATAATTCTCGTATAATGCATGATTTCAATGGCTCTAGCCAGCGACTCGTACATTGGCGAGATGGTGTTGCCTCGTTTCCGAAATGTTAGGCGTCCCAGTCTGTGGGCAGTTCTTCAATCGCAATTCCCAGTTTCTTCTTCAGGATAAGTCCAATGATGCCAAGAACGACGCCGCTTATAGCCACAGGAAAGCTGGCTTCATCCATTGGGATAGAAAGCGGTTTAGCCGTTACCACTATACTAGAGGAATAGAACAGGTCTCCAAGCAGAGGGACACCGGTGACACCATATCGTATTGTATAATTGCCCTCCTGCTCCAAGAGGATTGAAACGCTCCTGGTGGCATTTGGTCCCACGACCACTTCGAGCAACTTCTCAGAGAAACCTCCTTTACCCACTATCTCCGCAATGAGTGTACCTGTCCAGAGAGGGTCAATGCCTCCAATGACCAAGGATAACTGAAGGTCACCCGTAACTTCTGCGTATGGCATGCTGAGCAAAGATAACTCCAGGTTCACTTCAGGCAGGACTACCAAACCAGTAAGAAGTCTGCAATCGGAAAAATCATTCGACCCCTCATATTCTAAGATAACGGTGTAGTTTCCGCTCTGAAGTCCTGCAACTTCAAAGGCAACTATACCTGCGAGACTCGTTCTCTGTGATACTGTGTACAATACCTCGCTATCTCTGAGAACCCAGAGAAGGACACTCGCGTTCACCAATGGTCCATTTTCGTACTGCAGCTCAAGTGTAAACTCCAAGGCATTGGGATAAACGATCTTCTTGGGTATCTCCGTGGCAAAATTTGTTTCATGTCGAGTGAGGGTGATTTTGCGTAATGTGACATTTT
>SDNP01000010.1 GCA_004524445.1 Candidatus Thorarchaeota archaeon | reverse complement strand
TTCTCTCAATGGATATAGGTGAACTAGATGGAACCCCTGGTGACGAGATAGCCTTAGTTGCACAGGGGCAGGGTGTCTTTACTCTTGATTGGAATCCAACTACCAAGACATATGATTACAAGAAAGTATACCGTGACTATGAGGAATGGGAGACCTTTGGACTCTGGGGTTTGGACTTTTGGGCAGATAGTGTGATTGAAGCCAACAATGTCACATACTATGATCCATTGAATGCCTCCATAGTAGAACCAGAGCCCATTGAGTATGTTTGGGGTGGTTCCTATTTCATTCCTGATGCAAGTGTCTATCCGTACAATACTGGAATGGCATCCTATACTGATGGCAACTACTCAACCTTTGATGCTTCATTACCTGGCGTTGACAATGCAACCGCTATAGTTGATTTCGGTTTGGATGAGGAGGGAACGGGGAGTGCAAATGCTGCAGCTGACTTGATTATACGGTTCAAGAACACTCTTGATTCGGATATATTTACTCATTTCAACTTCAGTGTTTCTCAAGATGGCAGGGCATTTGAACAGGTCACTTCAGACCACTTTGACTACACTGCAAATGAGCTTGAGATTGACGTAGACACTGCATTAGCAAGACGTAAGTGGGACTGGTTCAGATATGTCAAAATTAGCGTTTTTGACAATGCACTATACGAAATCAACTCCCTGGAGCTTTTGCAGGTCTATAACACTATCACAGAAGCTCTCAGTGTTTCTATCGGTCAGTTACGGTTTGATGGAGATGCCTATGTTGCTGGTGATTCGGAACTAGACAAGATAGTTGTAGGAACTGTCATTGGAGAATTCCATGGCATTGGATGGGAGGCTTCCGAGGATAGATACCGGCTTCTTTGGGAATCTGGCGATGATGACTATTACACATTTGGTGCGAATGTCTGGGCAATGGAGCATGTTCCGTTGACGCCAAACACTCCCACATGGAATCTCGAACTTGGCAATTTCATGACCCCGCAACCTGCAACCACCTACAACTCGTGGGCTCCTGCAATTCTTGATCCATCGCCTTATGGAACAAATACAGCCACATACTTGATGGGGACTCAGGAAGGACAGGTCTATGCGTATTATCAGAATCCCGCAACTCCTCCCGGTGAAACAGCCATCACTCTTGACCCTGTGATGCAACCTTATGTCGATGACATAAACACGTGGCTGAGTGGGCTATGGCAATACACTTCTGCAGAGGGCGCCAATCTCGACAGCCCATCGACCAATCTGCCAATGATCGCCGTGGGAGTATACAATCCAGATGTTCCCCTTGATGAGGGAGGCGCATTGACTCGTGCAAGAGTCTATTTCTTCTGGAGAGACAGTGTTTCTACGGGATTCAATCACCGTGTTGAGCTCTGGGAGATAGATGAAACGGGCGAGCTCTCGCAACTTATCAACCTGGCAAAAACTACGCCAAAAATGGACTTCTTCGACTTTGATGGAGATGGTGACCAAGACTTCGTTGTTGGGAATGGCAAGGTCTACTTAGCGAAGAACCTCTATGAGGAAACAGGTGTACTACAGTTCTCACATGTTAGAGGTCACTTTGATGATATCAACCTAATTGAAACGAGCGCTCTATGGGGGCAGCCAGACATGGCTGACTTAGATGGAGATGGTGACTTCGATATAGTACTCAGCTATGGGAATAAGAAGGGTGCCACATGCTTCTTCAATGAAGGCGATGATGAGAATCCGGTTTGGGTTGAGGATAAGAAAGTCTTCTCCAACCCTGGAGAAACAACCAACATGAAGCTACTCAATCTCACCGATGTTCGAATAGTTCAAGATTATGGTGGCTTTGTCGGAGGTTTCTCTCTAGAACGCCACTACGAATACACTGGACAAGAACTTCAAGCAGATTACACCATGGCGTCTTACAACGACAACGTTGGCGGCCTGTACTGGTGTGCACCTCGGTTCGATACGACTGATACATTCATTGTCGCTTCGTACCCAAAGGTTGCTCAAATGGAGTTCAGCCTCATGGAGAGAGATTCTGCTTTGTTCTTCAATCTAGGATATCATATTCACGAGTCTTGGAGCAATGAAGATGACTTGGAAGGCTGGACGATGTGTATTGCGTCGGCTGATACCG
Organism: Candidatus Thorarchaeota archaeon; assembly: GCA_004524445.1. Classification (GTDB taxonomy): domain Archaea; phylum Asgardarchaeota; class Thorarchaeia; order Thorarchaeales; family Thorarchaeaceae; genus TEKIR-14. The sequence continues at coordinate 84,512 of SDNP01000010.1, read as the reverse complement.
ATAATGATGGCAATGGCGAGATTATTGTGGGTGACTACGATAACAATGTATACATCTTTGAACATCTCACCAATAATACATACAAACGCATGTTCAGGTCATTTGATCTTAATCACACAGAGGAGTCAGATGTAAGTCCCTACTACTACGAAGAGCTCGAAGGCATTTCAGGCGACTTCAAGCGAAAGGTATGGGACCATGCTGAGCACTTGATTGCCGATGTTGACTTGGACCAAGATGGCCTGAAGGAGATAGTCGTTGCAGCGCATCTTCAAATCTATATTTTTGAAGAGCTGGGGCTAACTGGTGGTGATGCACTCCGATTCGCCTATTCATTTGACTTGCGTGATACTGATTGGGTCACTCGTCCTGAGTTTGACCAAGTAGAGAAAATCACTACAATGGCGGCTGGTGACGACCTCGATTACGATGGCAGATTGGAGCTTGCTGTTGCTGCTGGCCCATTCCTATTCATCTACAATATAGATGAACACTCCTTCATCGGAATGGAAGATAACGAATTCTTTGTGACAAGCAAAGTTCTAGAAGGAAGATATAGTCTGCTTGGCAATCCGCTCTTTGGGACCAATGAGTTTGCTAGAATCAACGCCATGACCCTCTGTGATACAGACAAAGATGGATATCGTGAGGTCATCATAGGTGGAATTGAGGATATCCGCCTACTCCGTGAGAACGGCTTTGTGTACATCTACGAAAGCCAAGGTGGAACTTTCAAACATGTTTGGTCTGCGCCACCAGAGGTGACGACTTGGAATCCAATCAGTGTATTGATGTTGGATGATCAAGACTATGATGGCGAGCAGGAAATCATCATCGGTCATACCCATGGGTTCGATATGTGGGAACATATCCCAGGGACTGACTCTCAGTATCAGAAGGTAGAATATGTGACCGCTTCACCAAACTATCCAATAGTTCCACAGGCTAGTGTCTTTTATCCAAGTGAAACCTATGGCGGCTATAATAGATACCACGCTGATATTGCTCATCTCGCCTCTCCACAAGAGGACTACATGTTCATGGTCTACACCAACAATACCTACATTGGTGGAAAATTCTACGAAAAACCCACGGACACGTGGGGTGGAGGCGGTAATCTTTCAGCAAGCTTCAACTACGGGGGAGTCAATATTGTGGAGGAGTACCGACCATCATTTACTGTGGACCCCTTAACCAATGACTATTATTTTGCATGGGAGGCAAAGTCCGGATCAGGAACCCATTATATTGCTTGGACGTATTATGACTCCAGTGCGAGTACATGGAGTCCAGTTACTCTTCTACAGGACCAGACCAGCATTCCATTCACGCGTAGATATCACCCATCAATTATTGAAGTCAATAACACTCACATGGGAATTGTCTATAGGTATACAGATTCGTTCTTTGCATCTGGTGGACGTGTTGGTTGTCGTATCTTCCCGAAGGGTTCACCCTCTTCTTATGCTGGAGTTGGCATAACATTTGCCAATAGAGATGACCTATCTGTCCATGATGTGGATGCGGTCAAGCTAGGCAATGGGGATATCGCGATTGCCATGACTGCTGTTAATACTGAGCTAGGAAAAGTAGATCATGACATTTGGGTCCTAGTTGGCAATGACCAGATGGATTTCACTGGTAAATATGCACATCAGGCCACATCATCGTATTTAGAAGAAATGTATCCAAGCATCGACTACCTGAGGTCAGATGATGCCAGCATAGTTGTGACATACGAGGTTCTTGATGAACCCTACGAGGACCGAATAAAGGTAGTTGCAAGCACCACCGGCGGCTCTACGTGGAATGTTCCTGAGAGCATGAACACAATACCTGGCTACATAGATAGAGTTGAAGAACCATATGGCTATGTCAGCTACTGGGAGGGCGCCGAAAGAGTGTATGCCCCCATGGCATACACGCCCGTAATTGTTGGCTTGGACGGTTCAGGATTCATGTACTTGAATACATTCACTCGTAGTGTTCCGTATCAGGTTAACGACAAGCTGTGGGTGTTTCTATCAGCACCTGACCTCGTCTATGGAATCAACCCACAATCAGATTGGACTGGAAACACTCTGCGTGATGTAATCGACCTTGCTGTTGGAGATACGGATAGTGATGGCCGCAGAGAAGTCGTAGTGGGATTCCACAATCAAGTTGGAGTTTATGAAATGAAGTCTTCAACCGATGGTTCAGGTTTCATGACATACGAGGAGGCTTGGCTCTCTAGGGAGTATGACAACCCCGTTACGGGTGTGACTATTTTCGACTCGAATAGCAATGGCTGGGACGATATCGGAATTTCGACAGAACGTGGCGATGTCTACTTTATCGAATACATCGACGTTTCGGAAGGGGCCGTGGAACTGAAAGGCTCAAAGGTAAATTGGAGTGCGCAGACTACTGGTTACGGAATATATGCCGGATGGGACTCGCTCCATTCCTATGATCTGGACAACGACGGTAAAGAAGAAGTGATTTGCGTACAGCTTTCCCCTGCAGATGCATATGCTCTCGATGACGACGGCACACTTCTGTGGAACTTCACCGACGGTGTAGATGGATACTATGACTCGATGCTTGCTGATTTGACCAATGACTCTATTCCGGAAGTCATTTTGGCAAGCAGAAATGGAACGCTACATGTTGTAGATATTCAGGATGGACACGAGGTATGGCACTACAGCAACCCCACAACTACACTCTTCTCGGTTGATGTTGGAGACCTTGAGAATGATAGTGAGAACGAAGTCGTGTTCACAACAACGGGCGGTGACATATGGGTCCTACATCAAAACGGGTCTTTCTATCACAGATGGACTCCTTCTAGTGGGCAGCTCTATGATGCTCATATTGCGAATCTTACAGGCGGTTCCATCTTAGATGTCGCTTATGTCGCCAACAATGGCTCTATCAATGTCATCAATCCACTGAATGGCACGATCCTCTATGTGGGGCCAGCTGGAATGGTTATTCCTGGTGCCAGGATTGACTCACATGACTTCAATGATGACGGCATCGAGGATATCGTCTATGGAAAACATGCAGGACATATACTCGACGTAACAACGGGGATTGTGTTCTACAATACATCTGACTGGAATAGCATTTGGGGCATGTATGTTGAGGACTTCGATAATGACAATAGTGTCGAGATTCTAGGTTACTCTAATGATGGAGATATTTATCTAGAAGAGCCTGACACTGGGAGTTTGCAGTGGCACTACGCACCTTTAGATTCCGGTTTACACTTGGTTGATATTCATATCGGATACCTTGGAGGTTCTGGAAAATATGATATTGTTGCCGGTTTCACTTCCTCACTCAGCTCAGATGATGGCGTTGCAGTTGCTATAGATGGGAAGAATGGCATTCCTATATGGTTCAATGCTACTGGTGGCTATCTCACATCTATGGGTACAGCTGATATCCATGGGAATGGTATCGACACGCTGATTGCTTGGGATTACATGCATAATATGACCTATGCCATCGATGGATACACTAGAATCCCGCCTGAAGAAGATGAGGCCTATCCAATGCACGAGCTCTATTGGAATAGCACCATTTCAGAGGCAAATGTTGGTGGAACTCGAGTTGCGGACTTAAACGCCGACGGACTCGATGAAATTGTCATGTGGGACACCAATAAGACAGTCTGGATTCTAAACGGAACCAATGGTGCAGTAATCTGGAATCGCCAATTGGCTGCGGAAATCAGTGATATCTCAATTGGCGATCTCAATGGTGATGCTTGGTTGGACCTAGCCGTGCAAGGAACAGACCACAAGGTCTATGCGTTGTCCGGTGTGGCAGGTTCAACTCTTGGTATCGTTAGTGCTCCGACTGGTTGGAAGGTGCTCGATACATTTGTTGGAGGTTTTAATTCAGGAAATCCATACGAAGAGATGGCAATTGCCTTTACAGGACCTAGCGAAACCTATACTGCTTGGTACGACGGAAGTGGCATCGAGCTATACCGTAGCAGTACAAATCTTACCTCTAGCATTTATGCGATGGATATAGGCTATATTCTTGGGCATACTACCTTGGACGTTGTTCTAGGTGGTGCCAATGAATTTGCTGCAGTCTACAGAGGTTATGACGGTCAATTCCAATGGTCCTACAATACTGGTGGGCCATCAATCTATGAAATTGTTGTTGGAAACTTCACTGGAGATGCATACGCGGACCTTGCCATCAAAGATAGCAGCTATGATATTCGGGTAGTGGATGGGTCAACGCACGGGCTCATTACGACTATAGTAACCACAACAACTCTCCGTGGCTATTATGCAGCGGATATCCATCTTGACGATGGAACAGATGAGATAGTTCTGAATCTAGAAACTATCGGCGTTCGTGCATACAATTCGGCTGGCACATCGGTCTGGCAGTATACTGCACCGCTGGTCATCAATTCACTCGACTCTACCTGTGTATTTGACGACATGGATGGTGATGGCCACATCGACCTTGTGTTCACAAATCGGGAGTACATCAATGTCGTTAGTGGTGCGACCTCTTCGTTGCTATGGCATTATAGCATACATGACCACCGGGTAGTTCGACCGCAGGTTGGCAGCATAATTGATTCTAGTGGGCCGCCAGATGTTGTCAGTTACTGGGGTGGAAATGTTTACGTTGTTGCAGGCGTAGAAAACCCACCGATACCGCCTGCTGTTCCCACTCCGGCATTCATTAGCCCCAATGTCTGGATAACTGAGCGGGTTGTTGCTTCTATCACTGTGATAGCTCCAATTGTAGGTTGTATCGCAATGATCGGATTTGTTGTCAGGAAGAGAAAAGAAGAGGAGTAGATATCCTCCTCTTCATCTGTTTTTCTAGGATACAAAACAGGAATTTTCTTCAGATAATGCACAATAAGGGGAAACAAGAATAATAGGTCAGAAACAAACAACTGATTCCTTGTATTATGTCATTCGCTTATGACCGGTCATAGCAAATGCTGGTACGAAGCTACCATTGGATTTAAATCACAAATCCATTAACTATAGTTACCAGTTGATTGAGTTGAGTGTAGAATGAGATACAGAAAGGTTGGCGATAGTGGCCTTAAGATAAGTGAGATTTCCCTCGGATCTTGGTTGACATATGGTGGTTATGTAGAGAAAAATACAGCAAAGCAATGCATGACGGCCGCCATTGAGAATGGTGTGAATTTTATCGACTCTGCAGAAATCTATGCTAAGGGCGAGGCCGAGAGCGTCATTGGAGAATGGCTCGAGGAGGAGAGCGTTGACAGAAGGAACCTGGTTCTCTCTAGCAAGGTATTTTGGCCAATGAGTGACGAAATCAATGATTGGGGCCTGAGTAGAAAGAACATCATGAATGCCATAGAGGGAACATTGTCACGATTGGGAACCGACCATATCGATATCTACTACATGCATAGATTCGACCCGAAGACACCTCTGAGAGAGACCGTAATGGCTCTAGATGATCTCATTAGAAACGGTCGTGTTCGTTACTGGGGAACGTCGGTCTGGACGGCAGCTCAACTTGAGCGGGTTCATGCAATAACAAGAGAGCTAGGCGCCCATGCACCCATTGTCGAGCAACCAATGTACAACATGCTCTTCCGCCATATTGAGGTGGAGATAATGCCTGTAGCACAGAGACTTGGGATGGGTTTCACTGTTTGGAGTCCACTCTACCAAGGCATTCTTACTGGCAAGTACAACGATGGAATTCCAGAGGGTAGCCGCGGCGAGAGAAATGAAGGATTTCTAAAGTACCTCACAGATGAATGGCGTAAGAAGTTGAACAAGTTAGATGACATAGCGAAGTCGATGGATATCACGATGACACAGCTGGCATTGGCATGGATTCTTCGACGCGAAGAGATTTCTGCAGCCATTGTGGGAGCAAGCAAACCTGAGCATGTGAAGGAGAATGTGAAGGCATCAGATATTGATTTGTCCATGAATACTATCCAAGAGATAGAGGAAGTCCTGGATAATAGCCCTGAATGGCCTCGAACTTATGCGCCAAACGTCTATCATGAAGATCAGATGAGATTCTTCTAATTCCGAGCAGGAATTTATATTGCAGGCAGTAGTTCTAATCTGTCATGTCTTCAGAGAAGATAGATAGCAAACTCGCAGACGCCAAGGATCACATGCATACGTACACGTGTGCTGAGGCTGCACTCCAGACTCTCCTGCAACACTGGGGGATAGATAATCCTGAGTTGACTTGGGCCATGGCGGGGTACCTTGGCGCAGTCATGTCAGGAGAAACAACCTGCGGACTGCTAATCGGATCAACTGCAGCTATTGGTTTCAAATGCGGTGAGGGCCGGCAATCTACACCGGACAAGAATACCACTGTTCGTGGCAATGCCATCGAAGCGGTAGGTGAGCTCTTCAGTTCCTTCAAGCAAGAATTTGGTAGTACACAGTGCAAGACAATCAGCAAAGTCGATTTCAGTGACGGAGAACAACTTGCCACTTATTTGATGGAGAAGAAATGGGTGGACACTTGCGATATCTTCCTTGAATTTATACTTCGCAAATTGAATGAGATGGAAAAAGCAGGCAAAATCTGCTAGTGCAAATCACACAACCCCTCAAGAGCAATATTAATATATGCTAATAGCTCCTATATTATGTGCCACCGGTGGTAGGTTGCTCATCCAGACGGTTTCGTTTCAAAGACCGAAAGGATTAACAACAAATCAACCGTTGGTTATATGAAATAGGGGCGCAGAGACACCGATAATGCTGACCGACTCGCGGCTTTGGCGTGCGGCCGGAGTCTTGCATCTGCCTCAAAATAGGCAGCATGGGACTTGTCGTGCAAATACAATGGTGGTGGCGCGTAAGCGACATGTCGTCAGCTAGGTTCTGCGCCCACCTTCTACTTACAAGCCAAGTTGTTTTCTATCAGAATCAGTGATTTGGTTCGAGACAATCCTGTCCTTCACTCATGTTGGCTGTAATAGTTCCTAACTCTTTCGTCTCTCAAAAATAGAAACTCTACAGCGGTTATAATCTCAATCAATACTGTGAATAGGATTCTCGGCTCTTGATGGAGACTTACAGTAGACAGCTGTGCAATTACTGGTATTCCAAGGGCGAAAGTCCATATCAAAATGACAAACACGTATTTCACAGAAGCGCTTTTCGCAAATAAACCCGCAACGCCAGCAATGAATTCTGCTGCTGCAGCAAAAATGAAGATGCCTGCGTAGAGGTCAAGAAAGGACCAAAACGTTTCGCTCGGTGATAACATAACCAAGGAATATACCAACAGCCAATATGGTACTTTGGCGAACTGTGTGAGAGGTAGTAGGAACCTCTCTGAAACCAGCATGTGTAATTTACCCCCTTGCCTCATTCTTTCAAAATCTGACGTTATATCTCTTTATTATCCTCTTGTCCCTCAACACAAAAATCTCAGTCAATGATATAAGTTCCGCTATTAATCCCAATATGCTTACTTGTTCATCAGGCAAAGAGCCGCCCAACAATTGAAGTAAAGGAGCCAATCCAAGCACAATGGAGAAAATCACAACAATTAGAGTCCAGTTCCAGGATTCTTCTCTGGGAAAGAGGGCGGCAAGTCCAACACCTAGCTCAGCCACTGCGATAATAAAATAGAGGAATGGCGTGGCTGCGAAATACACGGCTTCGCTCATCCTTATGCGCATATCCAGAATGTAGAATGTTACTATCCAACAGATGAATTTAGTCAATTGAGCCAGAGGCAGCACGAATTTCTCTGAGACCACCATTGCATCATCACACCTCCTCCACATTCCCCTCGCCCAATACTGACATATGAAATGTATTTATTCTAATCCTAGAACAGCGCAAACATAGCTTTTTGGCATTCACCAATCTGGATGTTAGTCGTGAGAGAGAGCATCAATCTACAAGGCCTGTCACATGGTTGAGAATGAATACTGCGTCGACAGAGCATATAATATATCTAGATGGGATAACAGAAACGATTGTCATGAGGCTCTTCGGGAAGTCCAAAACCAAAATGATGCTGTTCTTTATTGTCTGCATTCTGGCAGTATCTTCATTTTCTATGATGACTCCCCCTGTGACTCATGCATCATCGCACGATCACAATAACCTAGCACAGGATACACTTCGCCCCAGTATAGATGCATGGGGCATAGAGGGACCGATTCGAAGTGGTGAGCAATTCACTGTTTGGGCCATTGTGTCTGACGCGGACTCTGGGGTACTGAATGTTTCTGCAGAGATTCTCCAGGATGGCAGTCCATACTCAAATCCATTGTTGGAGTTTAACGGAACACATTTTTCAAGCGCAATTCCTGGGCTCGAATTGAATCACACTTACGAGATATCTATTGTAGCATTTGATAACGCAGAAAACCGTGCGGAGAGCTACACTCGGGAATTTGACCTTGTGATCACTACTAATACAACAATAAATCCTGAAGTTACTCTTCCTATTGTTGTTGGCTCGAGCATGATAGTATTGGTTGCTCTCGCCATATTCTCTTATAGAATAAAAGAAAAGAAAAAACGAGCAACCGTCGACGACATGGATTCGACTAAATCGATGTATTCATGACATTAACTTGTGATGCGAGCTGAATGAATGATTTGTTCATTCGCTTTATATCTATCACTCCCTATCCTTCCAAAGAGGAGTCTTGGCTATCATGTTGAAGTACGCCCTCAAACGGGTTGCACGTAGCTACAAGCTGTTCCTCGCCTTGACCATCGGAGTTTTGGTGGCGACCACCTTTTTTGCGAGCACAAATGTAGCTGCAGACATCCTTGCTCGAGATGCCTTGGATACTACTTTGGAGGGTGTCATTTATGATTTCACTGCAAATTCAGTACAGTCTAATTGGACCGCTGATGACTTCGCCTCAGTTGAAAATGAATTACAGCAAATCAGTGAAGTAATCGCCTATTCCAGAACGACTGCCTTTCGGTACGACCATGATAACACAGATACTGAATTCGACATCTTCGGCCTTGAATGGGGCTCCGATATGACCTCCGGTATTCAAATCGTTTCAGGCAATGAAACCCTGGGGCATAATGAAACCTATGTGGTAGCAGGGTCAACTAATGAATCATCTTTCCTACTTGGTCAAGAGGTTTCTGTTCCGATTAGAGTGCTAATCGAAGACCAACCAGTGCCTCTGACCCTCTACTGGAATTTGACCGTCGCTGGAATTGTGGACTTGCCTGAATCCCGTAGATATGCGATGCAACAGAATCAATTTGCGGGGATCCTACTAGGGCCATTTGGTGTTTCCTTCGATCAACCGTACAACATGATGCTTGTCGATTGGGCTCTCACGATAAGTCCATTACTCGATGCAGCGAAGGAATTTGAGAATAGAGCTGGATTGAGCGTTCTTAATAGTATTCACATGAAAGTAGACAGAGCTGCCTTGATTGACCCATATGATATTCCAACCTCTACTGATCGTGTCAGTCAAATCAATCAAAGACTTAGTCAACGTTTGGATCGCTTTGATGTCACCGTTAGGTCCAATCTTCAAACACCTCTACTGGCATACACAATCATAGCCGCACTGATGAACGTGGTATTCATTTCTCTGTCCCTTCCAATCTTCTTTATGGCTTACTTCACTGGGACTATGACTAGCGAAGTCAGCTACAATCTTCGGAGACGAGAGATAGGTCTATTATTGACAAAGGGCTACAAACGTGGCACAATTCGGAATATGTTTCTGTTTGAGGGAATCTTGGTTGGAGCTCTTGCAGGGGCCGCATCAATTTTCCTTGGTACGGCAGTAGCTTGGTATGTCCTCGGGATTGAAGGACTTGGTTTCCTGACCGTGGTGGGTAACAATGTGACCTCCATCATTATCTCAATAATCACGGGGATGGTTCTTGCTCTCATCGCAGTTTGGCGACCTGCAAATAGAGCATCCAAGCTGGAGATTGTAGACGCTCTAAAGCAGTATGTGTATATAGAAGAAACTTCTGAGTACAAGAAACTACTTCCAACAATCTCATTGGTGCTTGGCGGTTACAAGCTGATTGTTTGGATTCTCGGAATCAATATTGCTCCCCTCTTGACAAGCTTGAATCCCGGAAATATTCTTCTCTCCATCCTCATTGTCGCTTGGGTGGGAATTGATAGTGTTCTCAACTTTCTCGGCCCACTGATGTTTCTATTTGGAGCAACAAAGGTATTCATGCGCGGGTCTCAACGTTTCCAAGAAGTCGTAGTTGAGGCAGGGAAGCGATTCTTTGGTGCCTTCGGGAAGCTAGCTACTAGAAACGTGAAGAGAAATCCAGCAAGAAATGCTGCCATGGTATTCTTGCTTTCTCTTATTGTGTCATATGGTATTTTCACGGTTGGCAGTCTATACTCAGAGTATGATCGAGTTGAGAGGGATGCATATTACGATGTAGGCGCTGATGTAAGATTACAATTGGAGGATTCCAATGACATCGAAGCAATTATGGCTGGTCTATCAAATTACTCAGGAATTAATGCCGTCACTGCAGAATATAGAATGACTCTAAATGCGGGAACAACCTCAGTTGAAACAAGAGGTATCACGCCAGATGAATGGTTGAATGTGGCTTTCTGGGAGCCCTCATGGTTTATCGGAGATTTCGATGAAATGTTCGAATCTCTTGATGATGATGGAATCATACTCTCGGTTACCATTGCAGAGGACTTGGCACTGGATATTGGCGATGGTATTTTCGTTCGAGGTTCATCTGGAGGCGACCCTCACCTGCTGACGATTGTTGGCCTGATTGGATTTCAATCGATTCTGGAAGATTTAGTTGAACAAGCAGGGTTCACTGCTGAAGGAAACTATCCATCATTTATTTCAACAGATTTCCTAAATGATTCGGCAATCCTGCCTGATGCAACCGGTAACATATTGATCGACGCGGTGGATGGTGCAAACGGAACAGCCATACAAGAAGAGTTGATTCATGACTTCCCGGGAGCATTTTCCAGCTATTCCTATACTTCTCAAGTTGCCGATTATTATGAGCGACCAATTGAGAGTGGTATCACTCAGATTAGATGGGTTGCTGTAACCTTTGCTGTGATACTCGCGCTAGTAGGAACAGCTCTTGTGATTCTTCTAACACTGAAGGAAAAGGAAGTTGAAATAGCTCTCATATCAGTTCGAGGTTTCAGTCGATGGCAGCTTTTCAAAACACTTCTTGCGGAAATGTTGGTGATGGTTGTCTTCTCGTTGTTACTTGGGCTGTTCGTTGGATTTGTGCAGATATTTGGAAACATTAGCTTACTGAATCAAAACGCCACAGACCTGATCCTATCGCGTTTTGTACTTGGAGGCATTTCAGGAATAACAATGCTCACAATAGTTGGGGTAGTACTGATTGCTGCTTCAATTCCTGTTTGGTGGGCATCCCGAAAACCGGAGAATAACGTGGATGTGTTAAGAAAATAGGTGATGAAGATGAGTGAATATGTTCAAGCTGTTGACCTCGTAAAGGTATTCAAACTTGGTAATGTAGAAGTCCAAGCTTTGAGGGGGCTTTCCATGTCTGTTGAGAAGGGTGAGATGGTTGCCATAGTAGGGCCAAGTGGATCTGGAAAAACCACCATGTTGAACATCTTTGGAGGAATTATGCGTGCGACTGCCGGAATGACTCGGATTGCAGGGCGAGACGTCACAAACGCAACACCTGCCGAATTGGGGCGACTCCGTAGAGATGTTGTGGGTCATATCTTCCAGGAACTAAATCTCATTCCTACTTTGACCGCCTATGAGAATGTTGAGTTACCAATGCTCGCAGCAAAGGTTCCTTCCAGCAAAAGAAAGGAACGTGTTGAAGAGCTTCTCACTATAGTCGGCCTGGAAGATAGAATGAAACACAAACCGGATGAGCTATCCGGTGGTCAAAGACAAAGGGTTGCAATTGCAGCTGCTATGGCCAACAACCCAGAAGTTTTGCTTGCTGATGAGCCAACAGGCGATTTGGATTCAGAAACGGGAGCGCAAATAGTTGAATTTCTGCACGCGATAAACAAGGAGTACGGAAAAACCGTAATCATGGTGACACACGACTCTTCAATAGCACGACAGGCTGACCGTATTTATCGCATTCAAGACGGCAGAATCCGTTCAGTTCAAACCCCCTCTGCAGACAAAGATGTAACTGCCGTGTCTCGAGTTGAGATTGTTCAAGAGCGGATAAGTGAGCTTAAGGAAGAAATATCGAAACTGGATACTAGAGCAAAGCAGGGACAAGTGGAGATGTCAGAGTTTGCTAAGCGTCGTACTCGATTAGAGGAAAAACTCAGTTTGTTCGAAGAAGAACTACACAGATTGGGTCTGTAGCATTCTTGGTATCTTCCAGAGAGGTTCGGAAGTCTTTTCTCTCAGTTATTCATCAGGGACAATGGATTCAACAATGCCTTTGCCAGTTGTCGCTGCACACGGTGGTGCAACCTCATTCAAAGATGAACATCATTCAGACATTGAAAAGGCTGTGAAGAAGGCGGCAAAAACCGGTTTGTGTGTTCTTGATAGAGGTGGATCTCCCCTTGATGCTGCTGAGGCTACTATTCACGTTCTAGAAGATACACGTCTCTTTACAGCTGGTCGTGGAGCTTGTAAGAATGCTGAAGAGGGAATTGAAGTTGACGCACTGATAATGGACGGAAAACGTCTGGAAAGCGGTGCTGTCATGGCAGTGAGAGATATTATACATCCTATCTCACTGGCGAGGTATGTTTTAGAGCGAACCCCAGCCTATCAGGTGGCAGGAAGAGGTGCAGATCTACTCTATAATGAAATGATAAAATCCGGATATAGACGTGAACCAGAACCTCGAGATACATCATTACCAGCTATATCGTCCGGCTGTGACACTGTGGGATGTGTGATTGTCGACAAGCAGCATCGCATTGTATCTGCTTCTTCAACGAGTGGCTGGCCTGGCAAATTGGTTGGTCGTGTTGGTGATTCACCAGTGGTTGGTGCCGGAGTGTATGCGAACGAAGTTGCGGGGGCAACATGCACAGGTAAAGGGGAGCAAATCTTGAGGATTTCTATGGCACGGATTGCAGTAAATCACATAGAAGAGGGCAGGTCGGTTGAAGAAGCTGTCCGGCTTGTCATGAAAGTGATGAGAGAACGCACGAGCGGTGAAGTGGGGCTTATTCTTGCTGATGGCGAGGGAAACATAGCAGTTAATTTTGATACAAAACATATGCCAACGGCTATTGGTTATCCCGGTGAAGAAATTTACTACTCGTTGAAACCAAAATGGTCCTCAGAGTACACCTAGCGAAATATTTACTATCCAGTGTGTACTTACTATGAATTTGATAGTGATACTGGTGACACCTGCACAACCGCCAAGAAACAAGGAACATATCGAAACCTGCCCGGTTTTTATTACTTCGCGCATTCTTGGTAAGAAATGGACAATACTGGTCCTTCAAACATTGATGACACCGGAGGCAAACAATGGTCTCAGATTCAGTGAGATTCAAAATGAGTTATCTTGGATCAGTCCTAAGGTTCTAACTCAAAGGCTCCGTGAACTTGAGGATGAGGGACTTTTGCTTCGTGAGGTAGACTCATCAGATATGCCGGTGAAAGTGACCTATTCTCTGACAGACAAGGGGCAGGCACTGGACAGTGTTCTTATAGAGATGCAACTATGGGGGAGAGAATATGGTGGAAAAGAAGCTGAGCGTTGCATAGAGGAGGGCTTTGAATTCTGCCATTCATGTCAGTCGTAGATCAGGTGATTCATTCATTCTGCTCTATGAGAAATACAAGTTCTTCTTCGATGGTAGGTGTATTCTTGGGTTTGGTCTTTATTCGCCCCACCTCTTCTCCATCTCCATCAAATATAAGGATAGTTGGACTGCTAGTAACCTCGAATGCTCTGACCTCTTCAGGGCTGGGTGGTACCGCCCATAGCTCGTCTGACCCATATGGTGGTTTTGTCATACCACCAAGCGCCTTGATTTTAATGTCCAGCTCCTTCTCCAATAGTGACAAAACAGGGATTGCCTTCCTAGCATCACCGCACCAATCTGCGAAGACAGCCACAAAGGTATAGTCATCTTTGTATTTCTTTAGCTTCTCAAGGGCTTCTTCATCAAGCTGGTAGTTTTCTCTGACTTGTTGCCATCTCTTCTTTCTGTATGGGGACATGTCTTGTATGTAATCCACACAAGATGGGCAGTCCTCTGATATTTCATTCAAATTTGCCATGTATATCACTCCATCTTCTGCTACTGCATGCAATGTGTTTGCTAATTTTCTGCCTCTTCAAATTACATAAAATCTTCTTCAGCTACTGGTTCCATTCAATCCTCGCACACTATATCGGATCCTTTCTCCGCCTTCACAGATTGCAAGGGAGATTGTTGAATAATGCGAATCAATTTCATTAGCGTGTCTCTATGGTGTTTCTCATCTTCAATGAGATGATTTAGCATAAACCCCGCAATAGGATCACTTGTATTTTGCAGTGATTCCTTCGCCAATGATAGCATTTCAATTTCCTTCTCTTTTATTGAATTGACTGTTCTCTCAAGTTTCACCCTGTCAACATAGCGCTGAGCCTTCGCACTCCATTCATCACAAGGTGTTACATCAAGCATGTCAAGGAATCCCTCAAGGAACATCTGATGCTTCAATGAGTCTAAGCGGATTTCCATGAAAGCCAGCTTGACAGCTGTTTCAGAGACTCTTTCTTCAGCTTTCTTCACCATTTCGGTTGTTTCCTTTTCCACCTCAATTTGTTTCTTCAGTGTTTCCCTAAGTTTTTCATCGTTGGTCTTCATTATATTGCACCCGCAATTATCAGTGTAGAATTAACTATAGATAATGCAACCTCACTAATAAGCGTTTTTGTTGGGAAACTGTTGCTTTATAGATGGATGGTGCTGGAAACCAATAGGGTCTTGATGTAGATAGTCTTTATGTCAAATGAAGGATGTTGCGACATTCGGGATGGTCGAATAGCTCTTCTTTTTCATACTTATTCCCAAGAAATTGGTTAATCATAAGTGCAGCATAGTTCCCAGTGCCTGTTGCCATAGCAACTTGTTGCGTGATGGGTCTAACGTCACCAGCAGCCCAAATGCCCTCGAGATTTGTCTTTCCCCGATGGTCGGTGATAATATTCCCTCTCTCGTCAACTTCCACTCCCAGATGTCGAGCTAGTTCAGATCGTGGTTCAGCAACATGCGCGACAAAAAACACCTCACATCGATACGACTCACCATTTTCCAGTGTGATTCTCTGAAACTCACCAGGTCTTGGAAACTCTATCTTTTTGATTTTGCCATGCATCCATTCAAAGGGCGAGTCATCCAATTTGGACAAGTCCTGATCCTCGAATGGTATATAGGCGTCTTCAGTCATCAGGATTCGAATCTGGTCGGTGAATCGAGACAGCGAATTCGCCACGTGCAATGCGCTGCCCACAGTCCCTGCATTCACAACTATGACGTCTTTGCCTTTGCACAGTGGTGCCTCACAATCAGGACAATAGAACGCCCCGTTGCCCACATTAGCTACTGACAACCAGTTTCTCCAAAAGCCGCCTACCTGGGGGTGCTTTCTTGCAGTGCCTGTGGCAAAAACCAGTGTCTTTGCTTGGTAAACGTCCTCGTCTTTGGTTCTGTAGCTGGGCTCGGTTGAAACAGTGAAATCAGGGTACTCCCCCGTCAATTCGGTAACATTCGCTTCCTTGAACTCCGCGCCTGCTGAACTCGCAGCTCCCTGAAGATTTCTCAGGAGAGATCTCCCTTCATGGTAGGCGTCCCCAGTGGCGAAGTTCATGATTGTATTTGTATGGTACGCCATTGGACTCGTTCCCCGATCAAGAACCAGCACATTTCGTTTGTGATATGCTAGATGAAGCGCTGCGGAACAACCTGCGGGACCGCCACCTATGACTATTGTATCGTATTTCTCGTCAGGCAATTTGGAAACCTCTATCAGGAGTCGTGGCTCCTGCAATAAAACTCTATTCAAACATCATTCCGAAACCATTGATGTCTGCCTTTGAGAGGGTTGAGTTGATTGAGGTGACACCAATTCGAATGCTTTTCTCTGCGCTAGCCAAGGCATATGTTTCCTTCCTCAAGACCCAGGGTAAAAGGCTACAACCTTGACATCGGCTTCAAGGGCACCTCTGACCACTGTTTCATTTGACAACATCAAAGCAGAACCTGTATCCTCTCTCAAAACATCTTCTACTGTCACTTCTCTATCTCTCCAGCAATTGAACAAAGGTTTCCAAAACTAATGGGTTAGGCAACATAAGCGTTCGCTTCCAATCCATGCTAGCAGACCCTAGAGAATACCCACCATTCGTACGATTAAACAATATATGTGATACCAAACACACGGAAACAAACCCACATAGGATACCCCTGATTTGCTACAATTGTTCGGAGTACGCCAGAATGAATGTTACAATAACTTGTCCAGAATGCCACAACGATGCTATGCTCTTGCTGAGTGAAAAGCAGGAAAATGATGTAATGAACAAAATTCGTTCTGAAGGCAGGTCTCCGACGCTCACTACTGAATGCTCTGAGGGACATGAACTTCTAATAACTCTATATTTTCGTGGATCACAACTGGCAGTACGCGATGTGATTGTGGCATACAAGGCTGGTTCTAAAGAGAATAACTCGAAGGTCAGCAAGTCGGAAATCGACTGGATCAAGAGTGCCTTTGGGGGTGGGAACTAAATGGTCGTTCGTTTGGTTGCAAGAATTAATATTGATGATCTCAAGCCAGAAGTTATCTATCCAAGGGGAGAGAAACAGGATGAACGTATTGCGAAGCTGACAGGTATCATACAACTAGTTTCCGTTGCACTTGAACGAAGTGATGTTTCAGACGAGAAAAAGGGCACTCCCATGTATATGAAATCAGACTCGGGTGTTGTTGGCTACTGTCAGCTTGATGACCACATTCTGATATGTGAGGGAGATGCTGAGCGTGAAACTGCTGATGCATTAAGAGTCATTATTGATCGTTCCAACTCCTCAGTGCAAGAGCTGAGCGAAAAGGTGCAGGGCGCAGTAGAAAGGCGTGGCAAGGAGATTGGTGACCTCTGGAGATAGAGGAGGATTCTGAGTCATGGACTTCCAGCTTTCACTGACAATTAGTGGCATAGTTTCATTTGTCTTCTTGGTAGGTGCTGCAACAATCTTCTCGATGCGTCTATCTCGAGTATTTGATGACCTCACTCATGAAACAAAACGAGCACTGTCTTTCTTCGGCGCTTCATTGCTCTCCATGGGTATGATTGGCTTGCAAGCATTGTTTGTACCACAACTAGTCACTATTTGGGTTGCATTGATGCTGTGTCTATTGGTAATTTCGCAATCCTATCTCTTTGCCAGAAGTAAGCGAAATCTGAATATTAGCATCATAGTTTCATTGCTCATATTCTTCATGATATTAGTAGAAACCTTTTTGCGTTTATACATTTCTTTCACTCCAACTGCGCTGATTATAGGGCTATCCGTTTTGATGTTAGCTGCAGGTGGCATGGGTATTGTTCTGGTAGTAAGAACGCCTTCGCCATTCACTGGATCTATGCTTATCTTGCTGGTAGTTTTTGTTGTTACTTGGATTTCTGCATCATCAGGCACTGTGGCAAGCAATCCTGAATTCTTCATGCTGGAAGTGGCTCCCATTGCGATTGCGGCTTCGATTCTGGCTGCAACTCTGAAACCTTGGAGATACATCATCATCTATTTTCTCGCAATCTTTGGTGCTATTGCTAGTATCTCGCTGGTCATTCCCGCTTTGATTGCAGGTGATTTTTTCATCTGGACCTATACACTGATTGCTCCCTTGGCGGGGATATCAGTGATTATTCCACTGGATTTCTTTCTTGAACAGGTTCAGGAACTCAAGACTAGGACTCCTCAGTTTATTTCCATTACTTTGATCGGAGTGGGTTTGCTAGCCATCACTCATGCAAATGCTTGGGCAATAGCAGTTGAAATGGGAGAATGGGATCCTGGCCTGCTCTATGTGGATTGGATTATTGGGGTAGTTGCAGTCATGGCCTTCACACTAGCAGGTTTGTCTTCTGTCCTGAGCCAGAAAATAACTGGCTATATTCTTGACATCGAACTCTTGATTGCGAGTTCCTTCGTTGTGCTCGGCCATCCCTATATTCAGGCACAAAGATATGGGCTTCAACCGTTGTACATACCCCTTGCGGGAATTATTTTAGTTGGGGTTCTCGCACATGCATATTCTGCCCGAGCCATAGCAAGAGCTGGATCATCATCGGCTGCGCGAAGATTCATCCTCTTTATCATGGCATCTTTGGGTATTGGCATAGTAGCCATGTTTTCAGATGTCATCCCATACGGAGCAGTTTTAGTCCTCATTGTTTTGGCTGCACTTATGCTCTTATTGAGTGGCCCCAGACGGATATCCATTGCCTCCAGAGGAATGAATCATACAAATGAGTCCGTTGCGGAGGTGTCCTGAAATGGATTTTCAGCTTTCAATAGAATTTGGAGCAATTGTTGCTATTATAATTCTAGCTGGATCACTGGTGAAGTATTCATCTTCTGTTCTCTCAGTTCGCAAGAGGGTTTCTGGATCTACTCTCAAAGCACTTGTTTTCTTTGGAGCCTCGGGAGCCGCACTTGGAGGGCTTACATTCACTTCCACGCTCTCCGCTGGAACCATTGCAGCAAGGTTTTGGATTGTACTCTTCTTCGTATTCTTGATTAATGCCCAGGTACAAATTGCGACGGAGAATCGATATGCGCACTACGGGACATATCTTGTTGCCATCGTTGCCACTACATGGTCTGCTATTGTTGCGTTGGGGAGTCCAACAGAGGTATCACCTGTCTTGGGCTTGGCTCTGTACATCACATTCTCCGTTTCGCTAATGCTTTCGTTATGGCTTCTCTATGAGTCGCCATCACCGTTTACCGCGGGAATGCTCCTGATTTTGCTTTCATTCTTGGGCAGTTGGTTTGCTATAATTACAGAATTGATTTTTGCAAGACCTGAATACTTTCTTTTGGTATTCCTGCCAGTGGCGCTTTCAGCTGCAATACTAAGAGCAATGCTTCAACCTTGGAAACAAATCATCACATCATTCGCCGGTTTTATGGCTATCATTGTGGCAACAGCACTCATTCCTGCCGCGATTATTTCAAACCAGTTTGAAATCTGGCTCTTCGTTCTTCTTTCTACATTCGTTGCATTGGCTGCCATTGGTTCAATTGACTTCTTTGTTGAACAGGCCCTGGAGACACGGGCACGAATACCAGCTCTTATCACGATTACTCTAATATGCATCTCCATGATTGCGGTTAATCATGGTGTGTTTTGGTCTGTTCTGATCGAAACGGGGCTCCAAGATGAGCCAATGTTATTCATCGAATGGATTCTTGGAGTGGCGGGAGCTTCTAGTTTTGTTCTGGCTGGGATATACTCACTATCCTCCCCCTCCGGAAGACGAATTGCTCGCCACATACTTGTAATATTCAGCGGAGCCATGATTGTGTTGGGCAATGACTATGTCCGAATGGGCAGATGGGTATACAATGACTTGTTCCTTATTCTCTCCGTTGCATTGGGTATTGGAGCGATTGCTTACCTTCGCGTGGCGAAGCAGCTTATGGAATCTGGGGCTACTAACGCCGCACGTAATTTCATTGCGTTCATGTTTGCTGCACTGGGCTCATCCATTGTCACCATCGCATCAGATGATCTTCCTTTCTGGTTATCGATAGCGCTTCTTGCATTGACAGGAATCATGCTTATCTACAGCAGCCCTAGGAGGCTTGCGGCACAGGGATAAATACAATGAAAAGCATTAAGGGGTCGCTTGAATCGGGATATCATGCATTGGAGGTGACGTGTTGGCTATAATCAAAGCCGTTATCCTCGGAGATACTGAATGTGGTAAGACTTCGTTCACTAAACGGTGGACTACGGGAAGCTTCCCAGATCCGGAAATGCTCAAGACCACGGTGGGAGCCGCCTTCGACACCAAGCGGCTGGAGTTACCTAGTGGGAAACAAACGACGCTGAGCCTCTGGGATTTTGGCGGGCAAACTCGGTTCATCGAAACGCTACAGAGTATGATACGAGGGGCCCGAGTTGGACTGCTCTTTTTCGATGTTTCTAAGATATCAACACTGGACTCGCTGTTTGGATACTGGGTTCCTCGCATTGAGAAAAATAGTCGCCTCTCATTCGATGATGATGCAGGAGAGCGATTCATTCTTGTTGGAAATAAGATAGACCTCCTCACCCCACCATTTGATAACGTGGAGGCAGAGATGGATAGATATGCAGAGGAGTATGGCTTGGAAACTCAGCTAATCTCCGCGAAGACCGGAATTGGCATTGAGAGCCTTGACTATAAGTTCACGCAGATTATTGAGCAGTTTACGGAATAGTTTCTTTCAGGTTCTGCTGCCTTTTTCCTCAGCCGCCCGGGCTGCCATGCCAGGGACTATCTTTCCAGAATGTATCCCATATCATGTCTTCGGTTAGAGTTTCTGGAGAGATGACTGTCTTGTGCAACTCCTTCAGAAGGTTATGATGCTTGATCTCGTCTTCTTTGATGATGGAAGCGATGGTCATGACTTGATGATTGTCACTGGACTCTACTAGTTTGCCGTAGGTATCGATGGCCTTTTGCTCCAACTCGATGTGCTTCTCGATTCCTTTCGCTATTTTATCTCGTTCTTCTTCACTGATGAATGGAGTTGGGCCCGTAACCGCTTCCTTGAGGGCACCTAGCAATTCAGCATGCTTCTTAGAATCTCGTGAAATCGCAAGTAATATGACCTTTACAAAGGCATTTCCAAGTTTCTCGACATTGGACTCAATAAGAGAGATTATTTGATGCTCGAGCTTTACTTGTTCTTCAATAAATTCCAACGTTTTTTCTTTATCCATCTGGCTCTTCTCCTAGCCTTTAAAGCATGGAAATTACCTCTATACTCTACTTAAGGCTATAGGCATAACTATCAGAAACACGGCTCTAGGCCTAGTCCTGCAAAACCATTTAAGAGTAGTCAGAGCTGAGGGGTATTGCCACCAATTGATTATTTATATTGCGTGGACTATCATTATGCTTGAAAGAGAGTTAATTTACAGAGGACACCACATAATGCCAACTGCAGTAATCTATACCGCTCCGCAATGCCCGCATTCGAAAAAGCTCAAGGAGTATCTCGATGAACAAGATATCTCCTACGAGGAAAAATGCATTCTCACAAATCCCGAGACTTTGCAAGAGCTATTCAACCTAACCAAACAGAAGGCAGTACCAGTAACGGCGATTGGTGATGATTTCTTCATCGGATTTGATCGTCGCACTGAGAGAAGAATCAAAAGAAAGATGAGGGACTGATGCAATGTACGATTTAGTAGTAGTGGGCTCGGGTGTTACGGGATATGGAGCCGCAATGTATGCTGCTAGGCTCGACCTATCGACAGCTGTGATTGGGGATGTTGATGGTGGCACCATCACTCTTACTGATGATGTAGCCAACTATCCTGGGTTTATTCAGCTGACGGGACAGGAGCTAGCAGACAAGATCAAGGTGCATACGCTGGATTATCCTGTTCATATCGACATTGACATGGTTGAGAAAATCTTCCGGGATAAGCAAGGGTTCTTCTATGTTGTAACTGATAGTAAGACCTACCTTGCAAAAACTGTGCTTATTGCCACGGGAATGGAAGAACGGGAACTTGAGGTACCAGGGCACGATCGTTTGAAAAACCGAGGCGTGAGTTACTGCGCTCTCTGCGATGCACCTCTTTTCAAAGGAAAGACAGTTGCTGTTGTCGGCGGTAGTGATAGCGCCGCAAAGGAGGCATTATTACTTGCAAAATATTGTCCCAAGGTTTACATCATTTATCGCGGCAACAAAATCAGACCTGAGCCTGTAAATCAAAGAAGGATCACCAAGGAAGACAAGATAGAGGTCATTACAAATACAAATGTCGTGGAGATTCTTGGTGAGAACAGAGTTGAAGGAGTAAAGCTGGACAACCCACAAAACGGTAGTGACGCACTTGAGCTGGATGGTATCTTCGTTGCTATTGGTGGCATTCCTCAATCCGATCTGGCTCAAGAACTAGGGGTTGAGGTCAATGTGAAAAGGGAGATAATGATTGACCGCTCGAGCCGAACCAACGTTCCTGGTGTATTTGCTGCAGGAGATGTTGTTGATAGCGAATTCAAACAGGCTATCACGGGAGTTGCCGAAGGTGTGCATGCCGCCTATCAGGCCTATCGATATGTGAATGAGAATGAATTCGTCTTTACTTGTCAACAGCTTGAAGAGGGTGAATTCGAACCCACTTCAACCAAAGAAATGGCAGAAACTACGGATGAAGACATTATCACTCGGTAATCTAGCTGGATATGTCATTTTAAGGTTGATTTGGAGGTCAAAAAATCAACCCTTTTCGAACTCTCCTATTGCAACACTCCAGGAATAGAGTTCCGCGTGGAAAACTCTTCCTTTGACGGCGGGGTCATTATTCATAATATCTCTGGCTTCCTCAAGCGTTTCTGTTTCAAGTATGACGAGACCAAACAACACGTCTGAAAATCGACCCGCCATCTTCACTAGACCTTCCGAATGCAGCTGTTTGAGATAGTTGAAGTGGTCTGAGACTATTTTGTCTGAATCTCCACTTCCATACGATGGAGCTGGTCTCAGAATAATAACAGAGGAATGCACCATAATATCACGTCAGTAGAGCGTCATACTCTATCCTATTGCTTCATATAGCTTATCTACGAAGAGGTCCGGCGATGCTAGTCCTTCGATAGCGGTATTCTCATTGATTATTGTCTTTGGAACACCAAATACCTCATATTTCTTGGCAACATCCTGGAACTCTAGAGACTCAACCATGTCCGACTCTATGTTCGGATTCAGTATTGCAGCGTAGTGAGCTAACTTCACCATATCTGGGCAGTACGGGCATTGAGGTGTCGTGAAGACCTGAATATGAACGGGTTCATCAATGTCTTTGATATCCTCAATGATGGCTCCGTCCAACGGAATCTCTGCAGTCGAAACCGCGATAATACCGGCAATCAATGCTCCGAATTCATGTCCTGCGGGAATTCCGTAGAATCGGACTTTGTATGGTTCCTTCCCCTCCAAAACTATAGCAGGTACTCTTTGAACTCCAAATTCACCAGCCTTACCCTTTCCTGGCTCATCATGGTGTTCCGCGACTTGAACTTTATCAGACAATTCTGCTACTTTTTCGGCAAGTGTTCGCGTGTCGCCGCAATACAGGCACTCGTGCTCCTTCACAAAAAGGTGTATCTTGACATCACTATCAAGAGGTGCAAAAAGGGTCTTAACCTGCGCTTGTGTTTCTTGATCCATCTCTACTACCATTTTACAACCACCTAGTAGGTATGATTTAGACGGAGGTGTGAGTTACTTCATAAGAACCTATTGCCATGTGTTTTTTTCCTTAAATAGTCTTGAAGTGGTCAGCTTCGATTCAAAGATTCGCTAGAACAGCTCATACTTATTCTTGCTGAAATTGTCTGAGGGCATTGGCTCAACTTCAACAACAGCTTTTCCATCTTTCTTCTTTACTCGCATTATCTCACTTTGGGTCTTTATCGAAAATTCTTCTCCCTCTTCAAGCCGACCCAGGACCCCCTTTCCAATTGGACCATTCAGGTACTCCATGTAGATTTTTGCCATCCGCTCGATTTCTTCTCGTCTAGCATCCATATAATCAAACCCAACGATTCAACTATTGACGTTAGGCGCGCTGGTATAATAGTTACTTAATTCTATAAAAATTTCACCGATTATTAGATTAACTTCGAAACAATATCATTCAGTCCCATTTTATCCTCTTTTCTTCAATAAGGTCTTCAATCGCAAACGGAATATCATCCGAATTTTTTAGATTACCTTTAGCATGAATCTCTGTATGGGGGGACACAGTTAAATCCTCCAGACTACCACATGTAAAAAGTGGGCTGATATCCAGTTCATTGATATCGTTTTCGTCAGGATGGTCGCTATAGATATAGAAATCCTCTAGAGACTCACATTTTGCAAGGGGGGACAAATCTAATGATTTTATGTCATTTCCTGCCACGTCTAATGCACGCAATTCGGGACAATTTTCTAATGGCTGCAAATCGAGCTCTGAAATCCGGTTCATTGCCAAGCCAAGCCGTCTTAGTTCGCGACAATTTGATAATGGGCTCAGGTCGAGAAACTCCAGATCGTTACCACCGAGCCTCAAGATTCTGAAATCATGCCATTTCTCCATTGGCGAGAGGTCTATCTCGGAGAGCATATTATGGTGGAGGTAAAGAAACTTCATTTCTTGACAATCTGCAATAGGACTAAGGTCAAGTGTGGTCAGCTCATTGTACATGAGATTGAGTTGATTCAGGTGTTTGCAATTAGAGAGAGGGACCAAGTCTATCCCTGAGAGTTGGTTGTTTTCCAGTTCTAATGACTCCAAATTGCGGCAAGCTGAAAGCGGTCGCAAGTCTATCTCGGAGATCTGATTGTTGAATAACCGGATTCTTCTTAGATCTGTTCCTGACAGAGGGTCTAGGGATATTGATGCGAGTTCTGTTGAACCAAGATTCAGCTCCTGAAGCTTTTCGCAGCTTTTTAGCGGTTCGATATCAAGGGTTCCTAACGGGTTTTTGAAGAGATTGATCGACTCTAAATCAGGACATTCACCCAGTGGTGTCAAATCTACACTATCTAGATAGTTTGCGCCCAAATCCAGTGAAACAATTCCGGTCATTCCTGCCAAAGGGGTCAAATCTATATCTGCGACTTTTTTCCGCCTTAGAGGAATGGAAACTTCTCCTTCGTTGACCTCGTATATTCTTTCCCTTCCATCCTTGTCAGTATAACTAATCTTTATCCTTGCCATTCACAGGTCCTCGACATCTATGATTCTTTGCTATTTGCAGCCACATATGCTATTCAATCTTGTTGCGAATGAAGATGGGCATGTTTTAACTTTCTCTGTAATTCTCAATTTGCATCAAAGTCCTTTCAGTTGGATTTTTAAACAGCAACCCAGCTTTGGAAATCTACTATCTGGAGCTTGATACCCTTGGAAAAGAAATGCTTAGGCATCCTCTTGCTTACTGGTCCATATACCTATGAGAATAGCCACACGTTTTTTGATCTTGCGAAGGCTACCTTGGAGAAGGGATATTGTGTGAAGGTATTCCTGTTCATTGATGGCGTAAATAATGCGATACTTGGACAGGAACCTGACCCTGATAGACCAATGGAGCAGAAATTTAAAGAGCTTGCAGAATTAGGCGCAGAATTTCAAGCATGTGGGCTTTGCACTTCTGCGAGAGGTTTTGACCAAGAGGGATCTGACTTTATCCCCGAAATTGAAGTCACTGGATTAACTGAACTGGCTGAGATAGTTGGCGAATGTGAAAGATTTGTGACATTTACAATGTAGGAGGCTAGTACAATGGAGTTCACAGAACGAAGAGTATTGCTCTTGATCAGAAGTAGACCATTTGGAACAGTAACGAATTTTGAAGGGTGGCGAGCAAGCGTAGGCATGTTCGGAATGGATCATGAACCAACAATGCTACTTCTGAGTGATGGCGTATATGCGGCATTGAAAGATATGGATGATATGCCTATTAGAATGTTCAAATCCGTCTACAAGAGCTTTGAAGGACGAATATGTGTTAGCAAGGATTCTCTGGATGAGAGAAAGATATCGCCGGACGAGATTCAGGAAGATTTGGAAATAGTGGACAGCACTGAGATTGGGAAGATGTTCACAGAGAATGAAATCGTGGTAACATTCTGAGGGTGATAAATGTGAAGTTCCTGCTTTGGTTATCAAGTGAATGCAAAAGCGTCGAAGAGATAGCAAAAGCACTCAAGTCAGAGGGACATGAAATTTCTCTTTTGCTGGTCCAAGATGGTGTATTCTTAGCTGACAGAGGTTGTGAGCATTCCTCGAAGGTTGTTGATTTGGATGTTCCAATGTTTGTTTCTCAACATCATGTAGAAGAACGGGGAATCAAGAGCCGACTCGTGGGTGACGTATCCCTGGTGGGTTACGATGAAATAGTTGACTTGATAATGGAGAAATTCGACCGAGTAGTATCAATTTGATTTGGTTGGAGCCTATTTTCTCTTAGCTTCTACAATCAATGCCATACCTAGGAGATCGTTTTGCATGACGGGTGCTTTCACTCGCGACCTAAACATTCCTATGGTTGCGGTTCGTTTTTCGTAATCAGGCTTCATTTCTGTGGAACCAATGCAAGTAAGATGACCCATTCCATTTGACCCATAGAACGAATTAAGAACTATTGAATTGGCTGGAACATCAATCGGTTGAATGGAAACCATTTTTGTTTCATCCTCTTCAAAGGCAACTCTCTCTGCCGCGACGATAGGTACCAATCGAGCGTTGCTCCAGTCGATGTCGAGCGTAGCAGGATCGAGACCCTGCACGCTTGTTCGCATTCTATCGAGGCCCATTGAAGCCAATTCTTGATTGCAGCTTATTACGTATATCTTGTCAGTCATTGGAAAGCCACCCTTATGGTCGATTCGAATTGAGTGTTTTGCTATTTAAGTAATTACAGGTGTATTCTTGTTAAAGAATAGGTTGCTTTTCTGAATTCTGATTGCAACGCAGCGAAGAATTCTAATCATTGGGGGACACAGAAATACCAAGTTATCCGCCTGAGGTGTTATATGGGAGAATGATTCTGCAGCACTCGTGGAATTCGATATGAATACTGATGAAATAATGCAAATTGCACTTGATTTAGCAGGTTTGAATGAGGTCCCCGGGGACACGGCAATTCATGTTCCCGGCAAGGATATCGAACGTGTCCTCATAGGAATAGACATGGGTACTGCTGAGCTTCTCTTGGCAAAGGAGTTGGGGTATGATTTAGTGATTGCTCATCATCCGCCCGGTGGAGAATCAAGAATTCATTTTGAAGAAGTTGTTAAGCGACAGATTGACCAGATGGTTGAAGCTGATATTCCGCCTCACATTGCAGAGAAAGCTCTTGAGCCTAGGCTGGACCTTGTCAGAGTGGGCACCCATGTGGGTAACTATGATCGCACACCATCAGCAGCCCGTCTTCTAGAGATACCTTTTATGAATATTCATTTGCCGTTGGATATTGTTTGCAGGAATAGATTCATCGATGTAATTAGGAATGAAACTGATGAACTGGAAAAACCGAAAGTGCAAGACGCCATTGATGCAATGGAAACACTTCCCGAATTGCAAGAGGGCATGACGGAGCCTAAGGTGTATGTTGGGTCCAAAGATAATCTACTCGGAAAATGGGTTGTTGCCATGGCCGGAGGCACAAATGGTGGTGCAGGAGTTGCGAAGGCGTATTTCACTCACGGGTATTCAACAGTCATCTATATGCACCTTGGAACATCTGATAAGAAGGAACTATCGCAAGAGGAGCTAAGTGGAAATCTTGTTGCTACAGGTCATATCTCTTCTGATTCCGTTGGAATTGCCCCCTTCGTGAAAGCATTAGAGGAGAAGGGGCTGGAAGTCACACCTATGAGTGGTGTCTTCATTCCCTAATGCAACGACGTGCATTGAATTCCTAGAGGCCTCTCAGATATGAGGACCGGAGGCTGCTCAAATCCCCCTTTTCAAGCACCTTATCTATCGTGTCCAGCACGCGTTCTTTATCGCGATTTAGCGTTCCTCTAACCGGTAGGTAATTTGATGCGTGATTTGTCCGGAAGATACAGCTGGTCAATTCCAGGTCCGCCACGATAGTCCTTAGTTCTCTAAGTATTTCAAGTGATGACATGGTCCTAAATTCTCCTCGCTTAACCATCTCATGGATTGCTGTACCTGGGGGTGTCATCAATGTCAACGCCCCAACATATTCGGGGTCAATCTCATTCAGTGCTGCAGCCGTTGCTTTCGCGTGTCTTTCTGAATGCTCTTTTCCACCTAATCCCAATATGATTGTGAGTGAAAGAGGTATGCATGCCTTTCGAATCTTTTTACATGCCTCAGCATTCTCTCTCGAGGAGACTCCTTTTCTGACCCAGCTTAATAGATCATCATCACCGGTCTCTAATCCTAGATAGACGATTCCAAGACCTTTCTTATGGAGTTGTTTCAGCTCACTAATGCTCTTACTATCAACATCTCTGGCATAAGCATAGGTCCCGACACGCTGAAGACGGGGAAGCTCGTCACTTAGTACATCTAGTGTGTCAGCCATCTCATCTGTAGTCATTGCGAGAGCATTGCCATCTGCTAAGAATACACGTTTCACTCGCGATTTCTGACCGGATGAAAGCTGCTGGAGATCATGCCTTATCCCCTCTGCCCCTCTTACACGGAACTTCTTCTGTTTGTATGAAACACAATAAATGCAGGCATTATGTGAACAACCTACTGTTGCCTGCAGGATTAGACTTCTAGCTTCACTTGGGGGCCGCCAGATGGATCCTTCGTACTGCAGCAAGTTGCTTAATCCTCCATATATACAACAATTGCCTTCTCATGTCTGCTTTTGTAGCTTGTTCCATCGGATATTTTAGGATGACGACCAACCTATCCCGTGCAGAGTGATAGCTATGCCACACTATGACTTCCATTCCCCCGTACCCATGAGAGACAGTGTTAAGCTCTCATCAATCGTAATTCTTCCAGAGGCAACTGGTACGTTTACTACAGTGCTCATGAGAACTCCGTATAGTGCTAAGAACTTCGTCAGTCTAGCCAACGCCCTATTGGACCAGAACCAATTGGCTTTCGTCATCCAGGATACTCGCGGAAGATATGATTCTCAGGGTAAGCGATTCATTCCTCTGAGGGAACGGAAGGATTCATTTGATACCTTTGAGTGGATTAAAAAACAATCATGGTCTAATGGAAGGATTATCGTCTTTGGTCCGTCATACCTTGGATATGCTGGTCTTCAGGTACTGGACGATGAATGTGATTGCATTGATGCTGTCTTCGCACCGATGACATTCACTCGGCCTGATGATGGCATGGTGTATCGCGATGGCGTCTTACAGCTACATTGGGCATTACCATGGGCTATTATGACCTCCACCCGCGTACAAGCATCTCTCAAGCTGATTGATGGAGAATGGCCTGAGGCATATCGCGGACCTCTAGAAAATAAAGTAAAGCAGCTCGGGTGGCCTCAGCATGTTTGGGATATGTTTCTTACTCCACTAAACGATAGGAGCTGGAAAGAGTCTCGGATTGAATTCAAAAAACCACTTCAGTCAAGAGCTTGCCTTGTAGGCGGATGGTATGACTTTCTACTGGGTGGTACTCTAACCAGTTATGAGGATCTAATGGCTGCTGGCGGCATTAAGCCTGATCTTATAATTGGCGGTTGGGGGCACAATGGCTATCTCCAGAGCCTCTCAGGCGTGGGTGACTTCGACTTGGGCGAAAGAGGTAGAGGTCAGGCAATGAAAGACTTCTTAGATTTGATAGAGAGAACAAAGTCCAAATCAGAGCAACTCATTCGGGTCTATATCCTCCGGTCGGATGAATGGATCGAATTAGATGAATGGCCACCGACTGATACTGTTGAAGAAAGGCTATACCTGGGCTGCGATTATGAGTTGCTAGAGAAACCACCTGAAGAGGAAATGGAATTTGGTATTCCGGTTCAGCCAAGTGATCCTGTTCCTACGATAGGTGGTTCCGTGTGGGAGTTTCCCCCTCATCTCGAACCAGGACCCGCTGACCAATCCTCGTTGAGTGCTAGGTCGGATATCATTCGTTTCGTTTCTCCTCCGTTGCAGAAATCAAGAGCCCTTCTAGGGCCAATCCATGCGGATCTTTGGGTAACTACTCCGTTTGATGGCATGCATTTCACCGCCAAATTGACATTGATTACGGAAGAGAAGGAACGCATAATCCAAGACGGTATTGCTGTTGTTGGGCCATCTAAGAAGAATCCAGCTCCGATTACTATTGACCTTCTAGCAACTGGAATGGAGATAAAGAAAGATGAAAGGCTGGGGCTACATATTTCATGGTCAAACTTTCCCAAGTTTGCGCTTCCAGAACTCGATGAACCTATTGTGCAGTCTGTTTACACATCAGATTCAATGCCTTCATACGTTTCACTATCATATCTCGATGAATAAATAAGACAGAGGTGCTATAATATTCAAAGGGGCCAATAGGTTGACGGTTGCTACTTACAAAATCCTTCTGATTGGAGAACCTAATGTTGGCAAGTCATCGATTATCAGGAGACTCCTTTTGGGAGAGTTCGATGAGCAATATCACGCCACAGTAGGTGTCGACCTTAGTGCAGTCCCTTTGAACATAGATCCTATCACACCCGTGATTCTAACCCTTATTGATCTCGGAGGACAGGAGGACTTCTCGGCTCTTAGAACTCAGTACTACAAAGGCGCCCACTATGCCCTTCTTGTATATGATCTGGCAGATCGATATTCATTTGAATGCTTGGAATCCTGGCATGATGGTCTCATGAGTAGCATAGAACCACAGAAGAAGACAGAAATCCCTGGACTTGTTCTTGCAAATAAGAAGGACCTATCCAATAGGCGTGAGATACCTTCATCAAAGGGACGAAAATATGCTGAAGAACTAAAATGGCCGTTCTTTGAATGCAGCGCGAAGACTGGAGAGAATATTGAGCAAGTATTCATGAGGATAGCTAAGGAGCTCTATGCAGATTATCCTCCTAGAAGACTTGCCACTCAGCGGAAATAGACTCCTCTTGGGTCTGGCTTCATTTTTCCCAATCCATGTGAGTTATTAGTATCGCCGAGTTAACTATAGATAGTACAACGGAGCTAAGAATGGATGTTTGAGCTTGCAACTGATATAGCAAAATGCACTTTGATTACGGGGGATGGCGAATCTGCAGATGTAGTGGCATTCCTATTTGATGACCGAGAATGGCATGTAGATTATTTGATAGTAGATACGGAGGAATGGTTAACTGGACGCAATGTTCTTCTATCAACCGAAATTGTAGGAACCCCAAATATCGGTGAAAAGGTAATACGCACAGATTTGCGGAAGTCCCGCATTGAAGACGCACCTAGCGTGGACCTGAGCAAACCAATCTCCGAAAGAGAGTTAGCGGACTTGCATCGATATTACGAATGGTCTACATTTAGGCCCGGAATTCTCCCTGATGAGCCTTCTACTGTTCCAGGGACAGCTATGCCTGACTCTATTACAACCCAGTATGTAATTACTGATGAATCTCGAGGCGAAGAGCATAGGGCTCCAGTACCTGAAAGACATCTCAGAAACACCTCTGAGGTTCACGGCTATTCTATTCAGCTAGAAGATGAGATGCTTGGTCGCGTTGCTGACTTTCTCGTGGATACTGCTGACTGGAATGTGATGTATCTGATTGCTGATGTTGGTAATTGGAAAGAAGGAACTGAATATGTTGTACCAACAATTTGGATTGAATCAATCGATTATCTAGAACAAAAAATTCGCGTAGGAGTCAAGAGAGCGCAGTTTGAAGAGGCACCCAAATTTGACCGTGGTGGAGAGTTCACCAGAGAAGAAGAATTGAGGTTCTATGAGCACTTTGACCTACCTGGGTATTGGTAAAAATGACCAGTAACTTTCCTAGATAATGGGCGAGCCAAAACATGTTCGCCCTTTGTTTCACCTGAGGATATAGAGAGGATTTTGTACAGCCTGAAGTACTGAAACTAAAGTGTAGAAAAGAAACCAGTTTCCCCGTTTTGCTAACAAAATACATGCTGATTTCTCCATGAAGAACGCATTGAAGTGAGTCGATGAAACATTCTATATGTCGAATGCCCGGCTTTCGGGGTCATAATCCTGACCTAATGTTGAGAGCCCCACAATGGCATTTGAGGGTTTTTCAATCAACGGATAATAAAGCTGGGTACACTTGTCGGCCCCTGGTGATGGGTCGTCGTTCTTCTTTTTGAAATATATTTTCCAAGAATATACTTATCAGAGTCCAATCTATCAGGTTCACCAAGGTTTCGCTTCCGTCACTAGTGGACGTAATTAATACATAGAATGAGGAGAAACACGTGAGTTCAGAACATGACCGATACAAAGTGCTTGTGGCGGGTGATTCAATATTGGGTTATGGCCTCTGTGCCAAACTGACTAATGACTCTCTAAGGTATCCTCGAAAACTAGCTGAAAAAGCTCTAGCTAGTGATTGGCCAGAGGCAGAATGGACGAAATTCATGTCTGTTTCCATTGATGGAGAGATAACCACAATGGAACTGGATCTTGAGCTCCATGGTCCATGGGTGTGGGAGTTATACAATGTCATGGAGCCGCGGGATTACTATAGACGATTTGATGCAGCACTTCTCGCTGTCAATCCTCGAAATCTTGATTCATTTACTCATATTCCTGAATTTATTGATGCTATTCATGCCCATTCAGGTAGAATGATTCCCATAGTCTTGGTTGGTGATTCCTCATTGGAAATGACTGAAGAGGAAGTGAAAAAGATAGTTGAATTGGGCGAGCAACTTGATTTGCCCGTCAGATTGGCAAATATTGTAACAGGAGAGAATATTGACCAAGTATTCAGAGAACTGGCTGTTGACATTCAAGTAGACAAAGAAGCTGGTATGATAGATTCCTAGCACCGGGGAAGTTTTCTGGGAATTAGAGCCTTGACATCAATTGCCAAGACTCCGGTTTGCCATGTTTTTAGAATATTTTCTTGAACTTGTTCTCAAGGTATGCTAAGAAAGGCTTTGCAGTCATCTTCTCTCCCGCAACACGTTCAATCAAGTCTGCCGGATCGTACCTATTCGACTTCTGATGAATATTTTCCATGTGCCAGTGTATTGCCTTTCTAATGTTGCCTCTTCTAACCTCTTCATACCAATCAGGAATGTCTTCGTTCATCCTATTGTACCACATACCATCAAACACATTCCCCAGAGCATAGCTGGGAAAGTACCCGTAGAGTCCACTAGCCCAGTGTGTGTCTTGCATTACTCCCTCAGAATCGTTCTCAATCTCAATTCCAAGATACTTCTCATATTTTTCGTTCCAAATCTGAGGCAATTCAGAGACCTCGATCTTACCGCTGAAAAGGTCTCTCTCTATTTCAAATCTTATGATGATATGTAGGGAGTAGGTAACCTCGTCGGCCTCAATTCTGATTTTTGAGGGGCGAACTAGGTTTACAGCTTGAGTGAAGCGCTCTCTGGAAATTCCCTTGAATGCATTGTTGGTTAAGTTGTTCAGTTTGGAATAGTAGAACTCCCAGAACTCAGGCGACCGCCCAATCATGTTCTCCACGAATCTTGACTCCGATTCATGGATACCTGCGCTGCATGCAGAGCCGATTGCTTGGAACTTCCACTCTGGATTCAGATTTAGTTTATATAGTGCGTGACCTGCCTCATGTAGAATCGCAAAGATTGCTGACGCCACATTATCTTCATGGTAGTGAACCGTAATCCGAACGTCATCATAATAGCCTGTGGTGAAAGGATGTTCTACTTCATCGATTCTCCCTGAAGCCTCCTCAGATGTCGTATCATAACCAACCAGAGCTGCCAGTTCAGTTGCCAGTTTCCGCTGAAAAGGCAGGGGAACTTTCACATTCATGAATGAGTTGTCAAAGTCAGCTGTTTCATCCGCATATTTTTTTGTAAGAGGGATGAGCCCCTTCTTCAGTTCATCAAAGACCCGAGTTATCTCACCTGCAGTCATTTTTGGTTCAAAATCGTCAATCATGGCGTCATAAATGTTGGATGCTTCCTTAACCTCCTGAAGATACTCAGCTCTTTCCTTGGCTAAATCAACAATCTTCGTCAACTCGGGCTGAAACATGTCCCAATCCTGTTTTTTCTTCGCTTTTTTCCATGTTTCTGTTGATACTGCTCTTTGCTTAGCGATATCTGCGACCAGTTTCTCGGGCAGTTTTGTCTGTTCATCATACTGCTTCTTCATTAAATACAGGTCGCGCTGGGCCACATCGTTGAGAGAATCCTTTCCCTTGCTTGCCTCTGCCAAAAGGTCCCCGATTTCTGGATTGACATTCATTCTATGCGCCAGTTGGCTCATCAAACCAAGTTGTTCGCTTCTTAGTCCGATTCCTCCAGCAGGCATGTATGTTTCCCTATCCCAGTTCAAGATGCTTAATGAGCTGTAAGTAAGCAGAATCTCTTTTGTTTTAACTAGTAGTTTTTCATATGCTGACATGTGACCGCCTTCATGATCTAGACTTGTTCCCTAAGATGTTCTCAGTTATCTTTCTTCTGGATAGGACATTTTCACCAATCTGATGCCAATAATTTCTTAAGGAACACAAAATGGACTGTGGTACATTATCTCAGCGTAGTTAGGAGCCGAAAACATGACTGAAATTCCACTGCCCGACGACATTCAGCCACCAAAACGCCATGAAGAAGATGAGGAAAAAAGTAGTGGGTGCTGCGACAGGTGCTGCGAGTGTTGGTGTCAAATTGTTGTAGCTTTGATTCTGATATCAATCCTTTTAGCAATATTTACTGATGTGTTTTGGTTCATTTTCTAATGTAAATGCTATGGTGAATTTGCCCCTTGAAGCATCACCAGCTGACTAATAAAAAAATGAGTCTGGAAGATATCGAGAATTAATTCCATTATGGAGCGTAGATTTCCTGCGATTCAAAGGGAAGAAACCGCAGAATTTGAATCGGAAAAGAGCGAAGGACAGTATGAGTTTCTTGGAACGAACAATTAGAGTGCTTGAATTGACTCGGGGCGTTGAGATTGTACGGGCTTCCTTGGCAATGATTGACTTCGGTGGCGCATTGGTTCTGCTTGGAATCATAGCGGGAGGTTGATTTCAATCGCGATTCTCGTATCTAGAGAGATTTTTAACACTGCTATCCTTGTAGACCTATGCACATGCATGGCCAACTGCGGCGTGAATCCGCTGTTGGCTGCTATCATCATAACAAGACTGATGTATCTCATCTCACTGTTAACTGGAACGACTGTGTAACCGATGCTTGAAGATATCCCCCGATTTCATTTGGCAAATCTTCCGACTCCCCTTCATCGATTATCGCATCTCGAGGACTCCCTAGGGCTAAATGAAATATGGATTAAGCGCGATGACCTAACAGGCCTCGCATTTGGGGGTAATAAGACCAGAAAGCTAGAGTATGTTCTTGGAAAGGCAATGGAGGAGAATGCAGACACCCTTGTCACAGTTGGCGCCCTGCAGTCAAATCATTGTAGACAAACTGCTGCAGCAGCTGCAGTTGCCGGATTGAGATGTATCCTTCTTCTTGCAGGTGAAGAGCCTGATGTCTATGAAGGTAATTTGCTTCTTGACATGCTCTTAGGCGCTGAATTGAAATTCTTCCCAGATGACGATTTTCATTCGTTGTCAGGTCGGCTTGATACTATTATTGACACGCTGCAAGATTTAGGACTCAAACCACATAGAATTCCAGCCGGAGCTGCCTACCCACTCGGGTCATTAGGGTATGTCAAGGCGATGGAGGAGGTCAAGCTCCAATTTGATGAGGTTGGCTCTTCTCCGGACCGCATTATTATGGCATCTGGCACTGCAGGTACGATCGCAGGAATGTTGGTAGGCGCTCAACTGATGGACATTGATTCAGAAATCATAGCTATCACTGTTATGGATGATGTAGAACAGCATAGAGCGAAAGTAAACAACCTACTAGTTGAGATGCAGAGGGAATACGATTTCATCCCCAAATCCACGCCCGACTTCACTATTGATGATAGATTTCTTGGAGAAGGATACTCACTAATGAGTGATGGAGTGAAGAGTTCAATCGAGATGTTCGCGAAGATGGATGCCATCCTTTTAGATCCGGTCTATACGGGTCGAGCAGCAATGGCTCTGATAAGAATGGCATTGGCTGGCGAAATCGAATCCGATGAGAAGGTCCTTTTCTGGCATACTGGCGGGACACCTAGTGTTTTCACAAAATCTTCATGCTTCATGCAGTGAAACATCTTTGTAAAGGCATGCTGCTTCTGCTGAGAGCCAACCATTGAATCTAAGACAGTCCCGCAGAATTGCTTGTTGTCAAATCTTGCAGCTCTCTTCTAATGGGAAAAACTGAAAGGCTCTGGGGAATTCCAGTACTAGGTTAGGGTGTAGGTCAATTGGGTAAAGGCATTCATTACGATATGGGAGTAATACCACCTGCCATTTCTAAGGAAATTAAGAAACTATACCGGCTAGGACTAATTGGCGTATCAATCCAAATAGTCGTACGGAATGTACTGTCAGTTCTAACCATGTATTTATTGATCTCTTGGACTTCAGGCTCGATCAATTTACTTATCTCTAATGCACTCTACCTTATTTCGAATATAGTAGATATTGCATCAATAT
The DNA here is from genome assembly GCA_004524445.1 of Candidatus Thorarchaeota archaeon. Taxonomy (GTDB): domain Archaea; phylum Asgardarchaeota; class Thorarchaeia; order Thorarchaeales; family Thorarchaeaceae; genus TEKIR-14. The sequence continues at coordinate 48,099 of SDNP01000010.1, read as the reverse complement.
TTTTGATTTCTAGGGGATTTCAGGCCGTCTATCGCGAGTTCAATAATCGTTTTGCATACTATGCGGCTCTCGGCTATTTGGCAATGGTTTTATTTTCAGTCGCTGGATTTTTATCACCATCGACTCCATCCTTTTTTGTTTCTTTAGTATCTGGAATTACCATCTCTGCGCTGGCAGCAGTGGTATTTTGGTCGGAGCGAAACAGAGCAAAAGACAGGCAACTCTACATCAGTATGTGTTTCGTATTTCTTCTCTGTACTGCCTTCAGTGTTTTTGCCCTTACTAGAAATATCCAAATCATTCTATACCAGGCAAGGTTCACGAGTAATCCCTTTATTATTCCAAATTTCATTACGTGTGGAATTATTAGACCCATTCTCTTATTCGCAATTTTCTTCCGCAGGATGTCCCAACTCCCCTAAAGAAGGGCACATAAACACAATTTACTTTGATATTTTTTCAGCCGCAAAATTATTCACAGCTTGATGTTATCCCTTATATTAAGTAGAAATATGAAACACGTGAAAGTTGGTGGATAAACCAGACTTTTATGTTTCTGGAATTGCCATGTTAAATGAAGAAGTCGTTCACCACATCCAAACTTTCTATTGATTGTATGGGGAAGAAAATGGAGCATCACACACAAGAATATGAAATGGAAACAGGGACTCGTTCAGCAAGGCTAGAGTCAAGTAGGAGATACTTCAAATACGGATTGTATGCATCTGTCTTCATGTTCTCTGGTTTTGTTGTCAGCCTACTACTGGCGTATAGACCAATATTGTTTTCTCAGAACGGCACCGTTCTTATATCAGTGTTAAGCGGCTTGACAACTGTATTCGCCGTCCTGTATAGTGGTTTATTTTGGCAGGCTTTCAAAGCATTCAACGACAGATCCCCCAACAAATATGCAACCATGGCCTCGCAGGGATTCCTGTTTCTAGTGGTGGTTGCTCCTCTGCAAATTGCCTTTAGTAGTGTTGATCCGGTTATTGGGCTGTTTGTCGTCAATATAGCTCGTATTTTTGTGTGGACGCTAGCTGGGCTCACACTTTGGACCGCAGCTGCCAACTCGACACGGCCGATATTCTTTGAATTTGCTTCTGTAGTGATTCCAGTTGCCAGTATTCTTCATTTTGTCAAAAACACAATTCCGTCACTAATGGAGGATACGATTTTCTACTTGGCTCTGTTTGGCACCTACTTGTATAACATCGGCGACTACATATTCATCGTAGCTGTATTCTTTTTGGCATTCTGGGTCAAATATGGGAATAATCCCGCTAATGAGATATATTGCTGATGAAGATTCAAGCTACCAACCGTTAGAATTAAACAGTGTAGTTTAAAATGGATGTCTAACAACGAATTTACATTGGGGGTTCGTTATGGTGCAAAAAGAACATCGATTATTCGCATCGCAGTTCAAGAAGCGCATGGATGCCGCTTCACAGGAACGTGTACGCATAGTCATAAAGGAGCAATATAAGGACGCATTTGAGGTGTTGGAGGACTGCGAGAATGCAGGTCTCATACCAGGTATAGTGGGCCCACCTGGAGTGGGTAAAACTCTGCTTCTACGTGCCTATGCTGAAAAGAGCAAGAGGAACTTCCACTGGATTACGGGCGACGAGGGCGTGAGACCGTCGCATCTTATTGGCTCCTTCAATCCGGCATTGGTATTGCAGAAGGGGTTCAATCTCGAATCTTTTGAACCAGGGCCTCTCCTAAAATCCATGGTTTTCGGCTCAGTATTCGGGCTTAATGAAGCCAATCGATTGCCTGAATATGTTCAAAATAGTCTTCTTGAGCCCTTCGAAGAACGTTCAGCAAATGTACAGCGTCTAGGGCGAATCCAAGCGGATGAGGATTTCTTTCCAGTGCTGAGTATGAATCCCGAGGAAATGGCTGGTGCCCATAGGCTAAGTGAAGCATTGAGAGACCGGATTCGAGTATGGATAAAGCTCGGCTATCCAAGGAAGGCTACTGAAATCGAGATAGTGAAAGTAAATTGTCCGGAATATAACCTATCAGATCATGTACTGGCGCAGATTTACTCACTTGTCTCTGCAACCCGCTCTTCAACTGATATTGAGATTCCAGCATCTATTCGAGCTGGCATTTCGATTGCCAGACTGAGCGCGCAGATGGCTAGGCGGAAGAGGCTAGAGGAGATAGATCATAACACTCTTTCAACAGCAGCGCATTACGTCTTGGTAGGAGCACTGCGATTCCGACCTGGAGTAGATGCTGAGCCTGCCGTTAATGCGTTAGTGAGACGGGTACTTGGGAGTAAGAGGAGTTCTGAGAGTGGCCAATCAACCTAGAATCGAATCCACCATGGAAAATGTTCCGGGTTTCTCACATGAATTTGTGACACGCATGCGAAGATCAGAAGAAGTCAGGTTCTATCCGAGTGTTCGGCAGACTCAAGCAATTCCGAAGTTTCTTTCCGCCCGGTACTTCAAGCAAGGCGGATTATCACTGGATGATTTTGTGGATGCCGCAGTCTTTACAACTCACCCCCCTGACCAAAAGATTGCACGAAAAATTGCTGAAGATATTCTACTCGGAAGAGAGCGGCAGAAAATGCCGCCTCCTCCAGTCAAAGAGGTGAAGAAGCCAGCCTCTGGAAATAACACGCATATCCAGTCCATCATAGACCAAATAATTGCAGAACAAGAACTTGCAGCAAAAATTCAGCAAGATAAGGTGGAGGCGGGCTATGCCTACCTTCAAGAATTGCGAAAGAAAATGGACAAGCAACTGCATTCTGCAGCTATGGATTATTTGAATGAGGGAGATGTCGTTTTGCAAGGCATATCCTCTGACTCGGAGTTGAAGGAAAAGGCATCAGACGAGTTAATACAAGGCACAGGAAACCTAAGTCATAAAGACCTCCTGAATGCAGCAACATTGAACTCTCTAGAAAGGATTTGTGATTCATCCTTCGAGGCGGAACAAATAGCTGCGCGCGCCTTACGTGGGGACTCTGACGTAGCAGAAAGATTCTCCGCCTTAGCAGATCGTGACCCTTCCTCTGCAGCTCAGTCTCTGAAGCTCATGGAAGACCTTGAACGATTGTCAGACGACATGCTCAAAGCCATGGACAAAGAACTGCAGAAGAGCCTCAAGAATCTTGATGAGGCTGCGGAGTATGCATCGAGATTAGAGAGAACCCCTGGTTCTTTGGACCAACATGTGAAGTCTGCATACCGAAACTACTCACTAAGCGACGCCATGGAAATGGGATCCAGTATCGAATCAGCTACCGGTGAAAGAGTCAGTGATAATGTAATGAAGTCATATGCAGACTTCTACGAGCAGGGTGCACGAGATAAGGTTGATTTCCGTCAACTTGCCGAAAATCATCGGAGTACATCCAGTTGGAATGATCTTGTTGACAGGGTTACTGATGATATCTTGACGGATGCTGACACTCGGTCTGCTCCTTCTGATTTTCTGAAACAAAAAATCAAAGAGATGATGAATCTCAAGAAGGGAATTTCCGACGCACAATGCAGGAATAAATGGCAAGAAAGCATGCAGGAGCTCGCTGATGGTGTTATGGGCAGGTCTCCTGATAGAACTCATCTGCGACAGAGCGTACAACAATGTTCCTCAATGGGGGCACCGGCTTCTGAGCAGGCTGTTACCAAAGCCGGTAGACGTGTTGGAATGAGTGATACGGAAATTCAGGAGTTGCTAAACCCATCCTTCGAGGTCATTAAGAAACTAATTCAAGCTGGAGTTTCGGATTTTGATAGGCTTCATACTCTAGTATCTCAAGCCGGTTTATCACATCAACAACTGAGAATTCTTGCCGATATGGCACATGAAAGGGACAACCAAAGTGCATTAGGCGCAATTGGCCACCATGACCTGCGGGCGGCAATGGGCCAGTCAGGCCGCGGAATGCACGGCGTCGATCAAAAGCGAGCGAACTCTGTATTCGGTGGTCTTATGGGCGGACCAGCTTCTAATGTGATTCGAATATGGTACTCATACCGAGACGAACTGCCCCCAGAATTGCGGCAACGTCTGAAGAAGATTGCCAGTCAGCTGCTCATTGACCTTGGTCTTCGCTATTCTCGACAGACTATGGGTTCATCAATGCTAGGGGGCATCCAAGAGTCCACAACTGTCCGTCCATTCCGTATCGGAGATGACATTGACCTTATCGACCTGGAAGAAACAATAGACCATCTGCTCTCCTCTGGAAACACGAATTTCAACTTTGTTGACCCCGAGGATTTCCTGATCACTGAAACATACCAGGGGCACAGAGCGTTTTACTGGGCTCTTGACAAATCAGGCTCGATGCATAGTCCCGAGAAGCTGGGCATGCTATCCATATCCGTCATGGCAGGCCTATATGGCGTCCAGAAAGATGATTTTGGCGTGGTACTCTTTGATAGTCACACCCATGTTGTGAAAGAAATTGCTGACAAATCAGTTTCAGTAGAAAAGGTCGCTGCCGATTTGCTAGAGGTTCGTGCGAGCGGCGGGACGGGTGGTCGCCAATCGATGAACTTGGCTCTGCGGAATTTTGAGGATACACGTGCAAAGGAGAAAATATTCATCTTCAGTACGGATGCTTACTTGTCTGACCAATCAATCTGTGAGGAATTAGCTACCAAATTCAAGCAACAGGGCATCGAGATGATTATTCTTGTGCCACGGTCTTCATATAATAGTCAAGCTGCTGAGAAACTAGCCGAGAAGTCTCATGGAGCTGTACTAGATATCGCATCCATCGAAGAATTGCCAGAAAGACTGCTCAAGCTGACCAACTATTAGCTTCCTAGGGCGTAAAGCCAGTTCTTCCAGTCAATGATTTCTCATGAGTTTCTGAAACCCAAAACTTGTAGGCGCATACATATTCATCGCGCCCCAAGTCCAAAAATCTATGCGAAAAGAGTCCCCTTAGAGCCCACATGTATCTATAGAAGGGGTCATCCTTGTTCACCATCTCTGCGATTGCATTGATTTGATAGCTCATGGCGTTTGGTGGATTGCTTGAACGCCAATAGAATCCGAGCGTTACTCGAGGGTCATTTAGAATATTGGAGTATGTGGCGTCTCCGTACATCTCAACAGCTCCAATCCTAAACCTGTCAATCTTCTTATCATCGATGAAGAGGTCTCTGTAGAATTGGATTCTATCTTCAATAGAATCGTCAAAAGGAACACCTTGGAAGCTGAGGATTTTTCCCTCTATATCATTAATCTTTTTTTCGAGCTCAGAATCAGTAAGGGTCAAACGGACGATTTTTGTAGCGACATTGATTGGATATGGACGATGTATGTCAAAAGTACAGACTGCAGGTTTCATCACGGTGTCTCTATAGACTGAGCGAAGATTTGTTGCTGAGGGTTCGTCACCACCAAGAGCCCCTGCTATCTTCTCATACAGTGAATCGGGTATCGCATTCAAAGGGTAAGATAGCACAATATCTCCTCGTTCCACCTCAATTTTTCTCAGTTCGCGATCAATGAAACGTACGCGAGTATGTTCAGTCTGCATGCTTATCACAATGCATTCAATATTCCTAATATGGAAGACAATAAGCAGTTATCACATAAATCACTTGCTGGTTAGTGGGAAAAACCTGTCGAGCTTGCCAGGCTTTTGTCTATAACCTCTGAAATAAACATCTTGTAGGCACAAATGTATTCCTCATGTTCCAAGTCTAAGAAACGCCTGGAAAATAAGGAGCGCATTACACGCATATAGCGATAAAATGGATCTCCTTGATGTACTATTTCAACAAGGCAATTTATCTGAAATCCTAATGATTGGCCACTATCAGAGTCGTACCAGCTAAAGGCTAGACTACATCGAGGGTCGTGAAGCAAATTGTTGTACGTTCTTAAGCCAAACATTTCAGCGACACCCAACCTCATCCGGTCGATTTTGTTATCGTCGATGAGCAACTCCTTATACAATTCTATCCTCTGTGACATAGTGTCTTCAAAGGGCCTTCCTTGAAAGGTGAGCATCACACCTTCAATCTCGTTGATTCTCTTCTCAATCTCATCGTCTGTAAGAGTCAATCTGACGATCTTTGTGGCGGCATTCACACCAAATGGTTTAATCTGCTCATTTGAAATAACAGCCGGCTTGTAGACACTATTCCTCACCATCTGCCCATAGATTTGCATTGGCTCCTCAGAACCATCAACTAATGTGGCTAAGGCATTATAGAGTGACTCCGGGATAGCATTCAACGGATAATTCAGCTGGAAACCGCCATAATCAAATTCAATTCTCCTCGAGTCTCTATCGATGAATTTTATGATTCCTCTCTCCGGAGAATTCACTTGTATCACCTAAGTGTCACTCTACCATTTCACTGAGGATATTTCCAAATTATATTATATTGTATTACACGAGAAACGCTCTACTTCTCACAATCTCTAAATAGAAGATAATCAAATATAGGTCATTGCAACTAGTGAATACTATAAGGTAGTGATATCATGCTGGACGCCTATGAAGTGGACTCTGATGCACAGCTGGTGGACATAACCACCGAAACAATTCAACTGGACACTTCGAAAGTAATTGTTGTCATAGACCATGATAACGAAACAGTATACCTGTGGAGAGGCAAAAAGGCCAGCCTCTTCAAGAAATTGATGGGTACTCGCGTTGCAGCAAAGCTCTCGCATGAATACAAGCGCTACAGAATTCGACCTATAGCTGAGGATCAAGAGCCATCTGCATTCTTAGACCTTGTAGACGTAGAACGCCACTAATTCTCATCCATAACCGATATAGTGATGAGGCAAGGATTCAAAATATTCACGGGTAAAAAACACTGAAGTTCAATCGACGTGCTTATCTGGTCAAAATCCGGAATGTCCGATCCGGGCTCATCACCCGCAGCGAAATCTTGAAGCATTTGAATTATGATAATTGGACCTCCGCTGCCGAGATTGCAGAGAAGATCGATGTAACCTATAGCACGGTTCTTTATCATCTGAAAAATATGCAGGCTGAGGGCACTGTCACTCCGCAAAAAAACGGCTCGGGTTGGAAACTAAGTCAGACAGGACAGACTGCATTGACTGATTACTGAAATGAGGGTCATTCTCATAGATATCCGAACGAACTTCCAAACTATCCGAAGCGTAAATCCTATAGCGTAGTGCGTTCCATTTTGGTATTGCTGGAAAAATGATGAATGAAGATGAGCTATTTGAGTTCTGCAAGGAGTGGCTATCTGCTTGGACCGGGAATCAGCCGGAAGAGCTAATTAAGTTCTATTCTGAAGATGCCCTATATGCCGATCCTGCCCATCGAGAAGGACTCCAGGGACATGAGGATATACTTCAATACTTTGAGAGATTATTGAGAGTCTATCAGGATTGGAGATGGAAACCGGTTGAGGTATTTCCAATAAGAACTGGTGCAATCGTTAAATGGGAATGTGAGATTCCTGTTGGGCAAGAGGTCTTGCACGAGGTTGGAATTGACATTGTTGAACTGGAGGACACAAAGATAACGCGTAACGAGGTCTACTTTGATAGAACACGCCTTCTAGCCGCTGTGGAGAGAAAAAAGCAGCTAGAGAGATTGCGACTTTAAATCAATTCCATTCTAAGTCATAAATCGTATCAGCATTTTTCCAGTACATCTTCTCTAATACATTTAGAGGCAAATCGAGTCCGTTGATGTAAGTGCCCCCTCTGCCAACTGTATCCTGGTCCACGAATGGGAGAGGCACGTTTCGCACATCGGTTTCCCAAATCATTCTCTCAGTATGATGCCTGCCTTCGTAGTAATCTATATCCATGCTTCTTGCAACACAATCGGTGCCATAGAGGATTCTATCCGAATGGTTGATAATCACTTTTCTAGCCTTTTCCGGTGCCTTACCCAACTCCCTAGCCATCCATCTAGCACTACTGGTGTCAACATGTAGGTTTGGATATTGGTGAAACATCCTTGCCAAATTTTCCAAGCGATGGGGCTCCGCCTGAGCACCAAAATGAGCTTGTTGAAATACCACATCACCACTCCGTTTCAGTCTGTTTTCGAATTCCTCTATGTGTCCATCCTTGGTGCCATATTGTTTGGAATTTGCATAACGATTCTCAAAATATGTGTCCGGATCTGCTATGTGAATCAGAACAGGCAGATTATGCTCTGCTAGAACATCAAAAAGTGGGTCAAAGACCGGACTGTCAACAGAAGGAACCTTCTCTTTTTCTAATCTATCAGTCCAGAACGGCGCAAAATGCATTTTTACTAATCCATATCCTTCTTCGCGAAGGCGGGCCACTTCTTTTAGAGAAGGTTCTGGTCCTTCCGTGAACAATCTCCACCCCGACATATATTTGGCATAGACAAATCGACCCGGGTACATTCTTTCATAGGCAGTTATATCATCGCTATGTACTATCAGTATGGATTTCTCTGTTCCGTATTTCTTGCCTATTTCCACGAATAGCTTGAGCGCCTCCAATTCGATTACGTGAGCATGAGAATCAAATATTGGCCCATCATATTTGTAGTCGAGATTTGGATATTTCATCAAACACCGTTGACAGAATCTCCTTCAAAACTCTGTCCCTCGCGGAAAGGATACTGCACTACTTGATAACAGAAGACCTTTTTAGTCAAGTACAATTGATAGAGTAGCCATTCGTGAATGGTTTAGGAGATATATCAACAATGAAACGCGCGCTAAATATGATTTTTGTACTAGCAATTGTGTCAATGTTTATGGTCTCACCTGTAGCTGCGGCCACATCACAAGGATTGGAGTGGGGTGTGCAGTTTGGTGATCGATTCGACTTTACCATGACTAGCACTGATGAAGATGTTCCAAGCGAGGGATTATATGTCAATATAACTGATATGCCTGCTCTTGCGATACCTGATCCCCTGACTGATTGGAATGCCATTCCACAACCTGATATCGACTTCTGGTGGCAGAATGGGACCAGCATGGGTATTACAGCATTGATTTTCATTGGAATATTCTTTGTTGGCGGAAAATTCACTCTACCAATAGGGAACTTTACGCTCTTGGAGAATTTGCTTGCACCTGAGCTTACCGGTGAAGATATCAATACTGCTGGTGGGCTATGGACTGTAGAATGGAGTATGGACACTACTGCAACTGAAGAGGCCAAAATTACTGCTGCTTACTCAACATCGGATGGATTCCTTGCAGATTATAGAATCGAAACCTGGAGTACCCTGAATGATACACTCCTTGAGTCTATTGAGGTCACTAGGGAGACGATTCCTGGCGGAGGCCTTGACGATATATTGCAGCTTCTAGAGGATAACATCCTTTATGTTGGCATCGGCGTTGCTGCGATTGTGATTATTGGTCTTGTTGTTTGTAAACGCAAATAGTTTCTAATGGGGGTTTTCCCCCATTACCCTTCTTTTATTGCAGGCTTACCCGAAGCCCTTTTCTGTGCAAATCGTATACTTTCTGATAGATTGTTTGATATGACGCGCGAGATAACGAAGAATTATTTGGTAATTGGGATTTTCCTGGTTGTCATTTTGCACTCATATGCATTTCCAGTAGTTGCCCTGCGCCATTGGTGGGGCATTGAAGAAGGCGATGAATACGAATTTGAGTTGTACGTTGAATCATCGGGTCATATTAAAATAGATTATAGAGTCATGCTCAGGGTCATCAATACTCCAAATCTCACTGATACCTTTAGCTCCATAAGCAGAATTCCCCTTGTCGAAGTTGAACAATCCTTTTTGAATGGAACTGAGCTAATTCTTGATGAACCCTGGAACAAAGCCTTGGAGCATTTGGCATATCCAGTTGGCGACTGGTGGCTACTATCTACTTATATTGAACAGGAAGACATGGTGGATTATGAACTCATAGAGGATAGCGATTTTTGGGGTTATGAATGGAGAAACATCTTGAGAATAAGCCTGACTAATATCGAAGCCTCACTTCGAGCTGTGTATCTAAAGGATGATGGATTCTTGTCACACTATGTCTACAAGCTATTCGATACGGGAACCAATGAAACTCTGGAATACCGAGAAGCATCGAGAATGAATATCCAGCTTGGTATTGAGAGGGTCCTGACTATTCTGGCACCTCCGCTCACAATCGCTGTGGTTGCGTTGGTGGTGTTGCTGGCAGCGAAAAGATACCGGCCAAGATAATTCTCTAATTGATCAGCATTCTAGGAACCATGGTTCTCGCAAGGAGAATCTCGACAGCAACAAGAACACCCTGAAATCCAAGTCCGACAAGTATCCCATTTGTGAGAAACAAGCCTAGGGCCAAGCCAAGCAATGGGATTGTTCCAACCACAAGGGCGATGAAAAGTGCAATGACCGTAGCTTTCTGATTATTCACTGGGTTTACCGCTACTGTTCTTCCTCCTCCAACAACTCGAAACAGAACTCCTCCGACAACTAATGCAAGTCCATAGCCAAGAGGAATCTGGATAATCGGGATGAAAATCGCGAAAGGTGAAAAAGGCGTACCAACTACGAAAAGAAACGATACAACAGCCATGAAAAAAACATAGGTAACGGTGAACAATGTAGCTTTAGCTTTGAGATTCGTGATAGTACTCAGTGGTAGTCCATCATAAACCGAAGCACCTTGGGTGTCTACGCCTAGAAGGCCCGTCATGCTAATTCCTGAGAAACTCTGCACCATAATCATTAGAGTGAGAATAGTTGTGATGCTGACCACACCCCCTGCCACCTGAGCAAAAGTTGGTATCCATGCAACCAGCATGATCAGGGGAAAAATCAGAATGGCTAGAGACCCCAAATCGCGTGTTGCAAGCCTTATGTCTTTCCTGATGATTGCCAAAGTAGGACTGGAAATGTCGAGTGGCCTTCCTACAGCCTCATAAGTCACTTTGGTTTCAATTCCTCCCAAAACTGTCTTTCTCAGTTCTTTTCTTGCTATACGATAACCACGAACAGCCAGAAAAGAATACAGTATGGCAGATGCTATTGAAAGCACTATGATTTCTGGAGTTACAAGTAATCCGTACGTTGCGATTCCTGTTAGCAATCCCACATTAAACGGGAACACAACACTGAGCAAAATGTTGATGGCAATTCCGTATTGTTGTGATAGGTTGGTCAAAATACCTACTAGGACCGGTAAGTAGTTTCCAACTGAATAGACAGCAATGAAGCCTACCATGAGCATGACTCCAGCGAGTACCCGCACAATTGTGGAAACGGTAGATCCGGGTTGTTCTAGAGATTTTTTGTGATACCACTTAGCAACGAGAATGAGGGCTGTGAATGACGCGAGTACTGTTATCAAACAAGAGGAGAATGCAGCCAAGCATGCAACAGGCCCAATCAATATCAAGAGGCCAATTGGGAAGACAGTTAGAATTGCGATAGACGGCCCTGCAAATGTGCGCATGAATGCAAAGAAGACAATATCCTCCAAGTCCCCTCTTGAAATGGGTAACATCGCCGGAAACGATGCAACACCCGACATAAAGAATCCAGATGTCCCTAGTAGATTGAGAAAGAATATCAACACGAAACTTAGCAAGAGAAAGGATCCGAAGCTAACGGCCAATGATATGATTGGAGATTGAGCTGGATCCCCAAAGATGATGAGAGCCAATGACACTGCAGCGAGAATAATAACCAGAAATGTTGTGAAGACCATGCTGATTATATTACCCCTCTTGGCGTTTTTCATAATTCGTTCAGGATTTTCCTTAGCTCTAGAACGAAAAGATGGATTCGAACTCAGTTGGGACCTGAATCTGGTTTCCCGAATTATAGTGCCTGCAAGCTTCCATTTCTTGCCAAAATTCATCCAGATAGAGCCTCCCTCAGGTTATCTACGCCCTCAGTGACTTCATCTACCTGTTCAGTCAATTTCAAGAATATTTGTTCCAAAGTAGCACTCTCTTCTTTTGACTGCTCTCTTAATTCTTCTAGTGTTCCATCTGCAATTATCTTTCCATGATCAATAATGCCAACTCTATCACAGAGAGCTTGAGCAACCTCCATTATATGCGTGCTCAAGAGCACCGAGCCGCCATTGTCTACATGGATTTGTATTGCATCTTTCAGGATTCTGACTACTCTTGCATCAAGCCCTGAGAATGGTTCGTCTAGAATCAACAGCTTTGGTCGATGTATGAGTGCTGCCATTAGAAGACATTTCTGCTTATTACCTGAAGAAAGGGTCACAATCATTTTGTCCATATATTCTGTAAAATTTAAACCCTTGGCAATTTCTGCTACTCTAGAACTGATTGAAGCCTTCGCAAGTTCTCTGACTGATGCAATGAATTCAAACAATTCCCTCGGTGTCAACGACTCATATAGAACAGTTTCTTCTGGAACATAACCGACTACTGCTTTTACCTCAACTGGATTTTCGAGACTATTCAGGCCCATGACAGAAGCAGTACCTGAATCTGGGTCAAGAAGCCCCATGATAACCTTTAGTGTTGTAGTTTTTCCTGCTCCGTTAGGCCCCAAAAGGCCGTATATTTCTCCATTCCTGACTTCGAGAGAGATATTATCAACAGCTCTTACATCTCCAAATGTCTTTGTTAAATCTGATATTTGAATCGCAGCCACGTTCTTGACACCAGTCGCGTTTAATCTCAAATAACGATTGGAGTATATATGTCGTATCTTAAACGCAGGATATTCTTTGCGCTTATAGTAGAGCAATCAAGATGGCTGTCACCTCAGCCTATTCCAAAGCGAACTCGCAGACTCCCGGGACAACCTGCTCACTTCCTCATCTGATAATCTTTGGAGCTTTTGATTCTTCAGTACTACTTTTCCATCGACCAGAACATCTCTAACATCGCGTCCAGAAAATGTGTTGACAAGATGCCCGATGACGCTCTCCGATGTGATTGGTGTGGGAACCCTAGTCGCATCAAGTATTACAATGTCTGCCAATTTTCCAGGCTGAAGACTGCCAATTTTGTCGTCAACTCCATAACATCTTGCACCACTGATAGTCGCCATCTCGAAGACCTCTTTTTCACCAATAATGCTTGGATTGCTGTTCGCTAATCGATGCACTGTCAAAGCGCATCGCATATTTTCAAATGGGTCGTAGACCCAGCCATCGTTACCCAATCCGACCGTAATTCCTCTTTGCAGCATTTCCGGAACAGGCGCCGTTCCGACCGCATTCAACATATTGCTCATTGGATTATGGGCTATTGAGGCTCCTGACCGGGCAACCAAATCCAATTCGTGTTCATTAACATGAACGCAGTGAGCTAGAACTGCATGCTTCCCTAGAACTCCTAATCGATCTAGTCGCTCAATAGTCCTCTCTCCATATTTCTCCAGATTATGATATAGGTCTACAAGTCCCTCTGAAGTATGGATAGTGATGGGAACCTCTAGATTCTTTGCAGCATCTACTGTCTTCTTGATCATTTCATCATCGACTGTAAAGGATGCATGAAGACTCATCATTGTGGAGGTTAATCCATTCTCTTTCTTATTCTCCTTAATGAAACGCATACTCTCTTTAAGTCCCCTCTCCGCCTCCTCATGATTGTGCCGCTCAGTCATTTCGAATGCAAGCATAGAACGAATACCTATCTTTTCGGTTCCTCTAGATACAGCATCTAAGCTATTCTCAATCGAGTTGGGGCCAGAGTAAGTATCAGCAAAAAATGTACTGCCATTTCTCAACATATCAGCGGAAGCAGATAATGCACTTGCTTCGGCATTATTCAAATCAAGTGCTTCGTCCACCGGCCACCATACTCGCTGAAGAACCTGCGCAAAATCAGTTGGGGGTTCAATATTCAACGATGCGCCTCGAAGAAGAATGCCGTAGAGATGTGTATGCGCAGTAATGAGACCTGGAATTACAACACATCCGCTTGCATCAATCAAATTATCAGCAGATTTGGCTTGCCCCTCTCCGAGCTCTACTATCTTATCATCTTCAATTCGGATATATCCTCTCTCGATAATGCCCAGCTCTTCATCTGCAGTAACGATAAATGCGTTTTCAATTGCTGTCGTCTTGCTCAAGATTTCTAGCCTCCATTACATTTTGTTTACATTATTGTAAAGGATTCTCAGAGTTCCATATCTACTCTACGAATAGCCCCCTTTTTGGATCGATATACAGTTCCTTCTCTCTCCAATTGCTCCAATGCTTCCTCTAGATCTTCTTCTGTAAGGTTCGCCTCTCCTGCCTTTTTGTGGAGGTCCTCAAGTGTGACATCCCTGTCTTGCCCACCTGACAGATATTTGAGCAGCCTCATAAATCGCTCTGTTTCCGACATATCGTCATCCAATTCCAATTTGTCTGGTGCATCTCGCTTAGAACTACCAGCTTTCTGACCGCTATTCACCGAATCCTTTGCCTTTAGTAGGGCGCTCAGGAGACCTGCTTGCTCTGAACCACCACTCTTGGCTTCTTCCTCTGATGGTGCAATATCTGAAAGGCTAATGCCCTTCTGCGAATCGTCTGCCTCCGCCATATATGGAATCGGGTGTTCTTCAACCTCTACACCCATCCAATTAGAATCAATATCTGGATTGTTTGTAGCAGCGTCCAATAGACGCTGTCTAAATTTCCTCATAATACGGTCTCTCTGCTCGTCCAGATCCTCCTCATCACAGGCCGCATGACCCAAATTCAACAGAGTACGCTCAGCCTGTCCTCTAACTCGAACGTGAGAGTCGTTAGCAAAACAATCAATGATCTTCAGCAAACTCGTTAATCTTGAATCGCTGATGTTGATTTTTTCTAACAGTGCTTGCTTGACCCTCCAATCCGGGTCTGATACTATTTCCATTACTATACCGGATGCAGAGGTGATTCCTATTTTCCCAATCGCTTTTGCAACTTCAGCACGTGTCTTCCAGTCACCAGAAGACAGGAATGGAGCAAGATATCCTATCGTAGACTGATCTACAACTCCGCAAATGTACTCGAGCAATTCGGGTTTCCTTTTCGCCGCTTTCTTGGCGAGTGTCTTCAGCATTCTCTTGGCCGTGCTTTCTCTAAATGATAGAATCTTGGGAACTGAACCATATGAAACAATTTCTGTTTGTTTTCTAATTTTGTCGCCAACCCAACGTGCACCCCTTCTGCCAAGATGAGCCATTATACCAAAGACGGTAGCTTGATGTTCATGACCGACTTCATCGAGTGCCTCAACCCATCTCTTTTGTTCTAATGATGAAAGCGGCCCTCCCGTTTTGCTAAATGCCTCCTCTACGCTTTGAAGTACCTGCTCCCTTTCAGCTGGATTGATGGATTCAAGAGCCTGGAATAATGATGGGATATAGGGCCCAAAAGCATGCATTCCTGCAAATCTGAAATTGAGTTTCCTTAGTGTCAAATCATCAACATTCAGAATGCTCATTATCTTAGGGAGAAGTGAGCGAGCCGCTTGGTGCTGCATTAATTCAGCAGCAGCCGTGTACGCAACTCCCAAGTCCGGAGAATCCAGTGAGTTGGATATAGCCCTAAGGTTTCTTAACCCCTCAAGCTCCTTCTTCTCCGCCTTCTCTTCTTCCTTCGTCATTATATTCCGCCCCGTCTGATTACTGCCAGGGTATGATGTCTTCTTCTTGTTGTTCTACCCCTTATTCTTTTTCTCCGAACTAGGTATTGCTTCGTCTTCTGCAAGATAGCGGGTTAGATTCTCCTGGTCTGGTTCGTTTCTTTTTCCTGATGGTTTCTTAGTTTCGTCTGATTCATCGGCATCAAGCGGTTTACCTTCCAAAGAAAGCTGTTGGGTATCTTCTATATCCGGCATGACAAAATCCTCTGAGAGCTCGATTTCTAAGAGATAATGATCGTATGCCTCCCCAATCCGCGATGCCTCATCACTATTTGCGTCAAGTTCATTTGCATCGATGCACAAATCACGAAGAATCTTCTTCCCTAGCACAGTATGCGAGAGTTTCTTCAAGGAAAGCTTGCCTTTCTTGACTGAAGGTTTTGCTTTCCGATAGTTTTCAATTTGGGCTTCACGTACTTTTTCAGTCAGATATCCCAGGCCATCTCTCTTTAGCTCAGTTGGAATGAGATGATTTACTCGGTTCTTATCGATAAGCTGCTTGGCTTGAGCAGTAAGAAATTCCCTAGCTTTTTTCCTACCCTTCTTGCTATTATCTTCGTTTAGCATAACTTGGAGGATATCTTTTGTAGATACCTCAGTCGCTATGCTCAGAGACAACAAGCCCAGATAAGAAAAAACACTACTCCGGATTTGCAATAGGGTATTCGTTAATTCAACTTCATCCGCGTCTTGAAAATTCCTCATTGCTATACTATCTATTCTATGCAAGGGATTCTTGTTTTTGTCCTTCCAAAAGTCGTTGTAGGTTTTAGTGATAGCGACGAAATCTCCCCTATTAGCAAGGTCCAAGACTTTCTCTAGAAAGGCTTCATCTTTCTTTCTTGACCACCCGGATGAACCCAGATTCAGCAACCTCCAACTATTAGAGCTACCACCCAATGCCCCTTGTATTTCTATGCAACGTACTGAGCAGTTTGGGTCTTGCTAGGTGAATGCAACTCGTTGCTTTGACTTATAGCTCTACTATTCAAATCAAGGCTGTACAGCACAGCTAATGTATGTTTCTGCTTCAAGTGAGAGGCTATTTGAAAGTTTGGTGGAACGATTAGAGGCTGTCATGATGCAATGAAGTCGATTCTCTAGAAGAATGTAGGTTGGTCCTCACTTACGCCCTTAGGTGCTTCCATTTCCTTTGTTTCATCTGGTGATAATAGCTCAATCAACTCATAGCTTCGTGATCCCATCCCAAGATTCTCTGCATATTCAGTGACCAAGTATGGGGTCTTCATTCGACCGTGAATTCTTGCAAATGGATGCAGCTCATCTTCAGAATCCAAATCCACATTCCTGAAATAGGGTGGAATCATGCTTTCGACTAATCCTTCCTTTGCTATGAGGTCGAGAGTGGCTTGCTCAATGGCAACAATATCTCGACTTCCCAATATCCCAATATCATTAACCACTGCTGGTTGTGCAATCCCCCAACAATCGCAGAGCGCTGTGATATCCAGCAGGAAATTGAGGTAGAATCTCTTATCCTCGTCAAACGTATCTATAATCTCATTCGCGCCATTCGCCATCAGCTCTTGGAATAAAGCAAAGTTCTCAGGTCCAAAATGCAGACAATCGGTGCCTTCATCTGCATCGATGCATTCCATGCACTGATTACACATACCAAAGGCAATCGTGAGTTCATGTTTTTCCTCATCGTATTTAATGTGCCCTTCAGGACACGTTTCGACCAGTTCCTTAGCATGCTCGGGGCTGCATTTGTCGGCATCCCAGTATTCTATGCTATTTTCTACCCCGTGGATTTTTTTCCATCTGCTAGGGCCAGTGTATCCGCCAAGAGCTATGTTTTTGATAGCTCCGCCATATCCGCATGTATTGTGTCCTTTAGCATGGCTCAGATCAATGAGAACATCAGCATCACGTAGAACTCCTGCAATTGACAGAGTGTCCACATTGTGAAAATCGAATTCGCGTTCCTCATGATATCCATCTTTTACACCTGCTACAGGTATCAACGGACATCCGAGGGTTTCTGATGTATAGCCTCGTTCTGCTGCGTTATAGACCGCAGTTGGATTGTCAGTTACGAAGGGATAGCCCCCGGTTTCCTTCACAGCTTCTACGACTCTTCTAGCGAAAAACACAGGGACTGTCTGGTAGCCATCTCTAAAGCCAAGATGCATCTTTATGGCAACCTTATCCTTCTTTTCAATCGTTGAGAAATCCAGGTGTTTGATTATTTTTTCCAGTTTCGCACTCATAGATGCAAATCTACCAGGATTGCCATGTTGGATTGACCCAAAGTAGACCTGTGAAGGTTGATTTGTCATAGTCTGCATAACGCATTGCAAGATAAAATCGTTTTGAATAGGCAAAAGAGTTCGCTATTGCTGCACCCCGTTGGCATTACAGGTATAGAGGAAGCAATTTGGCTTGTGCATTTGCGAATCAACGAAGATATGCAAAAGGTCTAAAATAATTGAACTTGTTTCATACTAGCTCTTTTAGTAAGCTGGTTTCCGTTGAAGGTGTATACTCGTGTCCAAATTCAATAAACTCATAGCATCCGTAGAGGGGTCAAAACTCAGAGCATTGACCCATAAGACACTCCAGGCAAATATCGGAAATCGATGCAATCAGGCATGTTCTCATTGTCACTTAGGAGCTTGTCCAGAGAGTGATGATCTAATGTCGTGGGAAACAATGCAAGATGTGGTAAGAATTGCAGAATCAGTCGATCCAGAACTCATAGATATCACAGGCGGCGCACCGGAACTCAACCCATCTCTACCTAAATTTTTGAAAGCCTTAGCCGATGGAGTACATAAGGTCCAAGTTCGCACAAATCTCACGGTCCTACAAAATTCAAAGCATAGCGGATTTATGGATCTATACAGAGATCTGCAAATTCGCTTAGTTGCATCGTTGCCATGTCATTCTGAAGAGAATGTTGATGAACAGAGGGGAAAAGGTGTATTCAAGGACAGCATAAGAAGCCTAAGAGAGCTTAACAAACGCGGTTATGGCATTGAGCCTGAGCTGGAATTAAATCTTGTTTTTAATCCCGATGGTCCGGTCTTACCACCCGAACAATCGCAATTGGAGACCACATACAAGGAGATTCTGTCATCTAAATATGGAATTTATTTCAACCATCTCTTAACCATCACGAATATGCCAATTGGACGGTTCAAGCAATATTTGGAAGGAGAACAGAACGTTGTAGAGTATCAGCAACTACTTGAGAACAGCTTCAATCCCACTACTCTCGAGAAATTGATGTGTAGACATCAGATATGTGTTGGATGGGACGGTCTGATTTATGATTGTGATTTTAACTTTGCTTTGAAATTACCTGTGTTCTCCACTCCCCGTGATGCAAATCATTTTGATAGTAAGTCTCATCTGAATCGTGAGATTGTAACGGGGCCACATTGTTTCGGTTGCACTGCAGGCTGTGGATCTTCTTGCGAGGGCGCATTAGAGGATTAGTAAGGGATAGGTTTTGATTTGATTAGTGAAAACTTTCCAAGAAAATTTGATCCGGGGATATTTGTTATGGTGAAGTATCCTGAGGTTGGTTCAGTCAAATCGCGCCTCGCCAAATCTATTGGGAGCGAGGCCGCAACTGACCTATATCGAGCATTCATTTTAGACACATTGAGCACATTACATGCTCTTGAAATTCCATTTCATATTGCGATATTCCCACCCGCCACCCAGGACAGGTTCATTGAATGGCTCGGGCGTTCATATCAGGTCTTTGGCCAGAACGGTGCGGATCTCGGTGAGCGTTTACATAATGGTTTCATGACCATGTTTGAGGAAAAGTATGAACAAGTGATAGCCCTTGCCAGCGATAGTCCAGGTCTTCCAATCGACATTCTATCCAAAGCAGCATCAAGCCTTCGAAGCCAAAATGCGGTATTAGGACCAGCTCTCGATGGCGGATATTATTTGATAGGCTTCTCAAGGGATACCTACATTCCCTCAGCTTTTGAAGGAATATCATGGGGTACCGAAGCTGTGTTTCGAGAGACGTTGTCACAATTGAAATCGATTTCTAACCGGGTTCATATCTTGCCCAAATGGATGGATATCGACACAGAAACTGACCTTAGAAAATTCTATGAAGCATACCAGATGCAGCCGTCAACGGCTCCTCGCACTTTGAGCTATATTCGCAGCCATCCTGATATTTTGGGAGCGCATTCGTAACCAGATATCTGTGAGTGCTTTTAGAAAAAATTATGGTCACTAAGCTGCTATTAAGCTATTTTCAATAATGTAACTACATCTAGTTTCGAAATAGTGAAGTTATTAACCAGCTACGTATCAAACCTGACCAAGTTATGCTTGTAATGGAATAAGGCGATGTGATTCTTGACTCATTCCCCGCTAATATCTGTGATTACGCCCGTTCATTCTAGAAACCATAGACTTCCTGTGATCAGAAAGTCATTATCCTCCGCGATTGTACCAATCCAAATTATAATTGTGGTAAATAATCAGAAACTTGTCAAAGAAATTAGCCCGAAGACCTCTAATGAAGAAGTGGTATTCTGTTCTAGAAGGGGACGTGGATATGCATTTCTTGAGGGTATTTCTAACGCCAAAGGCGATATTGCTCTATTATTGCACTCTGATACAAATCTTCCCTCTGGATGGGATGCTGCGATACTTAGCGCATTAGAAGACACTCGAGTAGTCGGTGGTGGATTCTCTCTTTCATATGACACCTCCAAACCCACCTTGGAGATAATCACGTGGCTATCAAATCTATGGGTCTGGCTTTCGGGTGAACTCTATGGTGACCGTGCTATGTTCGTTCGTTCTGATATCCTCAAACGCTGTTTGTCTGTGCTTCAAGTTCCAATCTTTGAGGATTTGCGGTTGACTCGATGCATGCACAAGCACGGGCGAGTTGTGTTACTTGGCCAGGAAATAATAACAAGCGCGGAAAAATATCGCAAGTATGGACTTATCGGCTACATTCTGAGAATCTGGTCTGCTCGTATTTTGTATATGCTCGGGATAGACCCTCACCACGTCTATGCCTCCTATTATTCGGAATAATAATGAAAACATGGGATTGAAAGAAGCGTGTTCTTTCGATTTGCTTCTCGACAATTTTGTATACAGTGGGATTTGTTAAGTTGGCATGGAAAATATGACAAACCAAGTATTACTCGACTATGCCATGATACCATTCTCCTCATTGCTGAGGTTCATCATATTGTCAATGAAGGATAAATGAGTTATAGTAATGCATTAGTTCTACGCAAAGCTTGCATGAGTACGAATCCTAGAACCTTGTTTCAGCCATGATAAAATGATGCCTTGAAAGAATATACTATTAAGACCGTGTTATTCGACTTGAAATCACTTTGACGCTCCTAGACTATTCCCGGCTTAGGATGAGAGAGTTCACAGGACTCTCAACATTTCAGTTTCTCACATACTTTCGCAGAGCCATTGTCTACACCTTTCTGTCAATCTACTTACGGTCCTTGGGTCTCTCCACTACAGAAGTGACACTGATGGCAACGGTGGGAATGATTGCTAATGCTGGGACGCAATCTCTTCTCTGGGGACGTGCTCTAGACAAATACCGGAGACCAACTGAATTTGTAGCGCTAGGAGAATTTCTTGCCGGTGCTGGACACATCTTTATGGTCTTCGGGTACCAGTATTTCCTTGGAATAGGCAATACGATTGTGGTGGGTTACATCATTATTTTCAGTTTAGGGGGGATCGAGGTTTTCTGGAGCATGTCCAATGTGGGATGGTCTGCACTGATATCCGAGCTGACGGAGTTTGATGAAAGAAAGAAGATAATGGGTCAACTCTCTATCGTTGGAGGATTCGGTGGAATTGGAGGTGCATATCTGGGTGGTTTTCTCTTTGATAATGGCGCAGGGTTTGCTGATGGAAGTATTTTCTTTATTGCTGCCATGGTGATGATCTTCTCTAGTTTCATCGTCTACTTCGCCATCCGTATGAAAGATGGGTTGGCTGTGGAGAATATAGGCGTACCTGAGCCAGTAGAAATGCCGTCTCTAAGTGTTTTGCCTGCGAAATTACGGAAGGCGTACTTGCTCTTCATAACAGCATTGGTCTTTCTGAACTTTGGACGTAATTCAATCTCAATCATATCAAGCCTATTTCTCGCGGATTCCACAGCTTTTGGAGCCACTGGCGGGCAAATCGCCCTCTTTAGCAACATTGGGAGTATTGCTTCCATGGTTTCAGGGCTATTAGTTGGGTCTGTGGTTGCCGACAGTGATGATGACAAAGTCTTGTTGTTTGGCTCATTTCTGTCAATCACAGCTATAGCCTGGCTCATTGTAACGCCCACTTTTCTGCTCAGCATAGCATCATCATTTCTTATTGGTGCATCCCATGTTATCATTCAATCTTCAAGCTACTCAATAGTGGCACACATGGCTCCCGCAGAATTTCGGGGACGCCTCTTTGCGTACTATAATGCTACATTCTTCCTCAGCTGGGGCATTGCAGCAACGCTAATCACTGGGCCGATTGCTGATATCCTGATAGGCACGGGATTCACGAATGCAGACGCCTACAGAGGTAGCTTTATTGCCGCTATATTGCTCATTCTAGTGGGCATCGGTGTTCTGTTGAAGTCATTTCGTTTCACAAGACAGAACCTAGTCTTCAATTCAAGAAATCATGTGGATGTCTAGTGAGATACTCCGATGCTTCCACTCTTCTCTCTGAGAATTACAGGTCTATATGATTCATATCCCTCAGCCAAGACCCGGGGTTGTGGATGCCAAGTCCTGACCAAATGCTTTCCGAATCATGTTGCCCAGGCCCACGCTTGAAAGAAGGTACCAGGTGTAGAAATGCAATCCGAAGCCACTGCCAGGGATATTGACGCCTAACCATGGGTCAATAAACCATAATGCATCCTGTGGGTTGAAGGGAAGAACTGCGACAGGTACTCCTGCATAGAGATTGTTGAGAATTGTGAACACCAAAATCAATGGGATGTAGAAGATCAGCATTGGCTTACAACGTGCTGACATCATCTTGCTTTGCAGTGTCATTATTCGAGACTGACTATCTTGAACCTCCTGTAAGAGCACCGGGTCCATGGTCTCTCTGGCCTTCTTAAACTTCTTCTGCCATTCCTGAACCTCCTTCATATTCTCCTTCATCTCATCAACATCTGTAAAGCGATTGGTAGCCCATATTGAAATCAGCGAAAGCCCAACGCTTACTAGTACGATGAATACTGTGGAGGCAGGCATGTACTGCACTGGCGACATGAATGATGTAATAGCCTGAATGATGTCACTGAATATATCCATAGCCTTCAACAGGTCATGGACCTATTGGCTGTGTTTTAAGCATTTTTACATGAATCATCAGAACTCTGCTAAGTAGCCTCTTCATTATGTGATGGCAAATCTCTTGGTAAATTGTTACGTTTACTATCTGGATGGGATGATGTCCGCTGAGCGAATGTCGTCATGCAGTATGTACTCTAGTACCAAATCCATGGGTGAAGCATGGATTAACAAGGCCGAATTGTCCATACACATCAGAGTACCTCATTCTCAACATATCTCCCCGTGGAAACCAAAGCTCTTTGGATCAGGGCCGCAGCGTAGACTTCCAGTGGAAGTAAACGTTAGCTAGCTGCCTTGTAAAAGGGATAAACCATATTAGTACACGTATAGCTATTTCGCGCGCTTTATTTTAATATGGAAGCTATCAAGTCAATAAATAGCTCCTTTTCGCCATACTACTTATATAGCTACAGCATTTTATATCAAATAGAAGTCGAAAATAGAAAATTGTGCAATATAGCTTCCATAACTTGCATAAACGTTTACTTCCAAATATCCTATGGTTTTATATACCAGTTAGCGTTTACTCTCTTTAGTTTTAACCGCCGGGAGGGTTAAACGCGAAATGATGATGTTTACACGTATGCTAAGAAGGCAAGGTTTCTATAGAGTGAAGAATCAGGACGAACCCGTTTACATGAAGCACAACGTCGGAATCGGCGGCATATACGTGCGGATTGAAAACAAGCGAGCGCACATAACCGTGAGAGACCTAGATATTGATAGGGAATTCAAGGGTGTTGCACGTCTGGAGGATTTCATCGATCAACTCGAAGATGAGTCATACCGCCAGAAATGTTTCATTGTGAACCGAATGGCTGAAGCAGGTTCTTAGATCTATCACTTAATACACTGACGCCTTACGAGAAAGCCACCCAATAAGAACAGCTATTCCAAAGGGTCCTGTGATTTTAATTCATAGGACTCCTAGGGATCAAATTAACACTCAGCACAAGATAGATCAGATTTTCCACAGACGACGAAGACCCGATCTTGGTGTAATCAACTACAATTACTTCTTGCAGCAACTCTCACAGTTTTATTTCTCTATTAGTCGTGGCGCTAAATTCATAAGTTTTCAAAATCTACAATGAGGTGGATGACTTGTTGTAGGGGGTACTCAGGACGCCTAGTGAGTCAAATACACTAACTCATGATGCAAAGCCATGGGAACTGGAGGACATAAATGAAGGAGAATCTACTCCGGTGATTTGTCTCCTAATGATTCTAGCATTTATCGAGTCGGCCTCGCTTTGGTTCTATGCGGTCGACAGTCCTGCAGACTATCCGCTATTTCTTTTGGTAGGTGTACTTCTTCCCTGCCTCTTTTTTCTCTTGGTTTGTTATCGGTCCTATGGGAACTGAGAGTTCTCTGAGAAACTTCGCACATAAGAGTGACTGATCTTACTTCTAAAGCACTGTTAGAATTGGCGTGCTTACGAGTGGATTATCGGACTAGCGGGAGAATACTGATTTGACTTTGGACGCAAGGTACGAGGGTGCTATTGCCTTCATGGCACTGAAAACCTCCCGTCTCCCAATCAGCATCTCTGCAACCACACGGCAAGATTTCTCAGACTCCAAGAATGCAGATTTACTCTCACCATCATCGGACCCAGTGAATCTCTTCTGCAGCCACAGCCCCCACTTCAAATCACTGCCAAAGGCCTTTTTCCAATGGTCTTGATATCTCTTGAGATATCTTGCACAGAAGTCGCTTTCCTTGACGGCTTCTGCTGCAACTGAGCCAGCAATCTTCCCTGCCACCAGAGAGTAATGAATACCCTCACCAGATATCGGAGAGCAATGTCCTGCAGCATCGCCTGCCAAGAGAATATGACCTGCATAAGAGGGCGTGATTTGACCTCCCAGGGGCACTGGCGCTGCATCCTTTTTGACAGGAGTTGCGTTTGCCAACATCTCCTTGATAATCGGTTCTTTGATGAGTTCTTCTATGTATTCGGCTACTCGCTTGTCATCGCTTTTTACTCGAGCCAGCAGCCCACCTGATCCTATGACTACGGTTCGTTTCCTCGGGTATACCCACGCATATCCGCCTGGCGAGAATTCATGTCCGTAGTAGAATCTGTTCACAGGTTCAAAATCGTCCGCATTGCTTTCCTTTTCGAAGTGGTATTGCTGTCCATATCCCATTTGACTACCTGTCAATTTAGGTCTAACTAGGCCGCTTTTCACTGCAACTGGGTATGCACCTGAAGCATCGATAACAAGCCTTGAAGCTATTTCATAATCTGATTGATCCGCAGTTATCTTGATAATACAGTAGCCATCTTGCCGTTCTATCATGCGAACTTCATGACCCAAATTAATCCTAGGTTGGGCTTGACCGAGATTAGAGAGCATTTTCTGACCCAGCTCGCCTCGACTAACATTTACGCCAATTGATTCTTCAAATGCGACTTGCTTGATGCCAACTCCAGGGAATCTCATCTCTACAGTATTGATTGGATAGGCATCCTCGATATTACTAAGATCAAACTGTGATACTGTCCTTTGTGGAATGAAACCACCACAGGGCTTATTCCTACAGGGGTGCTTCTCCTTCGCGTAAAGCTGATACCCTACACCCTGTTCCTCTAGAGTCTTTGCAGCAGACAATCCTGCTGGACCTGCACCTATTATCGTTATATCCGAATCAACCTTCATTACTTCTTGAGTTTGCTGGCTCGCACTAAAATACTATTCCTAATCCATCTTCTAGAACGTGTGTACTCCAGAGATTCGATACACGTTGAAAATCACTAGTAAACGTTCAACAATTGACATATCAATGAAACATGACTAGCGTTTACAAAGACCGTTCGCCCCACACCAGACAGGCTTGTCCGGAAAACGACCAAGAAAATTCAGCAGTAAACGTTTGATATTCCATTCACGCCCAAGTACATGTTGCATATTTGGAGTAAACACTATCTGGAAGAACGAACTATTTTACCTGATCTAGTTGAGTGTGGCGGTTTCCTTATAATTGGACTCGAATGGTAGTATTTTGACCCTTGTAATATGTTCTTGTTCATTGAATTCAGTCGAAATGGGATTTTCTACAGCATATACGGGCATCTTGTTGAATATCTTTGATTGAACATCAGAGAATCCGCATCCCTAGCCTTTATTGCTATCTCTTAACAATATTGTATTGCTAAAGATGGGATATGATTATGGCTGAATTGCGTATTATACCTGGCAAGCAAACCGATAACAACCTAATTTTCTACGTTAGAGATGAAATACAAGAAAAACTACCCGATGGTCTCTTCGAGGAAGTGACTGCGTATTCTGAACGATTAAATGTTCCAGAAGATGCCTTCGCTCCAACACGTAATCGATACCGTGCAGAGCAAGTACTGCCCCAGCTGGTTTCTCATATGCCAGAACATGGTCGCGCCATAGGCATTATTGACGAAGACATTCTAACTTCTCGCCAGGACCATGTATTCGGGCTGGCTGAAAAGGGGCGTAATTCATTGGTTTCTTTAGCTAGACTTCGTGAGCAATTCTATGGAAGAGAACCTGACACCAAACTCTTCAAGGAGAGAGCATTGAAGGTTGCAATGCATGAATTTGGACATTCGATGGGCCTAGAAGCATGTGATAATGAATGCATCATGTCTGGTATTTCTACAATAGAGAAAATAGATTCTTATGATGCGCGATTTTGTGATGAGTGCAAGAGCAAATTGAAAGAAACGTATCTAAGTCAAATCGGCGAGAGAAGATAAACAAGAGGATCTGAGTCGTGCAATTCGCGGGAACATTACCAGGAATATTTGTACAGATTGCATTTGTTATTGCTGTAGTAGTCGTGCTGATTGTAATCTGGTTCAAAGGTAGTGTCACCCAGCACGAGATTCTTGGAGAAACCATCGGACTGAAGACTAGATCAGAGAAGTCTTCTGTTATATCCAAAAAGACCATTCCAAGAGGTGTGTCTGAAACAAGCATTCTGGATGGCATATCTGAATTATCAGATTACATAGAACAGATACCTTTCTCAGTAGTAGAAGAGTGGAGCGAAAAGATTGCTGAAAAAGAGCTTGACAAGACCCTAAACAAAATTCACTCGCTAGCTGAACGCGTTAGTGAAACACCTGATGAGATTGAGATGGCACTAGATACCGTTAGAAAGAGGTTTCAGCAGGCTCGGAGGGAAATAAAGACAAGAAGCGGTTCAGAGAGTCATTATTATCAGTTAGTTGTCAATCTCAACCGGGCAATTGTGGAAGCCAAAACGAAGGATGCTTCCGAACCAGAGCAAATCGAATCTGTTAGAGATGCCTTGCAGAAGGTTGAGTCATATAATGCCAAACCATACTTCTCAATGCAGCTCCGACAGCGTGCAGAAAGAGCACGGATAGAAGCAGAGGACCTTCTACCTTCACGTATCTGAAGGTTACTACGACTAAAAATCCTGTGCTTCATTTCAGAAACATACGATTCCAAGCTATTTGGCCCTCGGAGATAACTAGTAATATCAAGGACCCTTACATAGTGCTGAAACCCTCTTCATGGACTCACTAAATTCTGTTCCAAACTTCTCAACAAGTTCATTCTCTCCTCTTCGTATATGAATTCTGATACTAGAAAACCGCATTAAGCCGTCATTTATTATATTTTATTTTGTATAT
The DNA here is from genome assembly GCA_004524445.1 of Candidatus Thorarchaeota archaeon. Lineage (GTDB taxonomy): Archaea > Asgardarchaeota > Thorarchaeia > Thorarchaeales > Thorarchaeaceae > TEKIR-14. The sequence continues at coordinate 20,534 of SDNP01000010.1, read as the reverse complement.
ATTATTTTATTCTATCCCTCAATTTCCACATTACATAAAACATATATTATATAGATTAGGTAAATGTAATAGTCGAAAATAATGCCTATCTCTTGTACTTTATGTACCATATGACGGCATATACTATCGATGACTATAATCTAAAATAACTGTGTTATATTTTTGCTACAAATGCGACTTGACCATCTCAAAGGAAAAATGGGACATCTTAATCCTACACGCACATCACATCTAATTGTGACCGCATACTCACTTTTCGTATCATAACCCCTGCCCGACATTTTTTGATCTAAATACCCCTGATTATCCTCGACAAAGGGTACCAATACACACTAAATGAGTATGAAAAATGGGGGGTGTGGTTGATTTGAGTATCATCCGTATTCGATAGTCGAATACGGCTTTTTCAGCTCAGTAATCTCGTTTTTGCATATGAACAAGTGTTTTGTATACGAATTATATCGAGTCGATAATATCAAATATTGGTCATAATAAACAACCGAACAGATGGTTGCCGATGATTATATACTATCATAAGATAATAGGGGAAATATTATGTAATGAACAACTAAATATTGCATTTATTGTGGAGATAGCTCACTAGATTGATAATTGCGAAAAATAGAAAAAGTTATCTAAAAATCGAGGATGAATGATAGATAGGCTATATAAACTAGATTGAAGGAGAATCTGGTAAAGTTGAAGCCACTTTATGATTTTAGAATTCTAGAGCCAAGTTCGATCAATGGGAATACCTGCGCTCAGGATAGGTATGAGCATTGATTCAATTGGAAGAGACTTATCCAAATAAAAAGACTCTCTAGTTGAAGACATTACCCTAGACCTTTGTGGCCCCATCCAATTGGCAGAACTAACGCTAGCAAGAGAGAAAAGACTGACATCATTTTGCTTGCATGCATCAAGTATTCATTTTTATAGGACTCTTGGTTATTTCTGATAACATAAGAATCACTTTAATCATCAGAAATAGTTGCTAAGTAACAATCTATGGGGACCTCCTAGTTGTTGCATGCGTTAATACACCTGATTCCGGGTAAAGGTTGGTAAAGAATATGGTCAGTATCTTCATCATAGATGACGAGGCTATCCTGCATCGACTCTACAAAGATGTGTTTGCCATCAAAGGTCATGAGGTAGTTGCGGATGCGTATGATGGAGAGGAGGCTGTGGAAACCTACCGCAAAATGGACCCAAGACCAGAGATTTTAATCATGGACCACAGGATGCCGAACAAGGATGGTTTGAAGGCGATGAGCGAGATTCTTGAAATCGAGCCTGATGCCAGGATTGTATTCATTAGTGCAGATGCAAATGTGCGTGATCAAGCCATGAAGTATGGCGCTGTGAGTTTCGGACTAAAACCTGTAACCATTAGGCATATGCTGGATCTCGTGGAAAGCGCCGCCACTGATTAATGATTTTTTAAAACTCTTAGAATGAATGATTCTTGTTGGCGTTGCTAATGAATATTATAATCGCTGGGGATGTTCCTATGCTTGCTTCTCTCTTGAAAATGGCGATTCAAGACTCGGGTTATGATGATATTTCCATTGCAGCTAATCAAGAAGACCTCCTAATGATGTGTTTTGATGCTAAACCACAGGTTATCATCATTGATTTGCATATCCCGGAGACCCATTGTCTTCGTCTGATCGAGCAGATACTGGACCTTGATTCAAAAATATCAGTCATTGTTGTCGCAGAAGCCGCGGACAATCTTGGCACCAAGGTGCTTTCGGCTGGTGCCCGAGCATATCTAGAGAAACCATTTAGCATATTTGATATCAGGGAAACCATAAAGAAGGTTAAACCAATCCTGTAGTTCCAGAATTTCATTTCTTAATGTGCGGAGAGATGCACTAGAAGCTTTTTGAAACCCAACAAGGTACATCAGCGAAATACACTTAGATAGTATTCCAGAAAACAGCAGTGAGCGAAGACCTTGCAAGCTAGCCCGATTATACCAGAATTTGCTATGTATGAGGAACGTCTAGAAGATTCTGAGATTGATGAATTGAGAAAGCGACTCTCGATGGTCACAAGAACCGGCAAAGATCGCTTCATGAGTTTCACAGATGTCGTTACCGAGTACATTGGAACTGGTGAATTCAGGAATAGAAGCCAGGGATTCCTCTCGATGTGCTCAAAGGCTGCTTTTCTTAGAGGTCTATATGGGTATAATCAAGTCATTGCCAAGGAAACAGACTCTGTGATATGCAATGGCTATGCTGCTGCTGCGTACTGCAGACAGAGCTTGGATCCCCGCTGGGTTAACAATTTGAGGAACTATGTGAACCAAGCATGGCAGTCTAAGGACTACGTCGCTTTCGCTGAATTATCAGGAGAGCTAGCGGATGTACTCATCGAGTTAGGATATGCTGATTATGCCAAAGAGGCTGCATCAGAGAGCATTGACAAAGTAACAAAAGCCACTTCAAAGAATGAAGATATACGTAATCAGGTTCAAGCTGCCCTATTGAGGGCACGAATTGTGATGGCACAGATTGCCATGCAAGCTGGCGCAAGAGAAGAGGCAATACTGCGACTTGATTCAGCTGAAGACACAGCTCATCTTCTCGACCATAGGCTATGTCTAACGACTATCAAATATGTACGTGCCCGCATTCTAGAAGAATCCCATGAATATAACCGTGCAATGAACCTCGTAGACGCTGCACTTTCCGAATACCAACGAACAGGCTATCTTCAGGGGGTTTCCGACGCCGGAAACCTGAAGGGAATAATTTTGCTTCAAAAAGGGCAATTACAGGATGCGCGAGACCAGTTTGAAGAGCTCCTTCTTATTCAGCAACGTCTCAACAACCAGATAGGACTAGCACGCACTCTAATTAATGTGGGAGAAATAGATAGAGACTTGGGACAGCTAGAGCAGACGGAAACATACAATCAGCGCGCATTAGAAATAAGCCAGGAAGCAGAGTATATGCGTGGTATTGCTATCTCGAAGATCAACCTAGGGGATATTGCAGTGCGTTCCGGAAGACATGACGAGGCAATACGGTTGTATGAAGAATCTCTGGAATTAACTGAAACATCAGGCATGAAAGACATCACGAAACTTGTAATCTTTTTGGCCGGTGATGCATATTTTATAAATCAGGAGTATGACAAGAGCATCTCTGAGTATAAACGCGCACAAGAATTTGCCAGGGATTTTGAGTACCCCATAGTTGAATTCAACGGGCTAGTTAGCGAGATTGTATCTGCTTGGGAAAGCGGTAAAACCGGAAATGCGAGGATGTTACACAGAATTAGAGATATCTTAGGTCTGAAAGAAACATGGCTGAAGGCCGGTGATGCTGAACCCATGCGGAAGGTGCGAAGACGCATCATGCACGACTCAAACATTCAAAGCGATCTTTGCATTTTATACGACCGAGAAAAAACATTCGAATGCAGAGCTGATAGACAATCCCTCCGCAAAGAATGCAATGGTAATCTCTATTGGATGGCCGGACTATGCCCCTATTTTGAAACATTCCTTGATTCATTGGAAAGGACAAAATAGCAGCAATGCGCTTAATCAGCTTCTAGTTCAACTTCTCCGTCTGCGTTATCCTCATTAGAATCCAAAATATCCTCGAACAATTTGATTGCCTCCTTGAAGGGGTCCCTTGATTTCGTTTCATTATCCTCTGAAGGCTCTCGAGCTTTGACTGGATTGATTAGCGAACGTATTCTTTGGCAGAGTTGAGAATCCCATTCGCAGTTATCCATGAATCTCTCAATGTTTCTAATAATTTGTCCTCTGCGTTCAGCCAATTTGATTCTTTCATTGTCGACTTCCTTGAGTTTCTCATTGACATCTTTTAGTTGGTTTAGCAGAGCTTGGATTACTCGGATATCTCTTGTTGATGCGGGTAATGCTGTTTTTTCTTCCTCCGGAACGCTGGTTGGGTGAAATCTGACAACAAAGGAATTAGGAAGAATGGTCGTAGATAAGCCAAATGCAACATTGAGTCTGTAATAGGTTCTATCGGGTCCCACTTGACTTTCTCCAGGCTCCTTGATAACTATGCCCGCTTCTCTTAGAGATTCTAGATGTTTTGTTATTACTCTTGATCGCATTCCTAAGAGTTTGCTAAGCTCATAGGGATATCTTGCGTTTTGTGCAAGAAGTCTCAAAATTCTCCTCCTCGTGATATGACCAAGCGCTTTGAAGACCTTATCCAAATCGTCTCGATCAGCTCTACCCATTTTCTAAATCACCCAGTATGTCATCTATATATCAGACATCATCCGTCTATTCAGCTCGAAGTTTATCCATCAAGCATAGGAAATATTCTTTAGCTGTTTCAGGATTGCCTTTCTCTCGATGGATTCTATCATCTTGTTAGTCCACATTTTGGTCGTATTTTTCCTTCCAACTATGGACCATTAGTTACACTAGTACTATGGACTGATTGGTATAAAAGCTTTGAGGGTGGTGCAGTCAAGAAGTCAAGTCATTTTCTTTCTTTTTCTGCGTCAGTGTTTCTGCTTCGCTTATATTATCGAAACCAAATGAGTAGTCTGCAGCGCGCTTGTTTCGGTACTGGGCTAGAAGAGTATCTCCTTTCTCGTATATCGGTCCTTGTCCGGTTATGAATCCTGACTTAACACCTTCTTTAGAGGAAATGACAGGCCTTGAAGCTACCATAAGGAGATGACGGAGAAATTCTAGATCCGTCACTTTACTTCCTACCTTGCGCTGATAGCGCATTTTCTCCTCCTCCCATGTCAGGACATCATGTTCCGTTAATCCCTTGAAAAGCTTGTTTTTGTCGCCCTTTATGGTCATCTTAATCATCTGAAGGAGTTACTAGGTTAACCATTCTTAGAATACTAATAGAACCTAGTAATATTCACTGTTTGTGATTTCTCAATTCAAGATATAATGAGTTTCGGCTGTTTCTTACTCTCTTAGCTATAGCCCCATTCTTATCGGGCTTCTCATATTGAGTATAGAATCAGTTAACAAATGCATGATGCCCTTACATTCAACCTAGTTTCAATGGAAGAATCGCCTTCCAAAAGGAAATCAATCACGATGAACCCCGCTTGCTTTTTTCCTCGTCACTTGATGCTTGACTAGTTTCAACAGGCTTGAACATTGCAGCTTCTCTCTTCTCCTCCTGTTCCTCTGAAGAGGTTGATTGGGCTGAATGATATAGGGTATTACCAGTAGACTTTCTGTAAGTAGTAACTGCTTTCCACTCGGCGGATTTTTCTACCATGCCTCCAAGCTTCTTTATGCGGAACATCGCTGCTGCTGCAACATCAATCAAGATGATGTTCATGACGAGCAACACTAGCGACCAAAATCCAATGGTCGTGGCTGTTGAGGAACCAGTTACGAGTCCCAAAGTAAGCATCAGACCAACATTGACAGCTGGTGGCATAAGCGCGGCAGATATCGCCACTCCAACAAGGGTGGACATGTCTCCCTTAGTTATCGACACGGCCACTGCGGCTCCCGAGAAGATAGCGACAGCTACATCAAGTGCTGTAAAGATGTATCCCCGACGAGTTATTTCAGTAAGAATCCCAGCTTCCCAATTGCCTATGACAACATCAACAAAAGGCGCGGGTGCATACGGGTTAATGAAAGGAATTGGCAGCAAAATCGCTAGGATGGCACCAACACCAAATGAGAGAGCTAGCGCGATCAATTCGTTTCTGGTCCCCTTGAGGAACAGCTTTTTGTCACGAAGAATATATCCCAAGGCGACGCCCATCATGGGACCCATCATTGGAGAAAGTACCATGGAGGCGACGATATACGCCACATTGTTCTGAATAAGCCCTGCACCAGAAACAACAGCAGCAACGATGACTAGTGCCATGAAATCAAAACTAAACGAGGCCTGTTTTGTAACATTTTCATGGATGCCTTCGACAGCTATCGAAGCTGCTCTTTCGATAGTGTCTGCCTCTGTTGTTTCCCTAGGTAATGATGCACTCAAATCAAGTACATCAACGTATCCGTATTCAACACCCACGCCCCTGCTCTTAAGACCTTCAATGGTCTTCATGATTTTGCTATCTGAAACCCTGACTTGCAGTACATGCGCATTATCTGCATTGAATTTCATAATGTTCTTAACTTCTAACACATCATGAAGAAATTCATATACGGATTCGGTTTTATCGAACGGAATCACTATCTGTACCTGTTTCACTTGTTTGTCGCTCCACAGTTCCGTCATGGGAGTTTTTACAATGCTATTAAGGGTTTCTTGATAGTGCTTTGTAGCTGATTGTATTACAAATTTAAATCATATTCTCAATTGTCAGTATCGCTAACCTTTTTGGAGCGTATTATTGGATGATAGCTGATGGGTAGCTCAAAATGGATGTCCTTCAGATCCTTGTTGCGTGGTTTCTCTTGTCGCTGACCGGGGCATTAGCACCTGGACCACTATCGGCAGCGGTGGTAATGCAAGCCAGTAGACGAGGAAAACTACATGGCATGCTTCCAATGTTAGGACATGCAATCGTAGAATTGAGCATTGTTTCTGCGATTGTATTAAGTGTTCAATCGCTCACTCTCAGTGATTTCGCCATTAATATCATGGTTGGATTTGGCGGGTTCATTGTCATTTTGTTTGGCTTGTTGGCCCTGCGAGACTATCGGTACAGTGCACCCCAAGAATCCGGAATGGATGAAAATGACACAAACGCTGCAACAATGCTCGGAGCCACAGCACAAGGTGCCACGGTGAGTATCTTTTCACCCTATTTTCTCCTCTGGTGGTTTGCAATTGGCCTTGCGAATGTTACTTTGTTGATTTCTGAGTTGCAGGTTGGATTGGGAACGGTCTTAATTGCCGCAGTTTTAATTTACATCACACACATATCTACAGATTTCCTTTTTGGTGCTTTTCTCACCGTTGGCAGTTCAGAAGCGAGCAAACGTGCTATTGCTGGAGGAATCAACTGGGTCAATGTGATAATCGGTGTTTTCCAAGTCGCGCTCGGAATCTGGTTTATTATATCTATAATCTTGTGAGATGAACCAAGTCTTTATGACTCATAGAAACGTAGGGGGCTAGAACATGAAGACTATATTGATATCCGGTTTCGAGCCTTTCGATGGCTATTCAGTGAATCCGTCCGCAGAGATAATTAAGGCTTTCAAGGGCAAATCTATCCCTGACGCCAAAGTCATCTCAATAGTTCTTCCACTGGACTATAACAGCGCTCTAGAGAAGTTTCGCATCCTACTTGATGAACACGAACCGGATTTTATTCTTAGTCTAGGTCAATCAAATAGACCTTCCATAACAATAGAACGCATGGGAATAAATGTCCTAAACACTGATCGCGAGGATAATTATGGAAATAAGCCCGGTTCAGATATCATAGACAAAAGGCTCGATGCTGCATATTTTTCTAACATAGACCCACACCCTCTGGTCGATATTCTACGTGAAAACGACATACCTGCCACTATCAGTTATCACGCAGGCACATATGGATGCAATTGGCTTTTCTTCAATGTTATGAGTTGGATAACGAAAGGCGAGATAGATGCTATGGCTACTTTTATTCATGTACCACCCTTACCGCAGCAAGCTATTGAGAAGAACAACTATTCTTTGGCGACAATGGCCTTGGAGATGCAAGTCCGCGCAATAGAATTGGTGTTAGATGCTCTATTGCACTCCACTATCTGAATCAGACCATAGGTCTTGAAATGCGATGAGTACTAAAGACGCAACCACAGCACTTCCGATTGTCGATATGGTTCGTTCTAGTATCATTGCGGGAAATATTATGGTTCCAAAGACGATTGCAGGGATATTCAGAATATACACAGCTCCCACGGTCATCAATGAAAAGTCAGTCATTGTTCCAATGTAGGTCAATGGAATGAGCTGCGCATACTTCATCAGTCCCTGCTTGTTAGGATTGAATCGAATGTCCGTCAACTGCAGTACTAGAGAAACGACCACCGCTAGTGCATAGGGCAAAATGAACCACCAAGCACTTGCGTTAGGAATGAGATACAGCGCTATAATCAAACTAAGATAGATTGCCGTCAAAAGGGGACCGGGAAGGAGGGATTTCTTACGTCTTGTACAGAGTCCGGTCAAAAAACCAGACACAGCTGGTCCAAAAATTACTGTGGGAACAACTAAACTCACTCCTGCAACGAATGTAGATATGTATGCGCCCAGAAATCCTGCTATCAATCCGAAGCTTGCACCTCTAAATGGTCCAAGGAGTATTCCAAAAAGCGGTGCTATAACAATTGCAAGACTGATTGATGCAACCACACCAGAAGCTCCTATGAAACCGCTAATCGCTATCAAATTTCCCACCGCATAGACTGCGGCCAACATGACCCCCACCGCGAGTATCTTGGTTTGTGAGTTCGTGGGAAGAAGTGTCATCTTTTCTTCTTTGGGATCGATTTCAGTTGTGCTCAAGTTGCCCACCACTAATCAAGTCGCCTGAGAATCGGTACTTAATACTATTACTATCTACAAATTGCAGATGCCGCATCTATGATTTGGTTATTCGGTCTTCTATGGTCCATTGTTATTCTAGAGCGGGTAGAAGTCCCAGAAATGTGTGAAATCCCACCCCTCTCCAACATACTTTTCATCGTTTTCCAAGTCTATGAAACCATTCTGTCCAAAAGGATAGAATCTCATTTTATTATTATCATCACAAACCAAGAGAGACGGTGTAGAGGGCTTTTCCCAATGGCCAACTACATACTTCCAGTCCTGCTTGAAGCCTCTTCCAACCCTCTTGTAGGGCGGGTCAGCAAATACATGGTAATCTTTATCCTCATCAAATAGTCCGTATGGATAGAGTATCAGGTCATCATCATCATTTCGTACGATGATATCAGGAGTGCCATTAGATATCCAATTGTCAACGAAATAGTGTGAAAACCTATCATCAAAACCCCTGCCTAATTTCTTCGGCTTACCTTGGTCTTTGAATGTCTTCCCATCAAATGCATACAGCCACAAATCACCATTCTCTTCTCTGACGAGTAGATCGGGATGGGTCTTGCCACGCCAGTAGCCCGGGAATATGTGTGGATACTTGTCTTGATGAAATCCATCGCCCACTTTTTCATCGCCGCCAAGGTCTTTGAACTCCTCTCCATTCCAAGGAAAAAGCCTGAGATGACCATCATCATCCCGAACTAGCAAGTCCGATGTGCCATTATTTGTCCACTCCGCGACATAATAGTCCCACTCCTTACTGAAACCCCTTCCCACTTTGTCACCTGTGTCATCCACCATAAATGTGCGGCGCTCGAATCGATAGTATTTCAAATCATCATCATCTAAAACAACCAGGTCTGATCCGCCACCAATTCGTCTATGAGCTTCCTTTGCAGGTACAGGCTGCCAATAACCCGGAAGATACTTGTCGAAATGGAAGCCTCTTCCAACCTTGAATCCAGTTTGATGGTGCCCGTATTCCTTAGAAGTATAGAATGTGTGTTTTGTTCCCTGTTTAAAGAAGGGATACCACTTCAGATTCCCATTATCCTCTCTCACAACAAGTCCAGCCATCGATATCGATTTGTAAATGAGTGAAACAGCTAGTTAAGCTTTCGGTGACTGAGAGACAAGCAACAATAAATAGTAGACTTCTGGAATCTTTCTTGAAGGATGGCGAATCGCATGAATAGTAACTCGATTTTAGTCATGAATGACATTTCAATGAGTTATGGAGGTCGTAAAGTATTGGAAGACTTTTCCATGACTGTGGACCAGAATGAAACCGTTGGCATCTCAGGACCGTCTGGCTCGGGGAAGAGTACGATTCTCAGAATTGCTATTGACCTCGAATCTCCTAAATCTGGAGAGGTCCTTTTCTTGGGGAAAAATGTGAAGGAATGGGACCCACAGGAGCTCAGACGATGCATGATATTGGTCCCACAAGAGGCAGTGATGTTTCCGGGCACAGTTAGAGAAAATCTACAGTGGGGTCTCAAAATCAGAGAAGAGGAGGCAAGTGATGAAAAGCTTGTCAGTGTGCTTGAGGAAGTTGACTTGAAAAAACGATATCTTGACGAAGTTGCACAGAATCTATCTGGCGGTGAGAAGCAACGTGTTGCGATAGCAAGAGCACTCATTCTGGAACCAAAAGCATTGCTCCTTGATGAACCAACTTCAGCACTGGACAAAGAGTCAACTCTAGTTGTTGAAGAGTCGATTAAGAAAGTCATTGAGGAACGCAATATGGGGGTGATTATTGTCACTCATAACCGATCCCAATCCGAGCGATTCACTAATCGAATTATTGAATTAGAGGCAAAGGAGGAAGAATAGATGCAGTTCAGTTTCGACATTTTCGGAATTCCCATCACCATCAGTGAACAGCTGATTCAAGGACTCCAAGCCTATGCCATGGCTATGGTCCTGCTTGTTGTTTTAATTTTCATCACTCGATGGCAGGGGCTTGACGTAACTGACAAACTTTTGATTGGAACTCTCCGAGGAACTATTCAGATTGTCATAGTAGCATCTGTTCTGTTAGCGATTTTTGACATCAAGAACATCCTATTGATCTATGCCATGTTGGTATTCATGTGCCTTTCAGCAGCGTATACGGCCAGGAACAACTTGGATGAGATTGACGGAGTCGCCACGGCTGCACTACCTGGGATTCTTGTTGGCGGACTGCTGGTAATGACCCTTACTATCGTTATGGGCATAATCCCTCCGATTGGTGAGTATATCATTCCTATGGGGGGCATGGTCATCGGCAACTGTATGAGTCTATGCAGCCTTCTTATTGAACGGATGCACTCGGATGCTCAGAAGCAACGAGGCCTTTTGGAAACTGCTTTGGCCCTGGGAGCCACACCCTATGAGGCATCAGAAACATCCATCCGAGACGCCATGAGTTCCAGCATTATTCCCATGCTGAATAGATATGCTGCACTCGGCATTGTCAGCATTCCCGGGTTAATGTCAGGGATGATTATTGGGGGACAGGACCCGATTTATTCTGCATTGTATCAAGTCATAATCTTCGTCATGATATTTCTTGGACAGGTGATTGCGGCAGAGATGACATCACGCTTATTCCTAAAGCAGATCTTCAATGAGCGAATGCAAATTACTGTGGCAGCGAGGAGCTCGTGAGCACTCAACATGAGATCATCAAAATCGTTAAAGGCAAGTCATACTCAGTCGAAAAACGCAAGATAGGGGCTCATCACGAATGACCGAAATCGAATCTTTTGATATCATCATTGTAGGCGCTGGCGTCATCGGTGTGGCTACTGCATATCATCTGCAGAAGAATAATCCCGACAAGAATATTCTGATAGTTGACCGATATGCAGCGGCAGGACAAGCAAATACTGCCCTGAGTGCAGCTGCGGTACGCAACATGTTCGCTAGCTCCACAAATCAGTTGTTGACCGATACAACAATCAAATACATTGAACATGTTCAAGAAGAGATTGGCTACGACCTACATTTCGAGAAGGCCGGTTATCTTTGGCTTATGAGCGAGACACAATTCAATCACCCCAGTGTCAAGGAATGGATGAATCGGATGGAGAAGTCTGGAATTCATCACGAAGTATATGATAAGAAGCAGCTCAAGAAGATGATTCCTTCTTTAAACGTTGACTTCATAGGTGACGAAGAAGTAGACCTAATGAATCTCGAAGAGGTCGATTATGGCCTGTTTGGTGGGGATTGCGGCTTTCTCGACCCAACACGTCTGGTTGAATACTATCTTGAGGAATTCAAGAAGATAACACATGTGAAGCCCAGATTCGGTTTCAATGTGAAGCGGCTTATCCTTGGAGCAGTTCCGCCCTTAGAGCTGCCCGGAGAACCCTATGTTTGGCAAAACAAACGTGTTATTGGTATTGAAACCGACGAAGCGGAAATACATGCAGATACAATTGTTTTAGCTACAGGAGCTTGGGCGAATGAGCTGCTCGATCCCATTGGAATGAATAGCCAAACAAAATGCAAAAAACGGCAGATGTTTGTCATTCATGCAGAGGATAAGAAACGACTGCAGGATGTGCTGCATAGCGAGGGTTTCAATGAACTTGATTCGATACCCTTCGTGATTCTTCCTTCTGCGGGAGTCTATTTTCGTCCTCAATTACAGGAGGAGGGATTCTGGATTGGCTGCGGGGACAAATTCGGTCGAGCTTACAAGTATATTCAGACTGATGATGTTCTAGCCCCCGAGAGCTCCTACTTTGAGAATGGCATCTACCCGGTTCTCTCGAAGTACTTTCCCGCTTTTAGTGATGTGCGACCAGTAAATAGTTGGGCAGGCGGTTATTGCTACTCACCAGATGCAATTCCATTCGTCTACTACGAAAATGGAGTCCTGGTTGCTAACGGTGCGAGTGGTAGTGGGATAATGAAAGCAGATGCTATGGCGCGAATCGCTAATGCTCTCTATCAAGGAAAGGGCGAAGCAGAGCTTTTCGGTGGAAGAACTATATCATCAACTGCTCTTAGCATAAAGGACCGAGATGTAGAGGTTGAGAGCGTCGTTATTTGATGAGGACATTGGCTAAGTCAGAAAGTAGAAAAGAGAATTCGTCATATCTTTCATTATGACTGACCCGGATTCCAGTAAATCTCCCCCTCAAGAGGGACAGATTGCACCAGACTTCACATTGCCTGCTACGAATGGTGAAGATATTCAACTACTAGAATTATCTGGAAACTGTGTTGTTATAGTATTCTACCCCATAAGCTTCACAATGTTTTCCATGATGGAATTGCAGAAGGTTAAAGACTCCTACATAGGTCTGCAGGCCTTAGGTGCTAAGGTCCTTGCAATAAGTGTTGATCCAATCCAGACCTTGAAGACGCTTGTGGAGCAAGAAGAGCTACCTTTTATCCTCCTCAGCGATTTTGAGAGAACCGTTGCAAAAAAGTATGGAGTTTTTGTCGAAGAATATGATGGATTCCGGCATGTTGCTCTCCCGAGCGTATTTGTACTAAATGAAAAGCAAAGAATAATCTATAGGTGGGTTTCAGACAAGGCACATGAACTCCCCGATTTGGATATGGTGTTATCAGTTATCAAAGGTCCCGATAGAGAAAAAAAATTCTGCTAGATAATGACGGCTTGGATACTTCCAATCAATATGACCTGGACTACAAGATATAGCATTACCAGAATAATGCCTTCCACGCGAGTCACTCTCCAATCCTCTCTTATGAAGTAGTAGAACACAATCGATACGATCAACAGTAATGATAGCTGAAGCACTGCAGAGAAGGTCTGAACGGTTGCAGTAGTAAAAATGTATGCGAATCCTAGACCCATTGCTATGTTGATTATGTTGCTGCCTACAACATTTCCAATGAGCAATCTGCCAAAGCCATGTCTTGCGCTGTTAATCGAAACTGAGAGTTCAGGAAGAGATGTTCCAATCGATATAATTGTAAACCCAATAACGCTCTCTCCTATCCCAAAATTCAGACTTATATATTCGGCTCCTGCAACCACCCATTGCGCACCGATTGCGACGGCTATCCCCGATACAACAACAATCGCCAATTCCTTCTTGAGTTTCAATAGACTGGCAGGTTCTTCTTCCTCTTCACTCCCTTTTCCTCTTGCCTCCTGTGCCTGCTTGGAAGTGGGTGGAGGTGCCGCCTTTCCTCGAATTGCAGTAAGAAAACGCATTTTGATGAAGAAGTCCACGAAAATAGAAAATTGATAGCAGGTATCGCATTCATCTCGCCCCCAATAGAGGAATGAAAGGTAGGCTATCATGAACAATAACAGGATTATGGATTCTATAATGGAAATAAACCCAAAGGCAAGAGGATTCAGCATCATGACTGCTATCAATACGAACATCAAAATCATAATCTTGGTATCTCGGTCCAGGACTATATGATTCGTGGCCAAAGGGGCAACGATGGCACCAATTCCAACAATCAGAGTGAGATTAGCTAGACTACTTCCAATAACATTTGAGAACGCCAGGTCTGCTCGCCCGAAAAAGAGAGCTACAAGTGACGCAAGAACTTCGGGAAGTGACGTGCCAATAGCAACTATCGTAAGACCAATGAGCAAGTCAGATACATTGAACTGCTTCGCTATATCTGTAGCTGATTGTATGAGATAGTCCGAGCCTTTGACCAGTAGTGCCAAACCTACCAGAAAAGTGCCCAGATTCAAAAACATATCCAGCATTTGCATCATGATTCTCCAATGATTGTTAACTGCAGCCGAACACAGTAATGCAGCAAGAGTACATCATCAGAGTATCGCGTTAAAGATGAATCTTTTCAACGCGGAAGAAAAAGCTCAAAAGCCAAAGATGTCAATTTAAATTGGATTATTCAGGGTGATTCATCCTAATACATTATGAGGCTCACTTGTAATATGACAATCCAAATATCTCCATACCGATATCACGTCAAGCCAAGAGGTGTCTATGATGAGTACAAAAGAGAAGAAAGAGAGCAGTTGCGTCATCATGGCACTGGAGAGTGGAATTGAGTACGAAAACCTTGAAAGCGCACCCGAAGAACCCCTTCTTGTAGAAATGATTGGCATTCAACCTGATATGCTCTTAGACATCTCAAGAAGATTCGATATTGACCTTGAGGACTTGCAGGACTTGAACGATCCTGATGAGCGCCCTCGTTTGCAGGTCGAAGACAAGTTTACACTAGTTGTTCTGAGGGTACCTCTTGACCTAGATGTTACCGATAGAGTACACTCAACTGCTCCGGTCGGAATGGTTACTAATGGTAGAGATATTATAATCATTCAAAACGAAAGATTCCCCCTTCGAAAGAAACGGCTCCTCTATGCTGTACGCCGCGCAACAACTCCAAGTGAAGTCATATACAGAGAGTGGGAAGCGATTATCCATTCGTTCGAAACAACACTTGATATCATTGAGATGACCATCAAGAACACTGAGGCGAGCATAATGAAGGAGCTCTATCCATCGAGGATGGATCGTTTCTTCCAGCTCTCAAGAGATGCCATCTTCATAGAAACCGCTCTTCGCTCCAATATGAGGGTTCTCAGGAGGATGAGGAGTCTGCAGAGAGTTGGCCGCATGATTCTTTACGAAGACCGCCTCGAAGAACTGGCAGTTGACCTGAAGCAACAAATGGATTTAAGCTCAATATACCGTGAGCTTATCGAAAACGCCATGAACGCCTATGACAGTATTGTGAACCATAACTTGAATCGGGTCATGAAAACATTAACTTCTATATCTCTGCTTGTTTCTGTTCCCACCCTAATAGCGAGCATATATGGAATGAACGTAGGGTTACCATTGGAACAGGACCCTTTGGCATTCCCAGTCATTATGATTTTGAGTATTCTGATTACTTTACCAGTTCTCATTATTCTTCGGACCAATAACCTTGTCTAGGCTGATATTGTATATTTGACAATGATGCGGTTTCCTTATTTGTCACCGTTTCTATCATGCTGATATGAAAGTTGGAGTCCTTACTAGCGGCGGGGATAGCCCCGGTATGAATGCGTGTATCAGAGCCATAGTAAGAGTTGGAATTTTTCATGAATTAGAGATTGTTGGAATCAAAGGGGGACTACAAGGCATCTTGGACAAGAAATTCCAACCATTTGAGGCGCGTTCTGTGGGTAATATCATACACCGTGGCGGAACCATATTGACTACAGGCAGATCTAAGGAATATAGGACGGAGGCGGGACAAAAGAAGGCTGCTCGTATTCTGAAGGAGGAGGGTTTTGACGCTCTTATTGCCATTGGTGGCAACGGTACAATGCGTGCGTTAGAAATCCTTGGTGACTTGTGGGATGGGCAAATCATAGGTCTCCCTGGAACCATTGACAATGATGTCTATGGTACTGATTTCTCTATTGGATTTGATACAGCAGTCAATAATGCGATAGAGGCTGTTGACAAGATTCGTGATACTGCACAGTCCTTTGACAGATTCTTCCTCATCGAAACTATGGGTAGGGATCGGGGTGAAATCGCTCTACACGTTGGAATTTGTTGTGGAGCAGAAGCCATTGTGATTCCCGAGACTCCAACTGATCTGGATGCTATTGCGGACCACATCATAGCGGGTAGGGAACGGGGAAAGACCTTTGCATTCATCATCGTTGCAGAGGGTGATGAAGAAGGAGATGCAATGGAAATTAGCAAGAAACTCTCCGGGCGCGTGCGAGAGAATTGTCGTGTGTCAGTTCTAGGCTATATCCAACGTGGGGGTAGCCCATCAAGGCAAGACCGGATTTTAGCCTCCAAACTCGGTTCTTATGCAATAGAATGCTTGACGGCAGGGAAAAGCGGCATACTGGTTGGAGAAATAGATGGAGAAGTAGCGGAAACTGAATTCGCTGATACCTACAGCAAACAGAAGCCGCTCAATGAAACTCTTCTAAAGCTTGTTGATCCATTATCGATATGAGAGAAAACGGACTACAAACCATTAGGATTCTAAAAGAATATATTCCTTTGAAACTCTGAAGGAAGAAATGGCGAGAGGTCGTATTCCAAAAGAACTTGGAATTCATATCATCGTCTTATGCAAGTAATAAGTAAGCTCAAATGTGGATCCATCGTTTTGGGTAATGGTTGCGACAATGACTCACAAAAATCTGAGATTCATAGCACCTATCGTTTTTGCGGTTGCAGGAGTGGTTCTTGCAGGATTGCTCATACAACGTATTGTAGAAAACCTAGTAGCAATTCTGCCTAACGGTGGAATGTATGATCTTATTGGCGGTCCCTTGACTGGTAGAGCAGTTAGCGATGTCAACTGGATACTCACGTACATTCCAATAATAACCATCGCAGAGTATCTCATTCTGGGATTGCCAATTGCCGCAATTCTGTTGCTTGGAACAATGCTCATCCGCTCTACTGCATATGATATCAGTATTCTCGAGCTTGGAGAAGATTTTGGGAGCATTAGGATGATTCGCAGGTCGGTAATTCCAGCCCTCTTTGCTCTATCGCTGGGTGGAGTTGTTTCTAGTCTTCTTAGGAACTACATATTCACAGAAGTCACAAATTTGCCTCCCCCTGCTATTCCCTTCTATTATTCTCTGGTTCAGATTGTAAGTGCGCTGATACTGCTTCCTGTTGTGTTGGGATTCTTCATTCCAACATGGCTGCTCAATGACGCTGGAATTGTCATGCATCTGAAGGATGAGGAACTGAGGGTACGAAGATGCCCAGATACTATTGGTGTAGGGCGCTGGTTGAGTAACCTTCTCGGAGGATTCACCCTGCTCACTATCCCCATTCTTGCATTTGTGAACAACTTCATTCCAATAATCGCGGCTAACCAATTGAGTATCACGTCCATTCTCACCGCCACACTCCAATCGTTTGGGCTGCCCATCGTCGCTATGGCCTACGTCATTCCCGTCATTGTCTTCAATGAGATTTTGTTGCGATTCATGAGAAGAGCAGTTAGGAGGATTGCAAAATCATTCGGTGCAACCGAAATCTCGCTTGCCACCGTGACAACACCTGCAGTAATCTCTTCAAAGAAAGTTATGATGACATAGTTGGATGGAGCCAGCCATAACGCGTTTGGAAGCAAGTCAATCGCAATATTCTAGTCCAGGTTCGACAAATCTGCGATGGTTGGGTTAGTGTGCTCATAAATGAGATGCAGACTTGTCTTTGGAGATGATGTGGTGCCAGTCAAACCTCGTGACGGCGACTGACACCGATAGTTCAGATACGCTTTAGCGCTATTCCTACCCTGCCGCTCTTCGTCTTCTGATGAGGAAAATCGCGACGATTACAACTACTCCGATTCCTGCTCCCATAACGATAACCATGATCATGAGCGGTGACGATTCGTCCGGTGGTGGGGCTGTGGTGGTCGTCGTATCAGTATCCGTTGAGGACCCTGGATACGAATTAGGATCAAGTGGGTCAGTACCACTCAGAATCTCTGCACCATCAAGATAACTGTCCCCATCGCTATCGTCGTCCAATGGATCAGTTCCTATTTTTATTTCATAGGCATCATTCAGATTATCACAGTCGGTGTCTATACATTGCAGGTCCGTGCCATGCTCCAGCTCGTCTATGTCGTCAAGTCCATCGTAGTCGGCGTCGCCTACAGATGCCCCTAGCTGATTGAGGACCTCTCGGATCTCTGTGAGGTTGGTTATCGCCGTAGCATTTAGCTGTTCCAACCAGTCATAATTGGCTGTTGCAAGTGCGGCTACAACAGCAAGCTCCGTGGCGTTTCCTTCTAGAGCGTCCACTGTATCCAATAGGAGTGTCGCATTCCCCTCAACATAGGTGAACAGGGTCTCGATGGCTGTGTGATTTCCATCAAGCCAGTCCTTGATTTGCTGGATTAGAGTGGAGTTTCCGTCTAGATCATTGTAGATGGCCTCATACCACACTTGAGGCATAGCGGGATAGTCTTCGGGATCAGTCGCATTGCTGCCGTAGACGAACTCGTAGTAATCGAGGAAGTTATCATTATCTGTGTCAATCCAGTTGGGGTCGGTCCCCAGCATGTTCTCCCAGGAGTCACACACACCATCTCGGTCAGAGTCAAGACCGATGACGGCAACGAATGCATCCCAGTTTCCATTGTAAGATGAGTCGAATGGAATATGAGTTGGGAAATGATTAGACCTTGTTAATCCAGTGGCATACATGGTACCATCATGCACTGCGATACCTTGACCTCTGTCATCACCCTCACCACCGAGTACTGTACTGTAGATAATACTCTGACCGTGTTTTGACAACATCGTTATGAAGCATTCATCACCATCACCACTGGGTTGATTGAAGGTGGTTGGATAATCTGTGGAATTCGTATAGCCGGTTACACCAGCATAGCCATTCTCAACACTAATAGCTAGACCATAATCCGCACCTGTGCCCCCTAGAAAAGTACTGTAGTCAAGGGATTGACCGTCTGCAGCAAATTTTGTAACGAACACATCTCTCGTATCTCCATGATGAGAAGAGCAATACGCATGGACTGTTGGAAACAGCAGAGAACCAGTTATACCAACAATATATGCATTCCCATCCTCTACTGCTATATCTTGTGGATTGTCATATGATTCTGCACCAATATAGGTACTGAAAATGAGTGACGTCCCATCCAAGGATATCTTCGATACAAAACCATCATAGCCGACATCATGAGTACCATCATAGGGATTGTTTAGTGGGAATGCTGATACTGTTGTCCCAGTGATGTATGCATACGCGTCCTCAACAGCGATTCCGTGACCATAGTCATTCTGTGTACCACCTAGGAACGTGCTGTAGACCAGGGTGGACCCATCAGAAGAGATTTTGGTCACAAACGCGTCTTGCTGGCCGTTATGGCTCTCATCAAATGCTCCGGTTGTTACTGGGTACCCAGCAGACGTCGTAGAACCAGTAACGTATGTTAGATTATTCCAGACAGCGACATCCTCTCCAAAGTCATCCCCAGACCCACCGAGGAATGTACTGAACCATAAAGAGGTACCGCTCGGAGTCAATCTAAGGACAAAGCAGTCCCTATCATCGTTATGCGTTGCATCATAGGCATTCACAGTAGGAAAGTCAGTCGAGTAGGTATATCCTGTCACCCAAACCCACCCATCATTTACTGCGATAGCGTTACCTAGTTCGTTGTCAGAACCGCCGATGAACGTGCTATATACAATGCTATTACCATCCTCGGTCAGTTTGAGGACATATGCATCACCCATACCATTGTGTGTTCCATCGATTGCATTGACTGTCGGAAAATTACCTGAATGCGTTTTACCAGTGATGTATATGAAGCTGTCCTCAACTGCGATGTCATAGCCCATATCATCTAGGGACCCACCGAGATAACTGCTGTATTGCAGGTCGTGGTGCATACCAGGGTAGTGTTCTGGATCAAGGGAGTCGGTCCCCATCTCGACCTCATAACCATCATGATAGTTGTCATTGTCAGTGTCTATGTTGCGAGGATCTGTACCATGAATGAAATCTTCATCCCAGTTGGACAGACCATCTGAGTCGCTATCTTCAGCTAGGATCGTTACGAAGCAATCCGAAATACCATTGTGAGTTGCATCGTAGGCATTGACCACTGGAAAGCCTGTGGAAGAAGTATATCCGGTGACATAGACATAGCCATTCTCCACTGCGATACCATACCCTAAATCACTGCTAGATCCTCCAAGGAAGGTGCTGTAGACCAAGGACTGACCGTCCGTCGCCAGCTTCGTTACGAAGCAATCCGGCCCACCATTGTGAGTTGCATCGTAGGCATTGACCACTGGAAAGTTTGTGGACCAAGTATCTCCGATGACATAGACATAGCCATTCTCCACTGCGATACCTCCTCCACGTTCAGTATCGCCTCCGCCCAGGAAGGTGCTGTAGACCAAGGACTGACCGTCGGTCGCCAGCTTCGTCACGAAGCAATCCGAATTAGTATCGTGAGTTGCATCGTAGGCATTGACCACTGGAAAGCCTGTGGAAGAAGTATATCCGGTGACATAGACATAGCCATTCTCCACTGCGATACCAT
>SDNP01000030.1 GCA_004524445.1 Candidatus Thorarchaeota archaeon | reverse complement strand
CCACTACCTCCAAACAATCCTATCTCAACTGGAAGCAGGTCTTCTAGGTCTCCTTTCTTCTTTCCGTCCACTGGTACAAATTCAAGTTCAGCCTCAAATGCCATATAACAACTCAGCTCCAAATCTGTGCTGGAGATAAGCAATGAGTACTTACATTTATAGCTAGTGAATCTTGGTGGTGGATGCAAAAGCAAGCGGCTTGTTTATCTATTTCAGTTTCCAGACCTTGTCTTTTGGATATTCTATCTTCTCGAGATAGCCCATATGCGCTTTCACCTTAGATAGCCGTTCATCAGACAGCACTATATTATTATACTCTCTCAAATGCTTCTTCAATTCGGGGGTAGTGAGTTCGTGGACCTTTTCACCCTCGAAGATTTTCATGATGAGGGAGGTGAGATCTTCATAGAAATTCCAGGGCCAAATCTCCCAAGCCCATGTTACTTCGACGCCAAAATAATCAGGCACAAATTTCGAGCCAGCAATGTGCATGAGAGTTGCCGACTTTACATCAGCAGGCTTTCCGGTTTCTCTTACGTGATTAACCGCCATGGTCAAGCTTTCGCCTGTATCCGTGATATCGTCAACGACAAGGGCTCGCATATCCTCAATATCACCCACTAGCGGGCATGTGAGTTTGGCTTTACCATCTTTTGTGGCAGTTACCCCCCAATGGTCAATCTTGACGCTATAGAGATTCTTCACTCCCAACAAGTCACACTGGATTCGGGCATGCACCCAACCCCCACGTGCAACTCCAATAATTGCTTCTGGTTTCCATCCGGATTCCTTGATTTTTTGAGCGGTCTGATAAGCATAATTAGCAATATCATCATAATCAAGAATGTAGCAGAGAGGACCTTTGAGCTCCATATTTGTCACGAACCACATATCACTCCCGAACTTGCTCTGATAAAAATATGTCTACGTGTAAGGGATTCATCTGATATGCTAACTGCTGTTCTTGATTTTCTCTGTCATGATTTGTCTCATTCAGCTCTCGATAGCAACCGATATGGAATCAAATTCACCAGGAGTATACTCAATCTGAATCGTAATTATTTCCCCTTTTCTAACCCTTTTCTCCTGTTTGATCGGTACGAAAAGATGCTTCCAGCCATCTTCGGGGCGAAGAAGTACTTCGGGAGTAAGCTCTGCTTCAAACATGCCAACAATACCATGTACAAATCCATCGGTTATAATCTCAAAGGAAAGCTTCTCTGAAACATGAAAATCAGTATTCAAATCCCGATATTCGACGTGGAAAAGGGTCTGCATATCAGCCAAATCGTCCACCTCATTTAATCCTCCCACAGATTGAGGCATCTTGGGAAATCTCAAATCTCCTGTTTGGAATCTGTTCCACATATATTCGCTTTGAACTGGAACAACATACACCGTGGTGGATTTTGGGATTGTCGTGCCATTATTGCCGAGTAGACTGTCATTTACTCTGCGCATAGCCGGAATTTGTTGTTCAACCAAGAGCATGGATGAAAGCATTTCACAAATGACGATGTCCGCCTTTATCTCTGGATTGAAGTCATCAAAATGAACATGAATGAATTTCACACGGTCATCCAGTTCATTAGCCTTGGAAGCTCTGCGAGCATAATCAATATTCTGCTTGGAAACATCAATTCCAATAACTGATTCCGCACCAGCTTTTGCCGCAAGAAATGCTAGAATGCCTGTACCAGTTCCAATGTCAAACACTATAGAATCGGTAGTAACAACCTCATCTATTGCCTTTGAAAACTTGTTAATCCTCGATTGCTGACTCAATAGGTTGACAGCATGCAGAAGAGAGAAAGGATTGTCATAGGAAGCATTAGTCATCTTATTGCCATAACGAATCGTACTTATAATCCGTTTGAGAAGCATTAGATAGACTGAGAGGACTGAACCCATCATTTTTGATGGCACTTTGGAATCACTATCGGAATGACTAGCATTGAATGAATCTGAGATTGATCGAGCCAGAAAGGCAATTGAGATGGGTAAAATAGAGAAGGCTCTTTCAATTCTTGAACCCATTGCCCGTCATTCCTATGATGAACCCGATTCACTAGTTTACCTGGGAATTGCATACGTACAAGCAGAAAAACCACAGGCGGCGGTTTCTGTTCTTGAGGAGGCAAAGGAACTAGTGGAAGACCATCCCGTGATTGAGTTGTTTCTTGGACGTGCACTCATGGCTCTAGGCCGCTATGAAGATGCAGAAGAAGAATTGTCTATTGCCGTGGATTTGGATCCCACAGAACCAAGAGCATGGGATGACCTCGGGAAGGTATTCTATGTGCAGGGAAAATACGCTGAGGCTATAGGCGCACTTCGAAACGGATTAGAGCAGTTTCCAAATGATATTCGACTGCAATCTATGCTGGCATTGTCCCTTTACCGTCTCGGTGATTATGAGAGTTCAATATCCTGCTGGAAGCGAGTCATCGAGGAAAAACCCGACTTCCTGACCGCCAAATCCAATTATGCCTATCTACTTCTGGCAAAAGATCGCTTGGAAGAAGCCATTCCCATAGTTGAAGAAATTCAAGAGAACAATCCTGATGACTATCGATCTTACCTTCTAGAAGCTGACCTTAAGCTCAGAGAGGGGGATTTGGAGACCTCTCAGAAATGCCTTGAAATACTCTTGGAACGTGACCCAGAAAATATCGAGGCACTTGTAAGAATGGCTGTCGTTGCAAAACTTCAAGGGAATACGGTAGTTAGCAATGATTACTTCGAGTTAGTCGAAGCACAGGTCGAATCGGTGGAAAGCTGTTGGCAGTGTCTTTGTGAGGCATACAGAAAACTTGGGTGGAGAACCAGATACCTGAATTGTCTATTGCGCTGGTCAAAAATTGACTCGGGGTCCGCAGCCTCACATATTGAGCTGGCAAAAGTCTATGCTGACATGGGCTACGACGACCTAGCATTTGACGCTTGGGAACGCGCAATTGAGATACTTGGCTGGCTAAGAGTTTCTTGTATACAGTGCGGATGCGAAGAAAAGCTCGAACCACACGATATAAACCGGGTTCGAGCAGCTGGGTCTATCAAATGCCCATCATGCAATGCAAGCATCCGTCTTCCGGAATCCATTACCGCATTCTAGGTGATCTAATCTTGATTTCCCGTTCTTATCCAGACTTTCCAATACCTGGAGTAGGCGCTGTAGTTCTCGGTGAAAAGGGAGTTTTGTTGGTTCGAAGAGTCAAGGAACCTGGCCTAGGGTTGTGGAGTGTTCCCGGTGGTGCCATTGAGGTTGGCGAAACACAGCTTGATGCTGTTCGTCGAGAGGTAAAAGAAGAAACGGGCGTCTATTGCGAAATAATCCGGCTAATTGATACAGATGACATAATTATTCAGGACTCTAATGGCGGTGTAGAATACCATTATCTCCTAAATCACTACTTGGCGGTTGCTCTTACATCCGATATCACGCCAGAATCAGAGGATGCTAAGGTGAAATGGTTCAATCTAAATGGCTTACCATTGGAGGAAATGCCCGAAAAAATAATTGACCTCATCAAAAAAATTGAGATTGAGGAGCTTTTATGAACGAGTTGCGGCTTTTAGCCAAGAAGTATAAAAAGCCCCAATCCAGTTTTGCAGATAACTAGAAAACTACACCTCAAGAGGACGCGATACAATGTTTAGAACTATTACAGCACTACTAGTTGCACTCGCTGTTGCGATACTCATCGGTGCCTTTCAAATTCTGGGGCTTACTATAGAAGCAATTCAAAATGAGATTTTGGCAGCCCCGAATGTTACTGATGAACTAATGGCTAGAGGCGGAGCACTCATGAAAGTCTTAATCAAACCCTATACATCGGCTACTGCCGCCACCCCGCTCTATGCTCCAATTGTAGCACTTGGCGTGGCTGGATTTATTGCAGGACTAATTTCAAAGAGTGGCGTCCGCATGCTCTTTGTTTCGCTCATAACCATAGGAGTAATCTTCGTTGGTTATGCTGTCTTATCTATGGGTGCTCAGCTTCAAGTTGACATTCTAACATCACTTGCTGAGAACATTGCAATAGATATAGGAGCTGCTTTTGGGCTGCTATTCATACCCGGAATAATCGGTGCGAAATTGACAGCAGAAGAGTACTGAGCGTACTACGGGGGACTTTCCCCCCTGTTCTATTTTTTAGCTAGAATTTAGGATAGAATCCATCTTGTTTGAGGAGAGCCGGAGAAATTCATCCAAAAAACCATTTTCAACAAATGCTCCCGCGGCCATTGGGTGCCCTCCTGCTTCAATAACTGTTCTGCCCTCTCTCTCGTTGATGTCCTTTCCAACACTGGTGAAAACCTCCTTTAGATTAATACCAATGGTGACTAGATTCTTACGAGCACGACCTGATATCTTAACGAGGGTTGTTTTGTTTGTTGTGTTTGTGCTAACTCCAATCACCGGTTTCTCCCATGGAATTATTTTGGAGCCTTGTGCCATTCCAATTACAATACCGATTATGGTGTCTTGTGTTTCTGGGTCATCAACAATATACATTCCCGGTTTTTCATCATAGCCATTTGTTTCAATCCGTCGTAAGGCAGAAGCAAGATTCGCACGATGTTGTCGTAAGAGGTTACGACCCTCTATGATTGCTTCGGGTTCTCCTAAGCAAACCTTTACTCCTACATCGGCTCTCCTATTTCGCCCACAGGCGTTTAACATTGTGGAAAATTCCTTGGCTGTTCTGAGCTCGCTTCTCTCTGGTCTGCTGAGAAGATTGACAACATCTCCGACAATCCCTTTAGCGATTGCTGGATTTTCATATGTTTCTAAGATATGCGCAACAAGCTTTTGAATGACCTTCTTTTTCTCACCATTAACAAGGTCAATCCAGACCCTATAGCGATCATCACTTTTGATATCGATATTCAAATCAGAATAGAATGAGAAACAAGATTCTTCATTTCCAGTAATGCCTGGTAAATAGGGGTCGGTCGCATAGCATAGAAGATAGGGGAGTGGTCGAGTGTTGATTCCAAAGAAAGTAAGGTCTTTGTCAACAGAAATGAATCTCGCATCTCTTCCTAAATCAAGGATTTGCTTGTTAAGTCCACGGAATCCTCTTCCATAGTATCGTTGAAGATCTCCCGTGGCTCCAACTATGGCTAGCTCAATGAGGTCAATATTCTCTGATTCGTAAAAATATGCTAGTAGAAAGGCCACACCCGCTCCAGATATGTCGGAACTTCCACTCAGACCATGTTGACATGGATTAACCTCAATAATCTCCGCTCTTCGATCGTTTCTACTGGGCAGTTCTCTATCTCCTGGGAGATGGTGATCCAGAATTATTATGCTTCTTACAAAAGGCAAATCTGTAAGACTTGATTCTATGAGGGGATATTGACCCGTTCCCAAGTCAGTAAAGATTATTGTGTCCGGTTTTTCAGACTCTGCCAATTCCAAGACCGTCAGAATGCTCTCTGAGTTCAGCTGATGAATATTCTTCCAGAGGTATTCCTTTCCCGCACGCTGCAAAAACTGAACTATGATTGCCATCGCGGTGATGCCGTCAGTATCAATGTGTGAAATCGCCAGAACCTTTCCTGATTGGTTGATGGCTTCAATGGCTTGCTCTATCTTATTGTTCATTGAACTTGGAATCTCAAGCATAATGTTACCACTGCTCTTCTAGTTCAAGGAGCCCGCTAATGGATATAAGTAACAAGCTCTGTTTCTTTGAGAATTCGTCAATTAGTCACTTGCGCGTGCTACTCTTGAGAGGGCAAGGAAAACGACAAGAAATACGCTGGCCACTGCTGCCAGAGCTCGAGCAACCTTTTGCCATATAGTGGCTGGAACCTCCAATTCCTGTAATTCATTAGTCACTCTCTTTAGATATACTCTCTTCTCGGTATAGAGTGCCTGCTTATCATCCCAGTCCATAGAGAATGCATTCCAATTCTCATAGTAGGGTGTTTCTGGACTCTGGGCAATCCATTTATTCCAAATATCAAGAATCTCACTTCGATATGGTTGCGGAAAGCTCTCTATTGTGTCTTGTACTTTTTCATCCCATTCTATCGGAATCAATGTGTATTCCAACCCGGCGACCATTCAGTGGCCTGTATTTACTTGGGAGGTGACCCTATTAAAAGTTAACATAGATAAATAGTAGAAGCCCTATTACCAATCAAAAATGACATTAAGGCTTTTATTTTGCTTTATTTTACAAACACGAAACTTATAATGCACTAGTTGGTTAGCGCATTGATTCAAGCTCCGAATGCCAATCACGAAGGTCCTGACGGAGTTTTGACAGGTCTTGAGGGCTTATTGTGTCGACTCGGCTGTAAGTCTTAAGAATCCGGACCCATCTGTTCATTTTTACAATGAGTGAACCAGATACACCTCTGTCCTCAAGAGTTTCAGTAGCATCACTAATTTTGACTGCCAGATCGCTTGCTATAACACCCTCCCGAATCTGTGTTTCCAGATTATCGAGCACTGATGTTAAGGATGAAACACTGCCCCTCTGCCCTAATGAAGCTCCAACTTGTGCTATCCCTTGACTTGATTTGGCGATTGTATCTACTTTTTGTAGCAAATCGTCAAGCTTCTCACTATTTGCCTGTGCTACAAGCTTCATTTCAGATGCCGCATCCTGAATATCGCCCATTCTCGATACAACCTCGATCATTTTATTCAGCATGTCAGTTAAGCGTTCGATGGAGCCATTGATTTCTGTAAGTTTTGCACGGAGATAAGTGTCCTCTTCACTCATTCATATCACATCAATGCAGGTAGCCCAAAGATCTCCGAGCTACCTTGCGCAAAATAAGATGCATTTCAGATTAAGCTTTCTGTGATAATAAGGCAATGCCTTTCTCCTAAATTGTATCAAATGACTATTTGTTTGCGGGTCTATATCCGAATACTATTATGGAATTTTCATGACTACAAGATGAATGCTTGATTATAGATATCTTAAAACCCGAGGAAAGATGCGATGTACACAGTGAATTACAAAGAAAGAGAAGTCCACGAAGTTGATCTAGCTGGGTCAAAGAAGACAACTATGCGATGGCTCATTGGAAAATCAACGGGTGCCAAGAGCTATGCCATGCGATATTTTGAAATTCAGCCTGGGGGCATAATCCCTGAGCACAATCATGATGAAGAGCATGAGATATTCGTTCTTCAAGGCGAAGCCAAACTGATTGGTTCAGAGAACCATTCTACTGCGAAGAAGGATGATGTTGTATTCATTTCCTCGAATGAGCCGCATGGCTATGACAATCGAGCTGGGAATAAACCGTTCAGTTTCATCTGCGTGATACCTCTCCTTGATTCGGACTAACCTATCGGGAGTAATGACAATTACCTCCAAAGTGATAGCACAACCACGCATTAAGTCACATTTTTCTATGAGGTCTCCCTTTTATTTTCAGTGCAAAGAATGTCTCTTGAAGATAAGAAACTCTGGTTATTCGATGTAGACAACACACTCATACACGATGTTGAAAATCCAAAGCCATTTTCTGACTCGCAAAAGCTCTGGAAACACTTGAATGAAAAAGGAAAAGAGCTAGCTGTGCTGACAAATGTGGGACGTCTATCCGCCAAGCAGGTGAATGTTATATTAGTAGAAGCTGGTTACGACCTATCCCTAGATAGAACATTGACAGCAGGAACCGCAGCTGCAGGGTATATTATCAGCCGAAATCCAGATGGTCGATGTTTTCTAATCAGCGAAGGCGGTGCCAGAGATGATTTCGTGCATTATGGAGTAAAACTGGCTCATAACCCTCCCATTGATTATGTTGCCATTGGTGCCGACCGAGGATTGACATATCAGCATCTCAATTTCGCAGCGAAAATGGTTCGCAGTGGTGCAGCACTTATTTGCATCAGTGGCAGCAGAGATTATCCTGGAGAATTCTTAGGACATCGTGATGAGTTCCTAGGGGAACGGTCCATTGTAGCTGCAATCGAAGATGCAACTGGAGTAGAAGCCACGATAGTTGGAAAGCCAATGCCGGAAATTGTCAGGGAATCTATCATGCTTCTAGGCTTTGAGAAAGAGGATGTGGTTCTGGTTGGAGATAATCCTGCCTCTGATGTTGCTGGTGGTAATGCTGCCGGTTTAACCACTGTACTTGTTAACCGCCCGGACAACATCGTGTCTTTTGATGCAAGAAACCTCGATATGGAACCTGATTATGCCGTGGACTCACTTGAGGAAATCATTCCGATGGTGTAGTTTCGTGTTGTCACAATACTTTATGACGATCTGACCTTGATTCCATTGCTTTCTTATGCACAATTTCTCCAATCAAATGAAATAGATTCGTAATGTTATCTCCAGTTTTTGCACTTGTGATAAGAAACGGTGCATTCATGGATTCGGCGTATTCTTCTACTCCAAA
The DNA here is from genome assembly GCA_004524445.1 of Candidatus Thorarchaeota archaeon. Lineage (GTDB taxonomy): Archaea > Asgardarchaeota > Thorarchaeia > Thorarchaeales > Thorarchaeaceae > TEKIR-14. Next base: position 25,924 of record SDNP01000030.1, on the reverse strand, counting down.
ATAGTCCGAGTTTTCGGTAACCAAATCCGATTTATTCCCAACAATAATGAATGGAACTCTTCTTCCTATATGCTTGGTGGCTTCTTGTACCCACCCCGGAATAGATTTGAAAGTCTCTCGTTTAGTGACATCAAACATGACCAGCACTCCTGCAGCACCTCCATAGAATGTCCCTCTAAGCTGCTTGAATGTGTCCTGTCCAGCCAGATCCCACACGATGATTTTTAGTTTCGTATCTTCATCTATTTTCATGCTTGTTGAATAGTGTTGGACTCCCATCGTGCTGATATAATCATCACGGAAGTATCCTTGAATCCATCGAATTATAGTACTCGTCTTTCCTACCGCTTGATCTCCCACCACACAGACTTTGTACACGTATGCAGTATTCGACAATTTGAATCCCCCTTGTTCAATGACATTAGCGCAATAAATATGATGGCGTCCCACAATAAGCATTTTGCATGCTGGAATCGGACTTCGAGTCCAAGTAGTGCATTTTTTATGACCGCATTCACTCTTTTTCAAAGTGTTTCGACCGTGAGTATCCCGGATGTTACCTTTCATTTCCACGAGGAGAATCTATCATTGGGTGTTGTTCTGGTAACTGGTGTCACGATTGAAGATAGCGGCCCCAATTTTGCAGATTTCGAAGAACGAATCTTTGAAGAAATCCAGTCTAAGCACTCACTCTCATCATTGAAGAACGAGCCTATCCTGAGATCGTACCGTGACTTATACTGGAGTTTTGGAATGGACCCAACAAAGCTTAGGGTTTCAAGTGAGGCCTTAATCAGAAGGATTCTTCGAGGAGAAAATCTTTGGAACATCAACAACCTGGTCGACTCAATGAATCTGGTTTCAGCTTATCATAGGATCCCCATTGGTTTGGCAGACCTGGAGAAGGTTGCTGGCAATCTCAGCATTCGGCAAGCTAGAAAGGGGGAGTTATTCACAAGGATTGGTGGAAAAACAATCCAATGCAGAGGCAGAGAAATTGTGATAGCTGACGAAGAAAAGATAACTTGTTTCGGATTTGCCACACATGACTCAGATTATACAAAAATCACCAAAAAGACCGAAACTGCTCTTGTCTATTTATGTTTCAGTGGCGAAGTGTCGACTCAAGTCATAAACGAAAGTACCCAAACAACAGTGGACTTTCTGGAGAATTGGGTGCCATGTGAAATTTCCAATATCATGACTCTAAAGAGCTAGATCGGTTTCTGATGCTAATTGGCTCCGAACTCCAAGAGCGGTTCTCCTAATGCTATTCTTTCAATGAGTGAATTTCTCTTGGCTTTTCTTAGTAATTCTTCGAATCGTTTCTTTAGTCTCTGTTCATCGACATATTCAGGTGCCTTGATACCCATACTCTGCAGTACTTTGTCCAACACATACTCAAAGTCATAGATTATGTAGTCAATATTCCTGGTGCGCCCATACTTCTTGACTTGTTTCACTTCTTTTCTTGCCAATCCTTGTTTGACTGCAGCACGAGTTTCTTTGAGGTAGAAGGTAAGTGCCTTCTCATAGTTCAGCTCTCCTCGCTTCACCAATTCTTTCAGAAATGGGAGACCAAATGCGGTCCTAGCTACCTTTTCTATCCGAGCAATGAATCCATTCATTAGGTCTTCATAAGAAAACTTCTCAGCTTGCCCCTTTGTCTCGAAGATCTTCTCCTCCATTCCTGCCTTCGCGAACTTGCTTTTCTTTGCTTCAAGCTCTTTTTTCCGCTCAGCCTCCAGTCTTCTTACTTTCTCCTCCCTCTTCTTGGATTCCTTGGCCTTTCTTCGCTCCTCTTCGCGTTTCTTTTCTTCTGCAATTCGTTTCTTTTCTAGTTCCTTCAGAATCTTCTCTTGTTCTTTGACCAGCTCAGCCATGTGTTTCTTGATATCACGCTCAGTAAGTGTAATGTGCTTGGTCAGCAACCAACGGACTCCAATTCGATTGACTTTCGGTTTCAGGTCTGCTGATGAGCACACGAAGGAAGCGGTTTGTTGACCGGGTAGCATTTTGATGATTTCCTCCGATTCTCTCTCTCCAGCCACAGGCTCAAGAATTCTCTCAAGCACTTTCAGTGATTGTTGACTGCTTATTCTGCCCGATGCGATTGTATTGAATTGTTCAAACGCTTTGTAATCGATATCTTTCGGACTCTGAGTAGCAATCAGGCACTCAACACCATATTTTCTAGCCTGCCTAAATAATAGAAGAAATGTTTCCTTCGGGCCAGGCGCTTTCATACCTGCGGGGATAAATGGAGCTGCCTCGTCTTGGAAAAGCAGCATTCTGGGCTTCTCGGAAAAACCTTGTCGTAGCATCCATGAGTATAATTGGTTTAACACAATTGCGATGAAGAAGTGTTTTTCTTCTTCGCTTCTCAAGGTCTTGAGGAATATCACATTAATCGGCGTCTTGCCATTCACAGGTTTCGTCAGTTCATCGAAGTTGATTTGGCCTTCCTCTCTGAATAACAGCTGCGAGGAACCGACAGTCAGTGTTCGGATAGTAGTAGCTAGCTTTTGTCTCTCGGAGAGCTTCATGTAGGGTTCTAGATTGACCCCAAGTTCCTCAGAGTCAGCTACCAATAGATTGGCTAGCTCACTCAAACCATCAAGGTCTTCTGTTTCAGTTTCCCAGATGTGCCGAAGTAATTCGTATAAAACAGCAAACGACTTGCTCTCCCAGGATCTTGATAGCCCCCCTACTTTTGTTAGGACCTTCACCAGAGTCCTCGCTGAATTATCCAGTAATCGAATAATGTCGTCCTGGTCTGCATTTTTGTCAGGAAGTTTTAGCGGGTTAATGGAAATTGCGAGACCCTTGCTTGATGCGGGTGTATAGACTCTGACTTGTACTTTGTCCATATACTTCTGTAATCTCTCGGGTGGCACTCCTTTGGATTCAAGCTCCTTCGGATCTCCCGGTAGCATCAATGATGCAATGTCCCCTTGAGGGTCGAATGCAATTACAGGAATTCCTTCAAGTGCTGCTTCTTCAACAATTGCTTTGCTAAGAACAGTCTTCCCCGACCCAGTTGAACCGAAGACTCCTCCGTGTCTGCGTAATAAGTCAATATTAATTTCAAATCTTTTTTCAGTTCGTTTTCCTTCCTCATCCAAATAGGAACCTAGCCAAAGCTTTCCATCACCCATGAATTTCACCTATCTAATGGGGGTATAGTTTCTCTTTGTATATCCCATCTACTTGGATGAGCTACTTCTCTACTTATTTGATTTATCTGCGTGCTTCAGCTCCCGAAGAATAGGAAAGAAAGAGATGGAGGTGGTTGGTCCATCTCTTAATTCTTTGAATCTATTCTCCCACAGGCTCATATTTTCTGCCTAAGAAGAGTACGATGAATACAACTAGGACAATAGCGAAAATGCCGAGGGCAACAGACGCAACTTCATAGGAATTGAAAGCATCCCAGATCCACTGTAGTCCCACAAGGAGAATTGACATGATTGCTCCAAGAAGAAGTGAAACAAGCATGAATCTGGCAGTCATCTCCTTCACCTGCCCCATTTCGCCTCCCTCGAGAATGGTTGCGCTGAAGTAAGTGAAAATGAAGAGAAACACATACGCAATGACAATCATCGACGCTATGTTGAACAACGATTCTTGAAATAGAACCCCCTGGTCCAGAATACCAAAGATGAGAACTGTTGCAATTGCCATAAGATAGACAAACATGTTACTGGTCAACTTGTCCTCAGGATGAACGAAGCCGGTCATTTCTGTGAAGGTGTTGACAACACTCATCAAAACTACTATTGTGAACAATGCCGCTCCGCCAATCCACGCCCAGAAAGGTATCAATGTAGTTGTTACACCAAGACTCTCCAGCAAGTATTTGAGGATTGCAGAAAACGCCAAAATTGCTAAGCCTATGCCTGATAGAATATTACTAATGGTAGTTAGCCTAACCATGATTATTATCTCCCCTGTACGGGTCTGCTTCACACAGGCATTTGTTTCTATTAACTCTTGCTTACATGTTCCATTTCGTTCGAAACTTGGTTCTCATGTGTTTCCGGCATGATATAGGTTCGATTGCAGCAGCTTCTTCGTTTCTCGGATTAGCGCACACAGGTTTTTATAAACTCTTTCCGTCAAAAAGGAAACATGGCTCTTGATTCAAGGAAACAGGATACCCATGGGCGTGAATTTGTATATGTCATCATGTATCGTCTCAGAGCGATGTCCAATGATGAAAAGCGTGACTGGCTTCAGAAATGGGCAAGCATAAGAAAGCAGCTTCCAGACGACATTAGGATCCTTACAGAGGCTGGAAATGCTTTTGGGACTGACTTCACGGGATTTACGATTTTTGAAGGCCCATTTGACAAGTTCCAAGACCTAACGGACTTGCTGGAGCTCCATTCTGGCAACTTGGTAGAAAAGACAAAAACAATCATTGGAACGAAAGGATTGGTTGAGCCCAAGAGTGACCTCCTTGATATCATCATGCATCGCCCAGTGGATTGAGGCAGGGAGAATTGAATTGCCGCAGTAGCCGGCTTTTTAGCCAACATCGAGTTTTTCCATAGCACGAAATGGGAGGAAGCCTCATGTCTTCGTATAACATCTCGAAAAAAACTGTAATCGTTCTTGTTATAACGGTCATCTCAGGTTTCTTCCTATACAATATCGCCCCCCCAGATATTGAACCCGGCGAATATACTGCAGAGTTGATGATAGAAACTCCCAGCATAACTCTAAATTGTAGACTGAATCTAACAATGGTTGAGTCTGGCGATATAGAACGAGAAACCTATCATTACGTGGGGCAAGCTACAAACATTACGGTGACAGCTACGACAGTTGTTCCAATTGCACCTGATAGTCCTATTCGTTTTGAAATAGATGCAAATGGTGTCAATATCCGGGCTGATTCAATATCGATTCATTTTACCGGGGATAGCGGACTTGATGAAACCCTTAGGCCTACACGACAGGAGGGACAGACTTTCATCATAGAATACCAACCTCTTGTCCGGTCCAAAGCTGCAGTAATGATTCTAGGTGTTGTTGCAATTCTATGGTTTTCCGAGGGAATATCCTTGGTTGCAACGTCAGTTCTGATTCCAACTCTCATAGTCCTAACTGACATTGGAACCCCCACCTCTGCATTTGCACCTTTCTTTAGTCCTGCAGTCGCTCTCATCTTTGGTGGGTTCTTGATAGGTCGCGCTTTGAGCAAATACGAGTTAGACAAGCGTCTTGCGTTGATGATTCTCTCCCGAAGCAGCGGTTCGGGGTCTGGACTTCTCATCACTGTGATGGGAGTCACTTCCTTCTTGTCCATGTGGATTAGCAATACTGCATCAGCCGCAATAATGATTCCAATCGCTCTGGCGGTAATATCGCGCATACAAAACTCAGAAATACGGAACAAATATGGAAAGGCATTGGTCCTAGGTGTTGCCTACTCAGCAACTATTGGAGGGGTTGCGAGTCTTGTTGGATCACCACCAAATCCACTTGCAGCAACCTACATCAACTCATTTCTTGGCATAGAATTCAACTTCATCAGCTGGATTCCATATGGTTTGCCTGTGGTTCTGATTATGCTTCCCCTTATTTGGCAATGGCTGATGTTTCGTTTCAAAATCCCGAAAGACATAGAGGAGATCAAGTCACTCAAGAACATATCTGAAAAGGAGTATCTGAAATTAGGTCCAATGACCACACAACAAAAGCTGGTTGTTGTGGTCTTTTCCTCTGTTGTGCTGTTATGGCTAACCGAAGGGTATCATGGAATCTCAAGTTCGATTGTAGCTGTCATGGGCGGATTGGCGCTGCTTGTACTTCGTCTTGTCGATGAAACAGATGTATCATCCGAAATCAGTTGGTCATCTCTCCTGATACTTGGGAGTGGAATTGTGCTGGGTAATGCCATGATAGACACCGGGGTTTCAGCGCATCTTGCATTTCAAATGACAAGTCTTGGTATGTTTCCGGCACTCCTTATCGTAGTCATTATCGGAGCAATAGCTGTTCTTCTCACAATGGTTGCTTCTAATACTGGAGCAGCTGTAATCCTGATTCCGATTGCTATTCCTTTGGCAACTAGTCTTGGAATGGATCCACTGTTGCTGACCATGGTAATTGCAATTGGCGTTTCAATGGACTTCGCGTTGCCGACGGGTACTCCTCCATCGACCATAGCATACAGTACCGGAGAGGTCGAGATGAATGAGATGGTTTCCACCGGATTGGTGATAGACTTGGTTGCGACACTGGTCTTGACTGTGGTCGTTGTCTGGATATGGCGGCTTCTTGGCTTGGTAGTATTCTGATGATGGTACCACGACATCTTTAAATCTGTGATAATTAGGTCTGATTGAGAGCTGAATGAGAATGAGTTGGCTCAAGACAATGATAGAAGGAAAGGCTGGAGAACACGCTCATGCCAAACTTGTGAAATACGGCAAGGGAAGATACCCTGGTCCAAGAATAAAACTCACAGTCAGGGGATCTAAGATCTACTTCCGTGCAGACCTTGATTTGGAAACTATCTTCCATCGTGCCTATCTTGAAGGCGTTCCGGATGTCAAACAGAAGGTGAAAGGTCAAATCGTTAGTTATGACGATAGAAGGGAGGAGTTCAAATCTGTTCAGATGCCCTTGATTTGGAAAGAGTCCAAAGGAAAAGGTGCCACGACGTATAAGGCAAAGATTAGCGAGGTTGCCCCATTTGAGCATGTAAAAGAGCTCTTTGAACTAGATAATCCTACAACATTCTACCAACTCTCAATTAATCCAGCCAAGAATGCCAAGCCTTGGAAAATCAAAACCAAGACTTCATTCCCAAGAGGTCCAAAGGGTGGGGAAAAAGAGGATGAGAAAGCCCCTAACTACGCAACAGGGACACTTGAGAGTTCAGATGAAATGATGAAATTCATCTTCAATGAGGTCGCACCTGAGGTTATTGATAAACTAGAATCGGAACCAAAGTCCGTATTCATAAGAAATGAATTCCATATTGAAGATATTGATATCCCTCAAGATGAGGGGCTCACTTTCACTGAGAAACGCAAACTCGCCAAGAAAAAAGGGAAACTGCACAGGACTATTACTCTAGATGACGAGGAATACACATTCGACTATGAATTCTATGTGTAGCCCTATACGACGAGGATGGTTAGGACAAATACTGGATGACCGTGATGTTTAAATCACAATAGTATTGGGCAAGCTAGACTATCAAAGAGGAATACCTATGCTCCAAATCACATTCGAATCGAGTTTCATATATCTTTCAATTGTATTCATTGCATTCGGTCTATTGTCATTTGGGTGGTTGGGTGTTCATGTGGAGCATGCTAGACACTTCTCAAAAATCAAGGCCGCTTTGGCCCTGATAGTTGGTTCTTTATTCATTGGCTTTGGAATCCATTTCTTACTACTCTATACAGGTGCTTGAGTTCGATAGTCTTCCTGCCCTATTGCAGTCCCATGCCGGGAGGCAAGTTTTCTTAGTTTTTTCCATATACACACATATCATTGATATTGGATTAGAACATGTAATCTTCAGCATGCTAGTCATATGATACTGGATTTGCTGTCTAGGGGATAGCCAATGTCAAGGGATGCAGACGTGCAAGAGTTAGCATTAGTTACTCGAAAACAATTGGTAGAAGAGTTTGCTGAGAAGCACTCCGATTTGAGCAACAGAATAGAAAGACTCAGAGTTGACTTGGCCAACGCTATTGTTGAGGAAACCAAATGCCCAGTACAGATGGCTTTGGTAGCTTACCTAATTGAAATGGACGGCATAATGGGGGCGAAACAAGCAGTTGAGCTTCTTACAAACGAAATCAACCGGCGGAATCATGTTGGCGAATCCGTTCCTAATCTGCCGGGAAATGTCCAAGAATTTGCCATTCAAGAGGGTAGATGGTTGGAGTATCTATATGGCGGGTTCACGAGCAAGTTAGAAAGTAAAGTAAGAAACCTATCGAACCTTGAAAACGTTCTTGAGGAAGACAATCCCCCAGTAGAGAAAGCAATTTCAATTTTCAATACCAGAACCCGAATCTCAGAGGGGTTCATTATGCCAATCGCACAAACTTGGTTTGATGAACATCCTAAGGCAAACAGTGAAGACCTCGTAATGGTGTTCGGACAGGCTATTACAAATTGGATGCCAACAACACTGCGAGGAAAAATCATCTCTCTAAGACGAAGAAGTCAAGCATTATACCGCAGATTGGGCGTTATTCTCTCAACTGCATCCGATTCTATAATTGTGGAAGCAATGATCAACCAAATTGAGAAGATTGTAGATGATTTCGACTCGCGACTTGAGGACATAGCTGTTTCCACAGCTTCTCATTTCATACTGCATCTTGCTCCGCGACCACTGCAATTTCGCGGTGATAGATCAAAATATGTATCTCGAGGAATGTCTTCTCTACGAGGAAATAAGACCGAGCCGGACATGACATCTCCGTTTGATTTTCTAGAAAGAGATGTACGCTTGGCGAAGAGACGAAAAGGAGAGGATAGGGAATTATACCTGAAGAATAAAGTCCCACGAGTTATTCGTGTACTAATTCATCAAGGAACGCCAATCGATGACGCTGTTGAAAAGGCCATCGTCGAAATGCAAGAGCGGCTCAAATTGCCCAGCTCTTCTCTGGAGGATATTGATGAAGAAATAGAGATTGCACTCAATGGCGTTCCTCCCGATGAACAAGAGCAAGCTGCGGCAAAATTGGTCATCAAATATGTGCGCAGAAACTTCTATGGTGATACATCACAATGAAAGATTCAGGTCCTCTCTTGTGGCTTGTAGATATTGAAGCCTATAACTTCGAAACAGAGGTCTTCAAGGGAGCAGATATTCACGGTCGTGCCTTGATTGCATCATCTCAACTATGGTCAATTATAAGAGAAGAACAAGTCCTTTCTGTCTTAATTGGGCCAGGCTATTTCAAAGGGAGAGCTATCAAGAATAGTATTCAGGTAGATATTGGAAAGCACCTATTTGCAATAATGTTTGACCCAACTGCCCTTCGATATGATGAGCCAATTCCACTTGTAGACATAATCAATCCAGAAGTTATTGATCCCATGGGGGTCAAGAAACGTGAGGAGATCGTTGCTCTCATAAATGATCTTGTTGTAGAAAAGGGAAACATTCTGACTGGGGATACTATCGCAAGCATCAAGGGCGAGGGTCGTCCCCCAACCGTGGCGCACTATAAAGAGATGATGAAACGGCTCAGCGTTTCGCTTGTTTCAGGAGTCCAGAGAGCAAGATTCATTCTAGGCGGCACAAACCGTCCGCTCTATCAACCTTTAGTGGAGGGATACAATCGCATGAAGTACAGTAGCATAGAGCGTCTTGATGTCATGGCTATTGCCTTCTCCAAATTTGCGAACTATGCAGATATTGATGTTATGTCTGATTGGATGATTGTGGAAAAGGCTGGGATGGGAGGAACGGGGACCGAAGCAATCAGAGAGGAATATGATTCGGTTCTTCGTGTTATTGAGAAAAATCTTGATAAATTTATTTTTGAGCTCTGATGAACCCAAAGAGTAATTGGCACTTGGTCAGCCTCGAAGAATAGTGAATCCAGTGGAAGTTGCTCACGCAGACATACAAAAGAGGCTCAGAAAGCCATATGGAATCGTTCTACGTGATAGTAGGCAAGAATTAGGAACCCGTGTAGAGGTCTTCCAAGATGTGCTCATGGATCGACAGCGGGCGCTGCTACGCGGGATGGTTGAGTATGGCTATCGAAATGACGGTCTGCTGGAAATTCGTCGCTCATGGTTTGTGAAATACAACAAACCTGTCTACTATCAGCCTAGTGAATTTCATGATGTCCTCCGCAAAGCCAAATACATAATAGTGCCAAAAGGCCAATCCCCTGACTTCATTGACTCGCTAAAGGAGTTATTGAACCGAATCAGTGCGACAGAACCAAGAGTAGTAACTGTATGCCCGAATTGTATGCGGGACCGCAGGCTGACGGTACTGTCAAAGAGGAATGCAGTGAAGATTTCTTCTCATCAAGTTCTTTGTGGAGCGTGTTCAAAGACTGAACTTCGAACTGACTTGAAGGCCATGGGCATCAAGATGTCGAAACCAATGCTTAGACACATGGAGAGGCAGCTTCTCCGTGTCAAATCATTGCCAAGAATCTTGGATTTGGTTGACCCGAATTTTGACCCCACCAGCGATCCCGAAATCACCAAAGTCGATACTCTGTCAAGGGGCGAAGTAGTAGACGGAAGGAAGATTGGAGACCTACAAATCCCTCAACGTATGCGGGACATGCTGATAGAGGAGGGGTTTGATACTCTTTTGCCAGTCCAGGAGAAGGTAGTTCGAGCCGGCTTACTGAAGGGAGAGGACCTTCTCATAGTCTCCTCAACATCATCAGGAAAGACAATGGTGGGAGAGTTCGCTGGGGTGCCCAAGGCATTAGATGGAAAGAAGATGATATATCTGTCACCCTTGGTTGCCTTAACGAACGAAAAATACGAAGTTTTCAGAAAGCGGTACAAAAAGCTTGGTCTCAGAGTAGGTATTCGGGTAGGAATGTCCCGACTGGAGGTGGGCGAAGAAGGAAAACCTATTGTTGACACTGATGTGGAGAAATCGGATATCATCTGTGCGACGTATGAAGCCCTTGATTTGCTGCTGCGTTCAGGGGAAACAAGGAAACTTGGTGAAATAGGTACAATTGTCGTAGATGAGATACAGAATCTAGCAGATTCAGAAAGAGGTCCTGAGCTCGACGGAATATTATCTCGGCTGAGATTCTACGCACCCAATGCTCAGATACTTGCTCTATCAGCAACTGTTGGCTCCCCGGACCTGTTAGCCAAGGATTTGAATCTGGAACTGGTTAATTATACTGGGCGCCCTGTTACGCTTGAGCGGCATGTGGTTTTCGCGCGAAATGAAGAAGCAAAACGTTCCATAATTAGGAGGTTAGTACTAGATGAGTTTAGGCAAACAAGCAGCAGTGGCAATAAAGGACAATCGATAGTATTCACCTTTTCAAGAAGACGGGCACACTCAATAAGTGACTGGATGAGAGAGCATGGGGTCAGAAGTGCCGTCTATCATGGAGGTCTCTCATATTCTCATAGAAGGAGTATCGAATACTCATACGGAAAGCAACGCTATCCATGTGTCATAACTACTGCAGCACTTGGCGCTGGGGTTGATTTGCCGGCATCTCAAGTCATTTTCGAAACGCTGGCAATGGGCGCACATTGGATTACAACTGCTGAGTTCGAACAGATGCTCGGACGAGCTGGTCGACTTGGAAAGCATGACCGTGGAAAGGTCTACCTACTCATTGAACCCGAAAGAAAATATCATTCTGGACAAGACCTCACTGAGGATCAAGTGGCAACACGTATTCTTGAGGGCGAAATTGAGGATGTGGAGCCCTTTGCCAATAAGGAAGCATCCGCAGAACAAATTCTTGCAACGATTTGTTCAACTGGGCTCGTTGATTTGAAGGCCGTGGCTAGAATTTACCTGCAAATGCTATCGGCGTCTGTTGCACCCTCTGAGGCCATGAAACATCTAGTAAGAAATCATATGATTCGTGTTAAGAGTGGTGAGGTTCACCCGACGCCTTTGGGTAGAGCAACGTCTGTTTCATTCTTAAGTCCCAGTGAGGGTTACGAAGTGGCAAAACTGACGGATGACATGGATGTTCTTGACATCGCAATTAAGCTAGACCCATTAGAGAACATCTATCTCAGTTCAAAACTTCAAGCCGAAGTGAATCAAGCTTTCAGAACTCATATGCCAACCAGACTCTTTTCTGGCGCATTTATGGACATGACTGATGTAGGTCAGAAACAGGGTGGAGCTAGTAGATTACCTCAATGGGTTTTTGAACTCTTTGGGAAATGGGGTTCGACATTTTTCACCTGTGAATGCAAGGATTTCCCAGAATGTGACCATCCAAAAATAGAGATTGGAAAATGGATTGTAAAGAAAAGAAAGGAGGGCATGAACCCTTCAGGAATTTCCAGCAAGATGCGCGAGGAATTTGAATTATGGGCATACCCTGGCGATATTTACTCATGGTTAGATTCAGTTATTCATAACCTCAAGGCCGTACAGCGGATAGCCGATGTGAGAGGTCTAACTGACCTTAATGAAGAGATCGATAGTCAGATTGAGATGATTGAACGTCCTCTCAAGAAATGATAATGACTCTCGTTCTATGACACAGGACTGTCGTCTTGGTCGCATTCGAATATGACCCGCATATTGCCAATCTTATTCGATTCCATGGAATCAATATTCATGTCCAACCATGTATGAAGATTTCTACGTATCTCCTCTTTCATTGCCATAGGAGCTGGAATCTTAGGAGAGTTTTCTGATACTAGTTTGAAGTGCGTTGACCCGCACTCGCATGCACCGTCCAAAATCATATCGATGTCAGCCGTTGTGGCGCCGCAATTTCTACAAACAAATAGCATTCTTTTCTACCCAACATACGGACTGCTATAATGACTAAGAGGCTTGGTACTCTTGGGGTAATACTGACTATATAACCACATTACAAAAATTTCGGTTGGTTTTTCTCGCATTAGACTTATCTATCAGTCATTCATGCCAAGATGAGGGGCTGAAACGAATGTCAAAGTCCTGTGCAGTTTGCAAAAACAAGCCCAAGAATCGTTGTGACCATTGTGAAAATGAATTCTGCTACTTGCACTCGATTAGATGTACTACCTGTGGTACCATTACATGTATCCGTGACCTAGGCAATTCCCTGACTTGTCCAACTTGTGGCAAACATTTGGGAATCTGCCCTGATTGCTTGTATAACGGTGACCTAGTAAGAATCATTGACTCGGCAAAAATATGCCCTGAATGTGGTTGGAGTCAATAGATCCACAATACCACCGCCAGAACAAATACAACAACTGCAATCGTCCCTACTAGGATTTTTACTTTCTTGCCAAAGCCCCATACTATGGGAATGGGTCCAAGAAGAATTATCCCTTTTGACTCCGATTTGATATTTGCATTCGTGTCCTCATTCTCACGCCCAATAAGAACCAATCCAATCAAAACAAGAATGAACCCAATTACGATAAAGACGAATGGGAGAATTGTGACAGACACTGCAGTTTGGAGTATCATAGACAGAAGAGAACACACCTGATATCAAGTTAAGAGTTATGCTGAAGACCTTTTCGCGTATCCAATATCTTGTCAGGGAATTCAAAATCCATCCTCTCATATCCTCCGACATGTTCGCCTTCCATTGCCCATAGCATGATTATATCACTGTATATCTCGTAGTCAAGCAGGGTATCTACCAGGAGAATCTTTGTACCAGCGGGAAATCTCCACATGATTTCAAAATCGTACGGTGCCTCTTCTTCCTCTAGCCATGTTTGAATTGAGTTGGGGCCTTGTTGAAATCTACCTGCGAAGTCAATGAGATAAACAACCGAAACTACTTCACTAATACCCTTCAGAAGGATGTCCGTGTAGACAACTTCCGATTTGACTCGTTCCCCATTTATTTCTACTCTCTCCTCGTCGAGAAAGAATTGCATATTTGTAGCTAGATTTGTGACTTCTGTTGTTAACAAATCATCATCTTTAATGACTCGGCGATAATATCCTTCGGGATCAGCATATTCATACTCGAGTCTTTCATGTATCTCTCCAGTCTTTGAAACTGAGAAGAACGAATTAGCATGTATTGGCTCGACAAGGTCGGAAAGATATTCCTCCATGACATTCACCTACTCCAATGGAACTGCATTAATCCCACCCTTATCTAGATGTCTAGCCAGAATGCGAGCATTGCCTGTGAAGCAGTACACAACTCTCGGATTTACTGCTTTTGCAAAGCGCAAGAGATGTGGAAAGTCGGAGTGCGCACTGAGCGGAAACCCTCTGTTTTTGTACTCTAGCAATGTCCAACCAGATAGATTATACTCTCTCATTTCTGGCGGCCTTGCATTCTCATCATTTCTTTTGGAGCCTCTTATGAGCGCTGCTCTAGTGTGTTTAGGGGATGAAGATACTACTGCAATTTGATCGGGTAGATCCTTTGGATGCGAGAGAGATTCGCTTGGTATAAAGTTGAAATCACAACCATGACTTTTGTAGACAGATGAAACCGCATCTATTGCTTTATTGCCGGAAACTGTGGTGATTCCGGAGTGATGCAATAGGGCAATTGCCTCTTGTGCTTTTCCTAGAGAATACGCTCGAAAGACGGGGATTTTATCTGATTCGATTATCTCTTTAGCCTTGCCAACAATATCCCTATGAACACCTCTCCTCTCAGGAAAAACCCATTGAGGTGTTCCGTATGTAGCCTCTGTTATCAGCACATCTGCTTCAATAGCTCTTGCTCTACGGTGTACAATGCTGTCCACGGTATTGAAGTCCCCCGTATACAGAACACTCAGTCCATCATCAAATTCGATTCTAAACATTGAGGAGCCCAATACATGTCCTGCATTCAATGCAGTAATATAATACCCGATCTTACCTAGCGTTTCTCCATTTCTGATTATGGTGGATTTGCAGGACACACTCTTTCCTCTTGCTTCTAAGGTATCTAGGGTACCCCGAGTGGCAACCAGATGAGAAGCCTTCTGGAGCTGTCCTATATGATCCGCATGTGAGTGTGATAGAAGAGTTAGAAATCCCGTCGCTCCTGTGTCGAATGCCAGTTTGGTGTTGCCATACCTGAGGAGAATGCCTGTACCATGTTTCTCGATTCTAAGGCTATTCATTAGGTACCCCCGAGTATCATTTAGTGACAAAACCAACCATCATAGAATATTGCAGTATCTGTTTACTTTGTTCGTGATTTTAAGCATGTCCATCTACTACAAATTTTTCTGCATCAGCGCTAATGAGTTTACCACCAATTCTCCCTCCAACTTGGCTGCCAGTTCTTCCATAATTGTGACCTGAGACTGTCTAATCGATGGAAAAATGAGAGCATCAATATTCGATTTATTCGGGCTCAATTTGAAGCATTTGGAAACTTCATTGGCTGCCATTCCAGCTTCAGCTAGAAATACTGGAAAGACTATTTCATTACCTATGTTCACATAGGTCAGTAACATGCTTATGGCATCATCAGTAGAGCTAATGACTGAGTGTTTGGTGCTTTCTCCCAAGTCTAAGCCAAGCAAGACGGTTGAGGGTACCCTCTCTCCCTGTTTTCTAATCCTACGAATCAATTCCATTCCCTGCGAATGGCTATAATCACTCTTTTTTGATGAAGAGATGATTATGGATTTTGAGATGTTTTCTATCCTGCAGTAGTTAACTGCTCCGATGGGTCTAAATCCCAAATCTTCCAATGCTTCTCTACTCCAGCTCTGCAAATAACCTGTAAAAGGGAAATAATCGGCAATTGTTTCCTTCACCTCTGCTACGGCGGCAACCACACTTTGAATATTGGTCGTCCTGAATAACGGAAGTGAAGATCTGATCACCTGCCTAGTACTGCTTTCCCTGTATTCTTGGTGCACTTTGATGCCGGCAATCATTGCAGATTTGTCTTCTTTAGCAAGATAGACCGCGGCGAGCCCAATTAGTTCGTCACCCAGATATGAAGCGAATAGCATTGACCTGTCCATCTGACAGAAGTGAGCAAATGCTTTCAGGACACGGGTGTTTTTGGTTTTTTCATCTTCCTGTAACAAATTCCACAAATCTACATTATCGCTGGTAAGCCTAGTGCTGAAGAAACCCTTCCCCGTCATATTCTGTTTTCTCTCCATCTTCTTTCTTGCTAGCTTGAACCACAAGTGGTTCTTATCTGTTTCAAGTAATGATGCTCTCAAATCAAAGCGCTTTGGACTACACCTATAAAATATCCGTTTTTTAGAGAATGATTTTTTGTTTGAATTGGACCGAGATTTAACAATGCAGTTTAACTGGTCTGTTTATAACGAAGGGTTTATTCCAGAGCAGCCATATTGCGTTGTCTAGATATCATGAAATCTCTGGTTCTAACCTCAGATGGTCTTGAATTACGTGACACGCCAAAACCCGCTGTCATGCCGGGATATGCAAGAATTGAAGTCCGATCGGTTGGAATCTGTCGATCGGACATAAGAGTTTGGCAAGGTGATATTAAAGTAGATTTGCCAATAATCTTGGGCCACGAAATAACTGGAACAATTCAAGAAACTTCAGTTCGTGATCTGGCTATTGGTACTCCTGTGACTACTGAAGTGAATTTGTTTTGCGGTCGATGTTGGTATTGCAGCCAAAATCAGCGACATCTGTGTCCTAATAGAGATATTATCGGTCTTACTGTTAATGGTGGACTTGCTGAATACATCAGCGTCCCAGTCGAATTACTTCATGTATTGCCAGAAGACGTTGACACAACAATAGGGACATTCATTGAACCTTTGTCATCCGCCATTCAAACCTATAGGCGGGTTCCTGCTAAAGAAGATGAACCGGTACTTGTTGTGGGCTCAGGAAAAGTTGGATTGCTAGTATCGCAAGTATATGATGCTTTTGGAGCAGATGTATATTTACTCGGACAAAATCTATGGCAATTGGGTCTAGCCAGAACTCTGGGTTTGAGGAATACTCTCAATACTGACAATCAGGATTGGAAGTCGAAAATCCTATCTGCAACTAATGGCGTGGGTCCTAGAGTTGTTGTAGATTGTTCAGGAACCCCCTCTGGCTTCAATACTGCCTTGGAACTGGTTCGGAGCGGAGGGCATCTCGCGCTCATGAGTACGCCTGGAGATGGAATTCCAATTGACACACGTAAAATTGTGAAACGTGAAATTACTCTCGTTGGCAACAGCAGTGGATCATTCGATAAGGCAATAGATATGTTGGCAAAGGGGAGAATCGAAGTCAATAAGTTAGTATCTCGTGAATTCGCCCTAGAAGACGGTGCTGAAGCATTTGAGAATGCGGCACAGCCAGAAGTTGCTAAGGTGATAATTCATATCTAATAACTCGATTGTTGACCAATCAGTCTATGCTCGATACTTATGATGCAATATCGATGGATTGAGTTTGACTGACAAACGGAGAAAACTATTGGTCATGTGCAGATAGAAAAGTAGATTATTCTGTAGTAAATGGTCAGTTTGAATAGGACAATCATTGAGGGGCGCCAAGCAATGACATCTGTCAAAGGAATAATCAGAGAAGTCGGTCGTAGTAACACCACCCGAATAAGTGCACGCCGTTGGTACGGCTCGACAAACATCGTTGTGCAGAATCAGGAAACTGGGAAGACCTATACAGTGAAGTTATCTGCCAACGTCATGAAAAAATGCGACTTCTTACCGCGGGTTGGGATGCCAGTTATTTTACATGGGTATGTTGAGGATGCTGAATACGGGCTGTCCGACTATTATGTTTCGCGAGTGACAAGCATCAAGCGTGAAGGTGCTGGGGTCAAGGCTGTACATAAACTCGATAATGATTAATCGATTTCTTGAATGATAAAGCTCGGTGGCAGAATCCATTCTGATTTACATTTTGGACACTTTGAAGGTGATTTCGCCCTCTTCCTACTTCTGAATACATAGTCGCACTCGCCGCATCTTGCAGGGCTCATTAAGACCTGCTTGCCCTCATTTTGAACGCTCTTGGCAATATGTTGAATGTCCTCGAATACAATCGACCGGCTTCGGATGTCTAGGATGTCGCATAGATCTTTTGCTGTCAATGGATATTCTGTCGCCTCTAGTTCCTGCTGAATTCTTTCTCGACGCGTCAACATTGCCACTCTGATATTGCTCCTGGTCTTTTCAAACCGTCTGGATTGATAAATTTGTCATTCTAGTGTAACGTGGACATTTTAACATTCGACTCCAGCAAACTGAGAGAACAATTGAATGATGCTAGCTTGGTTTTGTCTTGTGAAGCTTACTAGTTACAATGCCAAATATTTAGAAGCGTCCAATAGTGAAATGTTAACCGAAGTGGGAAGAGAGAAGAACACATAATGTCACAGAAAGAGCTTGAGCCAGCAGGAGCAGGAATATCATATAATGATAGAGTCTGTTCCAGGTGTATGGGACACAGAGCTCTATGCGGTATTACTCCATGCCCGTTGTTGATGAGAGCAAAGGCCCTAACCGATATCGAGAATGCAGTTTCGGGTCTAGACCTCTCCGGATCATCACCTCCTTCTGTGTTTGTGGGTTCTCATGGTTATCCCAAAGTACTGGCGGGCCCATTAGTGCCCCCTATTCACGGCAGAGAAACATCATTGATGGAACGCCCGGATTTGTGGCTCAATAAAAGCCTTGACGAGATTCTAACGCTCAGGTTTAGTTTAGTACGGACAAAGAAACCAATCCCTGTCGATGCTGCCGTGGAACCACCAAGATTGCTGCATGAAACACAGACAATGGCCCTATCTGAAACGCCACTAGAGTCTGAAGCTGAGCTCATAAAGCGTCCTTCTTTTACCAGTATCTTCTCTCAGCGAACTCTTCCGATCGGCCCCTCAGCACCCTTGCAGCTATTCAAACTCAGTGACAATCCAGCCGTTCCGAAGCCTGTTGACAAAGTGACTTCGGATACAGACCTTAAGGCAACATCCGGTGTCATGAACCTGTTTGAAGAAGGCATCAATCAACAACATATTTCGCGTTTGTTATCAATTGGGTTGCTCGGTGAAAAGAAGCAAAGGAAATTGGTACCAACAGAATGGAGCATAACAGCCACTGATGATATCATAGGTAAGGAGCTACACAAGAAAGTGCTCCGGTACAAATGGATTAACGATTACCATGTCTATGCGGATTACGCCCTTGGCAACAAAGTCATTGCACTATTCGTGCCCTCCGCTTGGCAATTTGAGGCATTGGAATGCTGGTTGGGTCCACCCAATCCTCCAGTGTTATCCGATTATGAATGGCACAAGGGGAGAAAGAAGTATGCAAGCAATGTGGTCGGGGCATATTATGCAACGCGCTTGCCAGTGCTGGAACAATTAGATGAGATGAAACGTCAAGCTGGCGCCCTTATCTTCATGGAGGTCAATCCCAAAAAATGGGTTCCGTTGGGCGTTTGGAGATTCCGTGAAATTGCCAGGCGTGCCTTTTCGAAAGGTGGTAGACATTTTTCAAACCTTGAAGAATCTCTAGATTTGATATCCTACCTCCTAGAGGAACCCTTGGAGAGGTACCTCGAATCGAGTGACCTATATAACGAATACACCTCCCAGAAGCAACTAACTGAATTCCTTTGAAATTCGGGTAATTTATCTAATGCTACTATGAGAGCATTATCGAGGAAAAAGAGTTGTCATTCGAGAAGCTATGTCGAGTTGGTTCCAAAGCACCTCTTCCCCATTATGCTCCCAAGGACACAAAGGAAAAACTTGCAAAAGCTTGCGGTTTCCTCTCTCCTTCCATGAAGCTGTCGCCCGAAAGCGTAGTTTCAACTGCTTATCTGATAGGAATCTTTACCCTCATAGGATCTGTTGTGATTCTATCTCTCGCTGGAGTACTTTGGATACTGGTGACACTAATATCTGTGCTTCTGACTCTGCTTTCATTCTATGCCATTGTTTACTATCCAATATCATTGATGAACCAGCACAAGCTAATGTTATCCGAGCAATCTGATTTGATGTTTGAGCAGTTCGCCTTAGTCTACCAAGCAGGCGGAACCATTTTTGACGCTATAGAAATGATTGCCAAATCAGAACATCCATACCTTTCGAAGGCTTTTCAGAGAATACTAGGTGAGATTCAGAAGGGCGTTTCTCCTGAACGGGCACTTATGAATTTCGCCAATAACCAGCCATCGCAGGATATGCGGAGGTATATCATCACGATTCTCTCTGCGACTGAGAGAGATGTAGACCTGCTCGATATGGTATCAGGAGAGTCGTATGAAGCTGATATGACTCTTAGACAAAAGAACCTAGAGCTTGAGAGTAGGCTTCTCGTGACAACTGCGCTGTTGACTTACTTACCTATAGTCGCAGTATTGGCACTATCACTCAATGGTGCCGCGGAAAATCCGCTGGTGATACTTTTATTTCCCGCTTTTTCCGTTCTCGCTCTACTCTTGCGAAAAAGATTCTCCAACAGATATTCGACCTACTTTGATACTCCGAGAGAAACTGGGTTGGGTCAGCCATCTCAGAATCAGGTGATAGAAGAATACGATGAATTTCTGAACTTCTTGATTCTTCTTGGAGAAAGATTATCTCTTGGCGACACGCTCGAAGTTGCCCTCTTCGAGGTTCGTGATGATATAGGGAAAGAAGTACAACGATTATTAGACCCTGCATTGGAATGCTTAAACTCCAAAAATTGCAGCTTGGAGGAGGCCCTTTCCAAGGCCTCGGATAAGGCATTAGGGGTACGTGTAGCGCAAATTCTCAACTTGCTTTGGCTCATGGTTGCATCTTCAGCTAGAGATGCTGGTGTCCGCATTCGTAAGATTGCTACCAGATTAGTTGAGCGTTCTGAAGTGGCTAAAGAGAGAGATACAATAATAGCCGCGCAGCGATTGAAGGTATATATACTGAGCTTGACCAGTGCGTTGGTGCTGGGTTTTCTAACATCACTCGCACCCTTTCTTTCTCTTGCATCACTGCTATCGAATAATCAGGGAATTGTTCCTCATTCGAAATCAATCATTGATATGTATCCACTACTAGCAGCTGTGGGTTTGACTACCGCATTCACTGCTCTTCAATCAACAAAGATGGTTGGTGGAGAGCATCCAAAACTAATTGCCTTTCTTTCGATAACTATCTATCTGCTCTCCCTGACCTTTGCAGGCGCTTTCATAGGTCTGAGCTTCAGTCTAGAATAGTTTATAGGATGCTATGTAGTCATTTGCGAATAGCAATCGCGAGGTGCACTGAATGCTACAATTCGGAGTTTTTGATCTTAGTCTTGGTGAAATAATGGCATGGCTGGCAGACCCATGGGTAATAGGATGGGTTCTGGTGGCAACCGGCATCATAGGTGCTGCATGGCTTCTGGAGAACATAACCGATCCCATTCCCCTTCTTGGTTTGATTTTTGACTTGCTCGTTAAAATCGGAACATTTGTGGGATTCTTTCTGGGGATACTTGACATTCTTGTTGGCTATGTTGTATATGTGACATATCCTGGAGCGGTAATCGTTGCAGGTGTACTTATTCTGGCAGGTTTCGCTCTGACCATGAGGGTCTTATCCAAGTTCCCACTTGCTTTGGTATTTGCCGTTGCAGTGGCTGCCTTTGCTACATTTACTATCTATGGATTTCTTGCCCCGCTTGTGTCGGAACCAATAATTGGTGGGTATATTGAGCAAATTATCTCACTCAAATGGATGGCAGTGATTGGGGTTGTCATCTTCTGTGTTGTCTATGTTATTGGTGGACTAATCATTAAGCTGATTGAACTAATCGGGAAGATATTTTCATCCCGTCCTGTTCTCATCTTGATTGGACTGGCTGCCCTTGCAGTTGGAATAGTGGTATTGGTTCAGCCCGGTCTTGTGGGATTCCCAATAACTTAGTAGAAAGTTCTAATTTCGAGAGGGGCAATGTCCCTCTCTTCTAACTTTATGTACATAAAATGCTGCTAAAGCACCTTTACGCTGGACGTCGAATCTCTCTAAAGAATAGATACTTTATTTTCCGATCCCCATAGAATTCTGCTGCATCATCCATTAATTCTTTCGCACCTGCAATCCCATCAAACCAATCAGAAACAAAGAGTTGCTTTTCGGGCAGATCGGGTTGAACAGCTGACTTTTCAAACTCGCCTGGGACATCAAATTCAATTGGTACCAGAAGTGCTACTCTGAATACCTTGAAGCCCTCTTTCATCTCTAGCCAGAGTTCACAATATGCCAGTCTTCACACCTACAGCACCGGTATTGTTCCTTTGTATTAAGCTTTTGATGAGTGCTGAAAACTGATTTTTTCATATGCGGCATTTGCAGAAAAGATGCATATGCACACTTCCCAAAGGGTTCAAATAGTAGCAATGCATTTCATATACTCAATCCCCGCAGAGCCAAATACAAGATATGAGCATACCTTTGTCACCATTGGGGGTGGCGTGAGGAGGCCAATTGATGCCGAAAAAACAAGAAGACCAAAAAAAGAAGATCATCAGCGTGACCATGAGCCAACCGTTGGTGGGCAAAATAGACAAGTTGGTTGATGAAAGAGTTGGGCGCTCACGGGCTCAATTGATTGAAGATGCAGTTCGCTGGTTCTTGGATTTCACTGTGCACGAATGGACCGAGCGTGGAATCTATCTTAACAATGTACGAGTTTTGCTTCAGTCAGAAACAGTATCATCCCTGTTTTTCTCGAAGCTTACTCCTGGAGATCAATACGAACTTGGCAAGACAGCAGGTAGTCAAGCCCCTGTATCTGATATTCTCAAAATCGAATATGGTGCTAACCCTACTGATGAGAAAAATAGAGCATTGATCTTCGAGATTCTTGAGTCCTTTGGTTGGGGGTCATTCCGTGACCAGGGTGATATGATTGTGATAGGTAGTCCGTTCTATCCAGCACCATTCCTGCGAGGTTACTTTGAAACCCTTCTAAACTTGGACTTGGAACTAGTTGAAACAAATGTGAAAGATAATGTAGCTCTAGAAATAAAATGAAGCCTACCAATTTCCTCCAATATTTAGAATCTCAAACTCGCTGTTATATAGGCCTGGAATATTTTCTATGGTACTCCTAATTTTGCCCTTCTTTTCTTCGATATCATCAGCAGAGAAATAGACTTCGTATATGCACCTGTTTTGCTCGAAACAGAACCCAGTTGTAAATAATACCTTTAGATCATGTTGCTTGAAAAGTTGCGTCATGGTCTGCATCAGCGCAGGGTTGACTTTTTCAACTTCGAGACGCACTCGTGCGCCTCCCTTCTTCATCATGGGTATAAGCCTAACCTCGCCAGACCTTTCAAAATAAATTACCATGGCAGCTTTCATGTCCTGCAAGATAGGATTATCGAAAAATTCCTGTGGCAGGGTGATTTCTTTCTTTGTTTTTACATCAGCGATTTTTCCTTTTGTAAGTCCGGCCAATAGTATCGCCTCTTCCCTTCAATTGTCAAGAATGACATCTATGCTATATGTATCTATCTAGCAGCTTCCTACTTTTTTAAACTACCTGAATTATATCCAATCACTGGTCAAATTCTTTTTGCTCTTTATCCTCAACAAATACAATCGCAATCATGATTAGCATAGCACCAAAAACGAGAATTGGTGTGAGATTTTCGTTCAGTAATAGGACACCTAATGACATTGTCACTGCAGCTTGAAGAAGCAGATATAGAGCAGAGGCAGTGCCTCCCATATCTTTCAGAGCCTCATAGTAGAATAGATAGGCTAGACCAATTGAAAAAACGCCCAAGTAAATGATAGAGAAAACCGTTTCTGTTCCCAAAATGATACTATTAGTCAACCCTCCCATGAGTGCTGTGGTCAACCCGAGTATCAAAACAGTGAAACCTGCATTCGGTGCTGCAACCTCCAGTGGACCCTCTACATTCTCTAAGGCACTATCTGCAACCACAATCCAAACGGCCCAACATGCTCCCACACTCAAAGCCAGCATGTCACCTAGGATTCGCCCCTCAGCAAGTGTTGACAGGTCGCCGCCTGTAGATATTAATCCTGCACCTATGAGCCCCAGAATTAGAGCGAGTATTTTTCGTTTTGTTATTCTTTCGGTAGACATTATGTGTGCAAACAATGGAACGAGGGTGCTAATGCCAAGATTCACTAGGAGACTAGAATTAATCGCCGTTGTCAAGGAGAGAGAAATATATTGTAGTGCATAGGCTAGTCCATTAAGCACTCCCAAAACGATGATTTCACGTCTGGAAAAAATATCTCTTAGTAGGTCAATCAAGTTTCCTTTTCTCTTCAGCATTAATGCAGCAAGTAAAATAATGAAACCAAAAACATTCTCCCAAAATGCTAGGGGTATTGGATCAACAAATGCTATCGCCCATCGTCCAACAACAAATGAAGAACCCCATATCATTGATGCGAAAATCATCAGTAATTTGGCTCTAGAATTCTTCACATGATTGACCTCGTTAAATTCTATTATCTAGAGGGCACCAACACCCCGAATATGAGGCTATAGGTCGAACCATGAGGATTTGCTTCTACCAAGTGTTATTGAGAAAGCCATAAATGACAGTGATATCAGTCTCCACAATCAATACTAGCAGGATGATAACGATGGCTAAAGAAGGAGCAACCTATGTCTGTGATATATGTCAGCAAATTGTTGTTGTAAAGAAATCTGGCGCTGGAACCTTAGTATGTTGTGGCGAGCCAATGAGAATATACGATGGCGACTAATCGACATGAGGTCATAGCAGCATCAAAATCAAGATGTAAGAGCAATTGTGTAAACGTATTGACCGAACACTTGACAAGCCTTATATGGTTATGAAAACGAACCAGAATCGTCTTTCGTGGGTGTATTGAAGTTGGCAGAGCTTCCTGAAATGGTTATCAAGACAAGAGACTTGCTAAATCTTAGAGGGTATCAGGCTGACGAGCTTCTGGAGTATGAAAACCGATTTCAGATGTACCCCCGAAAGCGTATTGAAGATGACATACTAAAGAAAGCAGTATGGATTTACAAAGTTCCGAAGGTCATCGGGATTGCTCTGGTGCGGGATGTTGTACGCGACATGGCTGACCATAATGCCCAAGAAGGGATGATTGTTGGCGGCGACCGTTTCACTCCTGCAGCCAAGAAGCATGCTAGGGCCACCCGGGTAGAGCTAATTGAGGGAGGATATCCTTCATTCGAACTATTTGGTCACCAACTTGTGCCAAAGCATACAATCGCGAGCAAGGATGAAGTTGACTTGGTCACTGAGCATTATGGGATTGACAAGTCCCAATTTCCAAGAATCAGGAGAAATGATCCTGCTGCAAGAGTTCTCGGAGCCAAGGTTGGGCAGGTCATTAGAATTGAGAGAGAGAGCCCTACTGCAGGAAAGACATACTACTACCGAATAGTTGTTGAGCCAGGCCGGTAATTATAGAGCAACCAGCCCCATTGCCATTCCTACAAGCAGCATTACTACTGTAGAAGCAATTGGAAGTGTGGTATTATCTGTTCCTTTTGGACTGACTAGTTCTACAAGTGTAGCAGCAATTGATCCAACTAGTGCCAACACTATCATTTCAAGCCATAGTATATTGCCATTACTAACAAACACACCATAATTCACAATGCCAAACCACCAGAATGCCAGTAGCGCCCCAAGAAATCCAAATACGAAAAGGGCTAGACAGCCATGAGTACTTCGCTTTGAACCGAAGATCTCTCGTGTTGAATTTAGCCCGTACCTCATTCCGATAGGAGCCGACATTCCATCTCCGAACATCATAATATGAATCGCTGCAGCTGCTATGAAGTAGAATCTGTCATAGCCTGTGAATGTGAATACTCCCGTTAGAACCGTAATCGAAACGGCATACCAGAAAGGGCCTCTGACACTACCATGGTCAAGGTCTTCCGGCCTGGCCATTGCAGAAAAGAAATTGCTGAATCTATCAATGCTCGCCATTCCCAACATGATGACGAATGTCAGAGCGACGAGTGTGGCAACCCAGGGATGAGGGTAGTATGGCACAGTCCAAATTGCTGCACCCGCAAAAAGGTGAATTATCTTTCTTGTGAAATCAGGGCTCATATTCAGCCTTCTTCGGGCGACATCACCAGTTGCCAGAACCAATACTGCATATAGAACCGCAATGAAGTATACGATTACATCCTTTGTTTCTATGACTAGTTCCACTTCCATTCGGGAGTTGCCTCCGCTCTTTGGACGGTCGAAGTGCTGAATATACTTATCGGCGATTTAACTACTTATCTTCGACTTTTTTTTGATTGAACACCCAAACTCTCCTCTAAAAAT
>SDNP01000009.1 GCA_004524445.1 Candidatus Thorarchaeota archaeon | reverse complement strand
GCGAAGATCGTCTTTCCGGTTCCTGCCTTCCCTGCAACCAGAATAATGTCGCCACGGGGAAATCCACCTTCAATCAAATCATCAAGGCCCGTGATGCCTGTCTTTATGCGTTCGATTTCAAATTCACTCACTGAATACACCTCTTCTGCTGGAGATCTTAGAACCAAGAATCATCTTCATCAATATCTCTGGTTCTGGAATACCTGTCACTGACACTCCGCCAATCATGGTGGTTGGCAAGGCGAAGACTCCATAGTCTTCTGCGGTCTCTGGATTCTCAGATACGTTGATAATCGTTAGTTTCAGGGCGGACTCTCCAAAATCCTCCATCATATCCGTTATCACTTCTTCAGCTCTCGGACAGAAGGCACACGAATCAGACTTGAAGAAGACAATCTCAACAGCATTGTTGTCGTCATCTTTTGAGGTGTCTTTGTCCCCTTTTGCCAATACAGCGCACTCCTGGACCGAAATAAGCGTAGAATTACTATATGACTATATCACTTGAATCTTTTTGCATGCATGAACCGTACCAATGATAGCTAATCAGAATATCCAAGGACATGCCTGATTCTGGTTGCAGCCTTGCCGATAGGTCGAAGATGATACCGAACATTTCTTGGCATGATAGCCGCAATAAGGAGTGCTTGTTCCCCCTGTGATGCAATCTTTTTGAATACAGCCTTGCCCATTGAGCAGCGGACAGATATATCCCTTAGTTGACCGAGACCCAACTCGTCGCGCATTCGTTCCACTGTTGAGGCAACAAACCCAGACATCGCAGCAATGACCTCTCGATTTGTCTTTGGCGAGGCAGCAGATGCCATAAGTAGCCCGTCATCTCTAGCAAGTACAGAGGCGGTGAATTCGCCCTCCTTGTTCATCTCTTCCAAGATTGATGCAAGGGTGCTGTAATCAGGTCGTTCCATTCGCTTTCACTCCAGAATTGTGCAACAATAGAAAGAAATCCCATATCCCTATTAAATGATAGTGTAATCAATCGTTCTTGACTAAGACTAGTCGTCGAGCCCTCAGGACTACCTAAATCGGTGAATGCCCGAGAATCCTCGATGCAGTATTTGAGTTTCCGTCTTGCCAAGTGATTTTGTTTTGTAACAATCCTTCTTCGATTCGATAATCTAATTCACTGGGTTGTATCTTCTTGTTTCTTGATGACGTAGTATAGAACCAGAGAAACGATTGGCAATGGAAAGACGAGGTACAAATCAAAGAAAATGATACTACTGATAAATGGAAGAGAAAGAAGCAAGTAAATCACAACCAGAAGCATGGCGGGTATCAATAAACGTAGATTCTCAACCAATTGATGTATACTGACACTATTGGTCGCCATTAGTATCAATGGAACGAATATCCACAGACATAACAGAGCGACAACAGGTTGTGTACGTGGATGATATACACTCCAACTTGCGAGATTTCCTGAGTCCTCTATCCATACTCCACGGAGTTTTAGAGGAATTGTCTCATTCGCAAGTGGATTGGAGAAACAAACCGTCCAGTTTGCTATTTGAAAGAGGGATGTACGATAATAGGGTAGTTTGAATCCAAACCAAGCATGGGGATAGTCGAATCCAAACATAGATTCGTTCAGACGAAATTCGTTGAAACGTGTACCTCGTATATTCTCGTCAACTAGGTAGAATATGATGCCTTGCGATTCATTTGATATTTCCAGGAGAGCCCCCCGCTCTGCATACCAGTTTGACACGTGGTGTATTTCATATTTCTCACCCGGCAATAGTGAAGCATTTACGTAGAGATTCGACAAATAGGTCGAACCTGTATTATATGCAGCCACATCATAGTTGTACCAGACTTGAAGCGGAATTGCTAACGACGTTGTCACGATTATCAGTAGCAGAGAGTTTCGAGGGTTTCTGAGCTTTCTATTCCATGGATTGAAATAAAGCGAAAAGATAAGAAACAGAACAATCGCCGTGAATAGACCATAGCTCGGAGCCGCAACCGCCATTTCTTGAAACCCCCCATTTTCTTGCTGTATAAGTCGTGATTTCAATAGTCCAGTATAGGTCTGGAACTTATTAGGTTTTATGAAAGTTTCAACTTGATTCCTCCAACAGAACGCCATTTGCCATACGATATTTTAATAGGTCTTCTCTATACCCTCAGGCAACAGGAAGTGTCTTGTGATGTCAGCTGAATACCGCTTCAAGATTGTCATGTTGGGCGATGGTGCTGTCGGAAAGACCGCACTTACTGTTCGATTCACACAACAACATTTCCAATCCGACTACAAGCGGACCATTGGGTCTGATTTTGCCATTAAGAAAGTCGAGATGCCCGAAAGGGACGCAACGGTGACTCTGCAGGTATGGGATCTGGCGGGACAGCCAAGATTTGAAGTAGTAAGGCAGGGGTTCTATAGGGGTGCCAGAGGCGGGCTTCTTGTATATGATGTGACCAGGAGAAGAACATTTCTCAATATCAAAAACTGGAAGGATGAGTGCTTCAAGAACCTCGGACGCGAGATCCCCCTGATAGTTGTGGCAAACAAAGTCGATCTGGAAGAGAGCCGGGTCGTCACAACCGAAGAAGGGAAAGAGTGGGCAGAAAAGCACGATCACATCTATGTTGAATCAAGTGCCCTTACGGGAAAGAATGTAGAAGATGCCTACACGAATCTTTGTGAAGTCATGGTGGAATCAGTCCAAGTAGATTAGACTCTGATATCGACTCCTTTCTGAGGTCACGGACAATTATCGTCTTTTTCGAATCTTCCCTTTTAGTAAGCCTAATTCTCTCTTACACTGCCACATAATGTAGAAGAGTCGCTTGTCTCTCAATGTTTCTTCATCATACTGTGATTGTATCTCCTTGAAGCGTTCAATGAATTCAGTCTTTTTGCTCTCGTCCTCATTTGCCTTGATTTCATCAAGCAGATTCTGAAACGGACTCAACATGGCTTCAAGTTCACGTACATCCCAGCGAAGAATCGCACCGGTCCCATCAGAACTGATGAAGGCAAGCTCATTTGGATACCACTCCAATCCATCAATTTCCCCCGCGGTCCTCGCTTGACCTTGAATGCTATAGTCATCTACCGACCACACATAGAGTTCTTTGTCGCTAGATCCAGAGGCCAAGTACTTTCCATTATTGCTGAATGAGATGGCACGTACTTCCTCATTATGTCCCATGAGCGTTTCCATAGGAGAGAGTTCACCATCTGTGTTCCAAAGAATGATGCTGTGGTCCGAGGAGCCAGACGCCAAGAGTGAACCATCCTTATTGAATAGGACCTGATGAACAGCGGTCCGGTGATCTTCATGTTCGGCAAGCAATTCACCACTAGATGCATTCCACTCGCGAATAGTCGAATCGATTGATGATGAGACAATTCGGTCTCCTACAGGGTCCCAATCACAACTCACAACATAGAGCGTGTGTCCTTTCATCTCTCGAATGAATCTTTGATTATCAACATTCCAAATTCGCAGTGTGGTGTCTCCGCTCCCGGAGACCAATTTATCTCCATCAGGCGAGAAGGAGAGGGAGAGAACGGGATAGTCATGCCCTTCCATAGTACCCATCAAATCCCCCGATTTGATATCCCAGAGTTTGACAAGGCGACCCACACTTCCTGTTGCTACAATATCTCCGCGGGGACTGAAGTCAATGGCTGTTGTTAGATGTTCATCCTGTACACGTTGCATCTCGTCGCATGTCTTGGCATCATAGAGACGGATGGTCCTATCTTGCATGGCGGCAGCAAACATCCTGCCAACTTTGTTCATTGAGAAGCGTCTTGTAATCTCGTCACCATGCTTAGCCTCGGGCTTCAATGTCTTTCTCTGTAAGAACAATGACAGTTGATTGTCTTCCATCCAAGTCACCGCAGAATCAATACTAGTACTGACTGATTTGGGTGCATCTAAAAACATTATGAAGACAGACTCAAAGGAGCAGAAATCTCGATTAGGCCAAGCCGCCAGCCTCAAGAATCTTTATTGCTAGCTCCAGAAAGGATGCTTCAACATTTTCACCGGTTTTAGCAGACGTTTCGATGAATGACGTATGCACGCCGTTTGATGCTATATCATCAGCCAGCCGCTGCCCCTCCTCAGTGGTAACAATTGTCTGTCTCATGGCTGGATTGTCCTCGAACTGCTGTCTAAGATCGATTTTATTACCAATAAGAACTATGGGAATTTTCTTCCCTGCATTTGTCCAGCACTCGTCCAACCAGTTCTTGATGTTCTCGTATGACTGCCTCTCAACTGTGGAGTAGACCGCAAGTGCACCCTGTGCCCCTTTGTAGAATGTTGACCTAACGCTCTTGAAATGCTCCTGACCTGCCAGGTCCCAAATCTGAATGCTGACGTCGTGCCCGCCTTCCAACTGCATCTTCTTGACTGCAAAATCAGCACCGATAGTGATCATATACTGAGCCTTGAAGCCTTCACCCATGTACGTACGCCTCAGACTGGTCTTGCCTACCGAGCCGTCGCCCATGAGAACTATCTTAAACAGGGCTGTAACCATTGTATTTCCACCTATGAGTTGGCAGCGCTTAGCATGTTGGGGGTTGTTCACAGTTATTAAAGTTCTTCGTCAGTTCTCCTCTCTTTAATTGGGGCGGTAACTTGATGAGTAAGCCTTCTCATGGGTAATGCATGAAGATTTTAGCATTCAATGGGAGCCCGAACATGGAGCAGGGAGCCACTGCTGGTTTCATGGAGTACTTCTTGGAGGGGGCAAAGAATGCCGGCGCAGAGGTAGAAGTCATATACGTGCACAAGTTGGACATCGAGCCCTGTACCGGTTGCTTCAACTGCTGGATAGGCACTCCAGGTGAATGTATTCAAGATGATGACATGGGGCCTATTTATGACCGGGTGAAGGATACCGAGACCATCGTATTGGGCACTCCAGTCTATGTTGATGGCATGACCGGTATTATGAAGACTATGCTGGATCGTATGATTCCCCTGATGAGAGGGAAAGTTGAGATAATCAATGGCCACTGTAGACATCCGCCTCGACACTCCATTCCCAATGGAAAGATTGTGTTGGTTTCTGTGTGTGGATTCGCGGAATTAGACAATTTTGACCCCTTGATAGCCCATGTGAGGGCGATGGCAAAGAATATGCAGCGAGAATTTGTGGGGGCGGTCGTACGACCATATGCCTGGGCACTGCCAATGTTGATGAAGCAGGGTATGGACTTAACTGACATCATTCAAGCCACCATAAAGGCTGGAGAAGAGATAGTTCGAGATGGCATCTTTCAAGATGAAACCCTTCAGATTGTATCACGGGAGATTTTGCCACAGGAAACGGTTGCTGACATGATAAGCCGGCAGTTTCAGTAGACGACAATTGTGGAACCACCTCAAACTATGAATCTTCCTTTCTACGGATTATGATGACAACTGCGGCAATCGTTACTGTGGCTAAGGTGCCAAATATAGCCAATTGTTGCAGGCTTGATATGCCGAAGAATCCTGAGGAATCATTTGAAGCCGTATCATTGAGGGCCGGTTGATAGAAATAGGAAGGATTCCGGATAAGCAGAATGTACTCTCCCGGCACGAATTCGTCCACAACAAAAGGACCAGAAGTGACATATTCATCCGCCTGGGGGGCTGGTTTCCAATCATGCCAATCCTCCAGCCCTAGTTGCTGTAAGGATAAACTATGCAGAATTGGCTTGTAACCTACTGTGTATAAGTGCCAGTATGAAGTTGTATTGAATTCCAAGACGAGCTGATTTGTGGCGAGGGTATATGCAGCAACCAATGGCTGAAGCTCGGGCATCAGAGGGGTTCCATCGAAATAGTACGAATTTCGATAATGTAGCAACGAGTCTCTGATATCTTCGGCTGTGAGAGGATCGCCGTTTGACCAGGTGGCATTATCAAGAATATCGAAAGCTATTTGGCAATGACCTTCCGGAATAGCCTGATTGTCCTCAAAAGTAGTAAAGGTATAATTGGCTGCCAACCAGGGAATAGTGTTGCCAGAAGGAGACCTCTTCATCAAGCTGTCATAGAGCATATCAAGAATGTCCCAAGTATACTGTGAAGAGCTGACCAGAGGATTGAATGTATCAGGTTCTAAGGGCAGACCCCATCGAAGAGTTCCGCCTTGTTGTCCCAAAGGTTTCAAGTTCAGCCGCACCCTGTAATTCGTCCAGAAATCTGGAATCCCACTCAAAGCATCATTGACGAAACCTGTGAATCTGTCAGTTCTATGAGCATGGAAAATATGGTTTTGGTAGCAGATTATGAGAGGGCATTCTTCCAACCATATCTTCTGCATCTCTGCGGCAGCATCTTCGACCTCCGTATATGTCACCGAAGAGGTAAGCTGATTTGCCCATTCGTCGTAGGATGAGTTGGACCAGCTTACATTGATTCCAAAAACTGGGCTAACAGCTGGGTTCGGATACTTCATCCATCTCAAATCGAAGGATGGGAAGTTGCGACTTGCGAAAACCATGTCAAAGTCTTCGAAGTACTCTGGGTATTCTGTGGGATATATGTACCAATCGTAAGGGATTGCAGTGGCATTAATATCCAGACTCTGGAGAGTTTGCTCGAACAGCTGGCATATTTCAGCTGCCATATTCGATGTCGATGCATAATCAATCCGAACATCAAACTCACTTCCATTTGGAAGCTCTCGAAATCCATCTGAATCCGTATCAAGAAAGCCCAATGAATCAAAAATGGTTATGGCACTCTCGTTATTATCTTCATAATACGAAATTGGTGCACTACCTTCGATTGAGAATGGGTTGTTTCTAGGCAAGAGCGAATCATGCGGCGACGCCAAACCATCCCATATGTCATCGCAAATCAATTCCTTGTCAATTGCATAGGCTATCGCCTGCCTGAATTCAGAAATGTTGAATGGGTACTTCTCGCAATTTAGTGCCATATATCCATAGCCATTTCTATACCGCTTGCTCACCTCTATGGAAGAATCTTCTAGAGGGATGACAAAATTGGGATCTATTGAATCACCAATCATGTCAATCTCGTTATCCGTGATTGCTAGAAATAACTGATCCTCACCTTCTATGAATGTGTAACGAATGCTATCGAGATATGGCCCGGAATAAAGGCTCTCAGAAACCTGATAATCTATGATGTGATAGTGAGAAATGCTTGCTGAAAGAAGCAACAAAAGAACACTTAGCTGAAGTATTTCGCCCCTCAAAGCTTCACACCAATATTACATCTAGCGTTTGTTGAATAAAAGCGTTCTTTTGTTAATCTCCACACATTTGGTGAATGACCAGTCGTCTAGTAAATAGTTGGGGATTGATATCTCAAGATATAGAGCCAACTCAAAGAATGTCTTGGTTTTGTTCATTAAGAGAAACACTTTGGAACTTGAAACCAAACAATAACCCTTTAAGATGAAGAATTCTGAGAAGTGCAGCGTTTCCAACAAAATCGCGAGGAAGCAATAATTTGACGAAAAAAAGAAAATCCGGCGGGCGCTCAAAGGGCGGCGCTGGTAAGAAGGGGAGCGTGCAATGTTCCAGATGTGGTCGTTTGGTCCCCGCAGATAAAGCAAAGAAATACACAAAATACAGTTCCCTAGTGGAGCCTCAAATGGCAAAAGAACTGCAAAAACAGGGTGCTTTCATTCAAAGGCGGCGAATGACTTCCTATTATTGCGTGAGTTGTGCCGTGCATTCCGGTAAGGTACACATCCGCCAAGAAGAACTCAGAAAGCAAGATAAGAACTTCTGATATGAGAAGATGAAAACAACCCCATACGTGGTCCCAAAAAGAACACAATGATCATGGACTCGTGAAGCAATTCATCTATTCTTCATGCCAAATCGTTGAAAGCTAGTCATCAGGATTCATGAGAAATACTTCAGCAGCAAGCATGCCTGTTGAGAAAATCCCCAGTCCTAAGAAGGCGAGAACGGGTAAAGAAACATCGGTTGGAATGGCATGTTCATGAGTAATCGTTACATCAAAGAGTACCCCATATTAAATCGTATAACTAGAATTACACTCCGCATGGAACATGGACTCTAAAGAGACTCCCATCCACGAAAGATTGTATTTCTCGATAGTCGTGCTATTTGATTGCAGACCCAAGTGTCGTCCCGTTGAGTATCCGATGCCTCCACTCACAAGATATCTGCGAAGGGGTAATTCGTATCCAATACTCCCATTTTCGTGAATCATTTTCAGATTTGCTCCCCACGTAAGATTAGCAAGACTCTCGTGATTACTCAAGAGGTCAATTTAAACCACGACATCAGCAGATAATTCATACGCAGTAGCATTGAGGTAAATATTCGCAACATTGGTCCAAGCCGGAAGGGTGAGGTTGAATCTGCCATCGCCCTGGATTTCAAGATAGTGTGAATAGAAGGAGGAGAGAGTTCCATTCGTATCGTCAATGATTGCCAACTGATTATAGGCGAGATCTTCGTTGTACTCGAATTGACTTCCAGTGCTTGGAAGAAGCACGATTACCCCACCTAGTCCGATTGTTGCTATCAGAGAGAGAATAGCCAAGATCCGGATATGCTCTTTCAAAAATACTCCTCTAATTCGACTGGTTTGGTACTTCTTATAAATTTGAACAGAATAACCGAGTGAGTTTACTTTCAGTGAAGTCCCTCTGACCTTCTCGTTCTGCCAAATAGAAGTTTAGCAGGAAGAAATGTAACAACTATTCAGATGACATACTCCTTCCCCGTCAGGGCGCTGCCACCTGCTACGCAAGACACCGGATGAGTCAGACATGGGAAGAACTGCCAGAACCTTTCGTGATGCAGTGGACAAGGAAGAGAGTCGTTGGAAGGCATTCTCACGTACGTTAAAGGTCTCACAGAGAGAGCAACTACAACGGATGTTTGACTATGCAAGAGCATGCGCAGATGCAGGAACCATGATGGTCACACCCCGCACCACAGAAGTGGTTCTTGTTGCCTCCATAATCGGACTACTTGAAGAGATAGAACAACTACGACTTCAACTTGAAGAGTTGAAAAACGCAGAGGAGTGATAGATGAAGAAACAGGGATGGCTCCTCGATGCAAACGTAGACCATGACAGAGAAGCATTGATTCTCTGGATCAAGAGGAACGGAAGGACGCAGGGGTACGTCTATGACAAATTCAAGCCAGCACTCTTTGTGCATACCAGCCTTCTAGATGCTGAAGAGTGGACAGACCAACGATTGTTTCACACAATACGAGAACATTCTCATGTGGCAGGAGTGGATATAGTCCGGAAGTATACCAGTGTGTATGATGAAGAGAAATCTCGTGTCTTACGAGTCTTCACTGATGTCGGACAACAAAGAGAAGTTGCAAGGGACCTAGAGAAATTACCTGACGCTGTGGTCTATCATGCAGAAATCGGTCCAGTCCAGCAGTTCTTTTTGACTGAGGAGATCTTTGCTTTCGGGAGAATAGAGTTCGAGTCCGAGGGAGAGAGAGTTACAGCACTCAAGTGCCTTGATAACCGAGAAGATGCCGAATATGACATTCCAGATCTGGAGGAGATAGGGATTGAGGTATACGTCGCATCTGGACGAGTATTTCCACGCCTAGAAGATCCAATCAGTCACATCGAAGTCTATCATCAGGGGAGAATCATCAAATTGAGAGAACGGACCGAGAAAGAGACCCTCCTATCACTTCAGAATGCTATTGATACCATCGATCCAGACATCATTGTCAGTCGAGGAGGGGATGACCATGTGTTCCGGTATCTGACACTGAGAGCAAAGGTAAATGAGGTAGAACTCGTTTTCTCAAGAGATAGCACCCCACTGAATGT
This sequence comes from Candidatus Thorarchaeota archaeon, assembly GCA_004524445.1. Classification (GTDB taxonomy): domain Archaea; phylum Asgardarchaeota; class Thorarchaeia; order Thorarchaeales; family Thorarchaeaceae; genus TEKIR-14. Next base: position 80,259 of record SDNP01000009.1, on the reverse strand, counting down.
GACCTATCGCGAACCAACGTCGTTTTGGCAGTATAATCAGATTGTGTATAGATCTGGCAACCAAGTGATGTTCAATGGCAGAATCCACATTGACAGGTCTGACAGCAAGTTCCGTGGGCCTTCAGGAATCGAGGGTGTTATTGAAGGGTGTCGACTGGCCTTTGCTCCACCTCAACGAGTAGCACGGATGTCTATTGGTAGCGTCAACGCCTCAGTTCAGTTCTATACAGCCCACCAGATGGACGTGCTCATTCCACCAGTGAAGAGAAATCCCGAGTTTCTCAAGTCAATAAACGAACTTGCAAACATTGACAGAGGGGGCCTTATCTTTCAACCAAGACCGGATATCTACGAACACGTTGCAGAGGTAGACTTCTCCTCTATGTACCCTACACTAATGGTGACTCGAAATATTAGTCCCGAAACAATCTGCATGCGAATGGACTGCCCCTATGACTACAAATATTGTATTGAAGTCCCCGAACTTAATTTCCGTCTATGTAATCGCAAAAGAGGTCTCATTGCAAAGTCGCTCGAACTAGTGGTTCGTAAACGAAACGAATTCAAACGTTTGATAGCAGAGGGGGAGGACACCGAGAAATACGCGATAATGCAAAACACTCTGAAGGGAGTGCTTGTTTCTTGTTTTGGGTACCTGGGGTTCAAAAATGCGAAATTTGGGCGTGTCGAGGCGCACACTGCGGTCTGTGCACTTGCTCGTGAAGTACTGCTCAAGACCCAGGAGATAGGTCAAGAGATGGGGTTTCAGACCGTACATGGAATCGTGGATTCTCTATGGGTGAAAACCGAAAACGAGATTGACTTTGACCATGTACAAGAGTTTTGTAGAAGAGTAAGCAAAGCAGTTGACATCGATATGTCCTTGAAGGGAGTATATCGTTGGATGGTAATTCCTTCATCCAGACTTCATCCCTCCATTGCACCCCTGAACCGCTACTACGGTGTATATCAGAATGGGGCAATCAAAACTCGAGGAATAGAAACCCGGCGACGAGATACCTGTCTGTATGTCGGCGACTGCCAGTCGGAAATGATAAAGATACTTGCAAAGGGAAGGGACAAGGAAGGGTTTCTTGAGAGGATTCCCAAAGCATATTCGGTTTGTAAAGAGTTCTCAGCAAAACTCAGGGAAGAAGATGTGGACCTACGAGATCTTGTACTACACTCAAGACTCACGCGTGAACCCTACGAGTACCAGACAACCTCACGGGCAGCAATGGTGGCAAAGCAACTAGTAGAGTCAGGAAGAGAAATACATGCAGGTCAAAAAGTGCGGTATATCTTGACAGACACAAAATCACCTAATCCTCTAAGACGCGCGAAAGCAGTAGAGCTACTTGATGATTCTGCAACTTATGACTCAGATGCCTACGAGGAGCTCTGTAAAAGGGCATTTGAAAATCTTATACCCGCAAAGTATCTCAATGCTTTATCGCTTGATGAAAAACAACTTCCCTCTCTAAAACCCTTTATTCAGTGACTGCATGAGCCTGAAGAATTACTCTGGGTTTCAATTCTCGTATTGGTATGCCAGTAGCCTGTGATACTGTAACTATGTCATCTACCTCAGGTTTGATGTTGACAATACTGCCATCCGGACCGCGGGAGAGCTTAACGCGAACCATGTACTGTTCACCATCGATTTCAAGCCGAGTAACGATGGTTTCACGCTGAGCCTTTAACCTAGACCATGTAGTATATCGAATGCCTAGTGTTCCAATATTTTTAATCAATATCTCTGCAATATTATCCAGCCGATTGATTGGAGATATCACCTTGACGACATAGCAGGGTCTGTTTTTCTTCCCATATGCGGGGATAATGACAACATCAAGTGCCATGCCGTCGGACATGAGGGTATCGATCATATTACCAAGGACTTCACCGTCAACATCGTCAACATTGGCCTCGATAACAATCACTTCATCTTGATTCCATTTTCCTATTTCCATGGGCATCTCCTCTATCTTGGTTGGTTGCCTCTCGGTTTGAGGCTCCTTTTCCGTTGGTGTTTCCTCAGGTTGGACTTCTGGTGGTTTTTCCTCTAATTTTCCAACTGAAATAGATAAAACATTGGGAATATCGCCTAGCTCACGACTACCGAATCCATTTCCTCTCTGTTCTTCTTCAAAAGCATCTCTTGACTCTACATAGCCTTCGGCGAGTGTCGCCAATATCGCAGCGCCCGTAGGGGTCAGTGTTTCAGTTTTTGCATCACCCTTGTGGAAGGGCATCTCGTGTTCAACGATGATTTCAGCCACTGCAGGGACTGGTACTTCAAGCTCCCCATGTTCAGTTTCTATGGTACCGCTGCCAACAGCCACACTTGTACACAATAAACGGGCGTCTTCCAATAGCTCCGCTTTCTCCAAGAGATACATCGTACCGGCAATGTCAAGGATTGTGTCAATTGAGCCGGTTTCGTGAAGATGCAATTCCTCTATAGGAGTATCATGAGCTCTGGATTCGGCTCTAAAGATTTGCTCAAGAGCTTCCTTGGCTAGCTTCTTTCCTTTAGGCGAAAGCTCGAGCTCTTCAGAAAGGACAGTGATTATCTCACGGAGAGAGGATGGATCGAATCTGACACTATCATCTTTGGCGATCTCAAGGTGTTTTCCAGAGATATCATCCAAGGTTTTCTCGAAGACTTGAACGCGAACAGCTGGATCGTATATGAGAAGACTCGCTGCAACTGGGACAACGGCGTCATCATCCTGCAAGATATCAATTAGGGCAGATAGAATCATATCCCCTGATGCTCCTGCTACTGATGCATCGATCAGAACAACCTTTTCGCTCAAGTAATCAATCCCTGCTTTTGATGAATGCTCTGTAGTTATCGAGATATGAGTTCCCCTTTTCTTTCTTTCGAGCACGGACTCGGGACGGCAGCACGCGCCTGGCCTAGAAGATCTACCATGTGTTGATAGTCTAGTTTCCTCCACAACCCCTACGCCATTGTTCAAAGATTGCCATGTACATACATTCCTGAGGACTAATCCACATAACGGATGAGTCATAGGATTCTTCTGAGAGCTCAACTGGTGCGTTTCTAATTATAGCGGCAGGAATTGACTCGCTGGACTCGCCCATGACAGCTGTGCAGGCAGATGCCAGATTATCAGCCACTGCTCTCCTCGTGATTCTCATTTCGTTTCCGAATAGGTCGTGTTTTCCTCGCTCGTCTACAACCGGATGAAAGCCAGACACTGCAAGTGCCATTCCTATATTGCCCAATCGCAATGGCTGGGTTCTGCTATCGATTATGATTACGCCAATCCGTTTTCCTGTTCGTTCGTATACTTCTTTACGAACACGATTAGCACTACTCTTTGAGTCAACGGGAAGAAGTGACGCGTAGCCCGGAGGGACGTTAGATTTGTCTACGCCAGCATTTGCCATGAGGGTGTTGTTCTTGATGGTCAGAAGAACATGGGGGATTCCTCCCAGTATCTCATCAGCTTCCTGCAGAACAAGCTCAGCAACCTCGGGTATCAAATCATGCCTTGATGCCAATTCAAGTGCACGCCTACTTGGAGTGATGTCGGAGAGTTTGAAAACACGCCCTTCTGTTGTACCCAACGGCGTTTCAGCTATACCAAGAATATCTCCGTTTTCAATAGAGAAACCGGTTTTCTCAAGTCCCTCAAACAGAACATCAAGAAAGTTATCGTCCTCGCTTATGGTTCGAGTCTTAATTGGCTGGACAATCATAAGAATCTCGCTTTGTTGTGTCTTAAGTAGAGATAAACGCTCCTAATCATGTATCAGACCTGTTTCGCTGCATTTTTTCTCTCTCCGCCATGATGCATCTGTCACCTTGTCTGCCCCCCATTGGATTGTGCCTAGTACCCATTGAATTCATGCATCTGGCAGCCACAGCTGCGCCCAAAGCAAGACCATCATCAACAATCAAGAGAATATGTTCACTCGTCCATAACCTCCCATCGCTTAGCCTCAAACTATTCGAGAGAATCTGCGGCTTATTCCCGGTCGTTATTGCACGACCTGTGACACCTAGTGCAGTGTGCGGCAAAAGGAGTTTTTGTTTTTCAGCAAGAGTCAAAATCCTCTGAACTAGGTGAACCTGAACTTCATCTAGTACAGGTTTCAAATGAGTAGGACCATATTCATCGGTTATTTGTTTGCCAATTTCTTCAAGTAGGGAGAGCTTCGAACCATTTGACCCCACATCAACACCAATCATCGTCACGCTGGATTCATGTGCAGCATTCACATTAACTGGCACTGTTCCATATCGATCACAGTCGCCTTTCACTATTTCAACACTGATTGCCTTATGAATCCGGTCGATCACCGTGTCACTTACCTTACTCTCTGAACCGATCAAGGGTAATTCTAATGCCGTTCCCTCTTTTTGATCCACTAAACCAGAGCCCCTGGCGATAGCATCAGGTATAGCTCCTGCCAGACCCACGAAAGAGCCAATAGTGTTGCAGTAGGGGAATTCGTCATCAGTTATCCGTCCAGCCAAAGTAGTTCCGAAATCTAATGTCATGACGGGGTTGCGGAAGTCTGCCTTTGTGCTTTTTGCAGCGCCCTTCATTCCTGCGGTTACTAATTCACCCTCCATTTCATTGGCAACAAGGGTGGTTGTGGGAGGGGGAAGACAACTAGCAACGGCACCATCAAAATATACTCTTTTCAGCCAAGTAAATTCCTGTAGTCCGGGAGGAAGATTCTCAGGGGAAAGTGCAGCAGTCATTCGATTGGGGGGTACGCCAGCCTTGATGCATCCATCAGCCAATGCTCTCACCATTGCATCAACTTCATGAGGTTCAGCAAATCCCGCAGTAACACCGGTGGAGCGAACCACAAAATGGAGATCTCGTTCCATATCTAATCCAGCTTTTGTGAGAGCAGACAGCAGGATGTCCTCGATTAGTTCAGAAACAGAGTCCCTAGTGAGAAACACCCCAGTAAGAGTTTTCCCGAATACTTTCTCACCATCCTCTGGAGCTCGTACTGTGCGGGTCATCCGGACTTCCTTGGCAATCTCAAAAATCTCAGCCGTCTTGAGATTAGTGGAACAGATAATGCATTTCGTCGTTGTATTACCCAGCTCTACTGAGGCGACAGTGAAGTACGCACCCATTCGTAGAGAACTGATACCAAGACTCCTCGGTCGGACTCGATGGTAATTGGATGCCACCAAAAGGCATCACCTACAATAGCTTTGTGAAGGGATGACCATCTACTGGCTCAAGCCCGAACTCCTGTTTTGCCGCTTCGGCGGCAAAGACCTCACCCATTGCAACGATTGGAAAGACTTCAGGAGCACTGCTAATTGGACCATATAAGATATAGTCAGCACCCAGAACCTGAACAATCAGACTAGAGGCAACATCACATGACTTGTAGGCCATACGATTTTTCTTCTTGAACTTCTTAAGCCATGACCATGATGAAGGCCCATTATGAATTCCAGACCCCACGGGATGACCATAGAGAATTTTTGACACGAAAGTAAAAGCTGCCGCAGATCCCGCACCAGCACCCATGGCGGTGACTGCGGTATCGATAAGCGGCTTAGTCACACCCAGTTCTTCAGATAGGCTAAGCAGTCCTTTGTCGAGTTCACCAATGCCGTTCTCCAAGACAGCTCGTTTTCCTGATATGCTGGGGTCCTGTGGATTGAATGCCAGTACTATCGCACATTCATGCTGTATATCCTTGAGTCTCTGCAATTCCTCATCTGTGATTGAAAGGTTGATGCTGTTGTAGATGCAACGGTCCTGAACTCCTACTTCTTCAGCGTGCTCGAGTCCGATTATGCGCACTGAGGCATTAGTTGAGTCGATTATGATAGGGGCGTCTGTGATACCTGCTACAAAGTCTATGTATTTGCGGATAGCTCTCTCTGACTCAGAAAAAATATGCACTAATGAGGGAATACCGGTAGCTTCAGACATTTCATCTTGTGCGTTGATCAGTTCTTCAGCCTTTTCCTGATTGAACACACCGGTCTTGGGATTCTCCACTATTTTGTGTTCGCTATAGAAAATTGTTCCAGCGAGGACAGTCGGATTCTCTCCTCTCGTTCCACCAATCCGCGTGTTACCAATATTGTAGATATACTGCTCTTTCTCGAAGACAAACATGATATCAGATCTCCTTCCCTACAAGAATAGTCCCGTTCTCGTTATTTTTCATGTCAACAATAATGGTGCTTGGGTGAAGTGCTACTTTGGCGTGGCTTGAAATTTCATCGACTAATCCAGTTGCAGGATTGAATGAGAAATTATACTCAGGAATCAGTGATACTGCTCCTGACAAGATGGTGACAGTTGATGATTTCTTGCCTGTTCCAAAATCCACCCACATTGGCCCATCTGCGAAGGGTCCGGGATTTTCTCCCTCTGCCTTTGTCACCGCTGCGGTAATCTTCTTGGGGTCTGATTCATTCATCAAGTCTACTAGAGAGACTTGCTCCCTAAATCGCTCCACAGCTTCGAGTGGTATGTTTTCTATGTATGGAATGGCCCCCTTAGCGCCCAAAATCTTCCTGTTTGTTTCATCTACCCCATCATGGTATAGACTTCGTAAAGAAGACCCTGTATGATGTCCGGGCACCTCCGGACCGCATAGAATCAGGCACCGAATATTAGGATTTGAAATGACATTTACTACTACACGTTCAATACCGATGTTCTCTGTTTTACAAGTGCCAATTATGCAGTAGTCAGCGTCCACTTTGATTTTCTTTCCCAGCGTACATACTGCTACGCTCTTCTCTGGGTTTCCCACTTCAAAGTCACCGGGGACAGGAGGCCAAGATTGTGATTTGCTATCTTTGCTCATTGTGCATCACCTACTCAAAGGTGGGAGGTTCAAACAACTCTCCTTCCCGTCCTAAAGTTCTGTTTGCTTCGGCGGCAGCGGAGGCGATTGCATTTGCAACCAATGATGTGGCAGCAAACACCTCTTTTGTTCGTCTCATGGAGCCATACATGATGCAGTCTGTGGCAAGTACCTGGGCTACTGCAGTAGATGCCACTATTGCTGCTAAGTGGGTCCTTCGCGTATTGAGCTCGGGTCGTCTTAGGAACTTCCAAGCCGAAGGGGCATTATGAGGCCCCAGGCATGTCGGTAGTCCCAATTCAGACTTTATGGTGAGAATAGTACGGTAGTCCAGCCCATATCCTGCACCCACAGGCATTGTGGCTGGGTCAATCAACATCTTTGTTATACCAAGTGTCTTGGCTTCATCAATCATGTCTGTGATGGTTTCCATTCTATCATTCAAACTGGTGGCTCTTGGAGACCATCCTAAGACAACAGCCTTGTCTATTGATTTTTCTTGGAGAAGACTCTTTTCGGCATCTTTGGTTGAGAGATTCAGGCTGTTGTATATTGCCCGATCCTCAAGTCCGGCTTCGCTACAATATTCTATTCCTCTCAATCTAGCCGCAGAAATTGTAGATTCAAACATGAAAGGACCGTCGAAATTATCTGCAAGCCATGAGATGTGACGCTCCATTGCCTCAGGTGTCCTTCCATATATTTGGATAACGAGAGGATGACCTGTTTCATCACTCATATGGACTCCAAGGTCGACCCATTCCTTAGCCAAATCCTTCTTGAATAGTCCCTTCTTCACGTCCTCGACCACCTCTTGAGACTTGAAGAATAGGCCTCCAATCATGACTGTAGGAAACTCACCAGGGTTTCCACCTATAGTTACTCCTCCGAAATCGAAGGTCTGCTGTTCCTTTTTGAATACAAACATATGTTTAGTCTCCTCTTGGTCGCGGATATAGGTCAGAGCGTTCGACCAACTCTGGGATGCTTTCTTCCCAACCAATCCCCATTATATGGATTCCATCTACACCTTGGGTCTTCTTAATAGCTTCGATGGTTTCTAGCGCGATTGAGAGACCCTCGCCCCTCACAGATTTGATTTTTTCCTTTCCTTTAAGGCCCTCTCCAGCTTGTTCTAGACGCTCAATCATGCTCTCAGGAATTTTTATGCCTGGAATACGACGATTCATGAAACGTGCCATGCGAGGGCCTTTGAGGGGAATAATCCCGCCAAGTATCTTTGCCTTGATTGTTCCAAGTTCCTTGATGAAATCACGGAAACGCCCGGGATCAAATATTGCCTGAGTCTGAAAGAACTCTGCGCCAGCCTCTTGCTTCTTATGAGTCCTTAGCACTTGCATCTCCATGGGATCGGCATAGGGATTGAATGTTGACCCCAAATAGAACTGAGGTGTTCCCTCCAGCTCATCACCCGCAAAATCATGACCTGTCATAAGATGCTTAGCGAGAGCCAATGCTTGAATAGAGTCAACATCATAGACCATCTTAGTCTGAGGATGAGAGCCAAGTGTCGAGTGATCACCTGTGACAAAAAGAACATTCGGAATCTCCAGTGCGTGAGCGCCATATAACTCGCTTTCGAAGAGAATTCGATTGCGGTCTCTTGCTGACATCTGCATCACTGGCTCTTGACCGGTTTGCTTAATCAGATATGTAGCAACAAGACTGCTCAATGTAGGAATGCCACGAACGTTATCAGTGACATTAATTGCATCACAATAGCCTTTGACCAAGCTCAACCGCTCCAAAAGCAAATTCTTGTCGCTACCATGGGGAGGCGTAATCTCGCCTGAGACGACAAAATCACCCGAATTGAGAATGGTACGAAGATGGGACTTGGTCATATCAGATAACTCCATTCGATGTTCTTTACACTCAGAAATCAAATCATATACATATGTCTTTGGAGAGGGAGCGTGATTTATCAGTTGAGCTAGAATTCCTCATGAGTCAAAGAACGGGGCCCTTGGGATAAACTCCAATCCTTTATCTCCCATATCGTCTTGAGATTCTCAAGCTTGCCCAATTTCTTAAGACGTTCATATATTAGCTGCCAAACACAATCGGTTTCATCATCACGTTCACATTTCCCATCCATGGATCCACCGCACGGGCCATTAAGAATTCCCTTTGAGCATCGCGCAATTGGACAGATTCCTCCTGTCAAATGAAGAATGCAGTTTCCACAGAGCGCGCAGGTTTCTTCATGCTGAAACCGTTCTGGCATCTTTCCGAGAAAAGTTGAATTTGTTGCCGGAAAGGATTCCTTATCCGGTACCAATTCAGTGGTTATCTGAGTAGCAACCCCACATGCCTGAATAAGGAATGCATCAGCCTCTTCAATCATCTCTGAGTGTTCATTTATATCTCGACTGACTGCATTGACATCACAAATGCCGCCCTCCACAAAAATGTACCCCAGAACCTGCTTTCCATTTTCCTCAAGAAAATCAGTCATATCTTCAAGCTGCAGAATGCCACCCACATCGCAAAGCTGTGCACATCCTGAGTCACCAAAGAGAACAATCTTGTTATATCCCTCTAGCATGTCAAGTATCTCTTCTGGTGTCTTGAGGTCCATGACTATCATAGGGCTAACATCTCTCTTGTGATATTTTCATGTAAGGACTAAAAGATATTGTTATGGGCCAGCCATATCACTCATCATCAACTTCGTGAATTGATTGGTCATCCAGCCTATTCATGAGCTGCTGTGCTTTCTCCTTCGTCAGTTCAGCCTCCACCCTAATGGAGTGTTCATTGAATTCGCGTTCAGCAACGTGACCCGATTCAAACAACCACGATACAATGGACATTGACTCGCTACCATAGGGTAGGTTCAGACGATAGCGCTGAAGGGATGGCAGTGCATCTTCTATAATTTGAGTCAATTCACCGACATTTTCGCCAGTCCTTGCTGACACAGGGACTGCAGGACCAATCATCTCTTCCATAATCTCTAATTGCTCTCGAATATTGTAATCTGCTAACAAGTCAATCTTATTCAAAACTCCTATAACCGGAATTCCGTTGGCACCAATCTCAGTAAACGTGGTTAGACATGTTTGAATTTTCCGACGCATCTCACTCGGGTGGTCTGAGCCATCTACAACAAGCAGAACCAGATCAGCATCAGTTATCTCCATTAGAGTGGTATTGAAAGCCTCCAACAACGAGGTGGGAAGATTGCTAATGAAACCAACTGAATCGGATAGCACTGCCTCTCTACCCTTCATGGATATTTCGGCAGTCTTTGTGGACAGGGTTGTGAAAAGCTGGTCAGCCACTTCCACCTGAGAACCTGTCAGAGTTCTATGAAGGGTGCTCTTGCCAGCATTTGTGTAACCAGCGAGTGCGATTTCAGTGAATCCTTCTGCTTGCCGCTTCTTTTTCTTTAGAGATTGGACATCGGAAATCTTGTCCAGCTTATCGTTGATCAGAGCAATCCTCTTGCGAAGCTCTGAGAGTTTCTTGGTTAACAGATCTTCTCCAATCCCAACTTGATGGGCCGTAGGTCTGTCACCGGTATGCTCTGCCTGCAATCGAATACGTAACTGGTGACGCTGGAATGGTAATTCGTAATTCAATCGAGCCTTTTCTATCTGTAGCTTTGCTTGAGGTGTTCGTGCATGTTTTTCGAATATTTCCAGAATGAGCTGTGTTCGGTCTCTGACCTCAAGCTCCCACTCCTCCATTAATCGGAATAATTGGCTAGACTTCAGTGTGGGAGAAAAGAGCACAATATCTGGTCGATTCAATTCAATCCACGTCTTGATCTCCTCAACCTTGCCAGTTGAAATGCCAAATCTGCCCTTTGGTCGACCCACTATATCAAATGTGCCAATGACGTTGTAATTAGCTGTGGCAGCGAGTGCCTCAAATTCGGATAACAAATTGGGTTCATAGTGTCTTCTTCGCTGAATCAGCAGAGTACGAAGCTGTTGCATTTCATTCTAATCCACTTTGCTGACCTTATAGAGTTTAATATGTACGAACATATCTTGGCCATAACGGAAAGGTTCTTGGCGAAGCCATGTAAGAATCTAGTAGTTGATGAAGATGGGCAGCTTTGAAACTCGTACAAAAGATGGCATGGCGAGAATAGGGGAATTCAGTTCAGATCATGGGACTGTTACCACTCCGCTACTGATGCCAGTTGTTCATCCTGCTAAAACTGCTGTCACCCCACAACAGCTAAAAGATGATTTCGGATTTCAGATGGTCATTACCAACTCCTACATCATAAGATCGCATGAAAGTTTTAGGGAGAAGGCTGTTTCTGATGGTGTTCATGGGTTAATTGGGTTTGATGGTCCAGTCATGACCGATTCAGGCACATTTCAGATGTATTTTCATGGCCTCCCAGAAATAGAGATTGACCCTTTAGAGATTGTAGACTTTCAAAAAAAGATTCAATCCGATATCGGAACAATCCTAGATGTCTTCTCAGCTCCCAACGTGGGAAGGGAGCAGGTTCACTCAGATGTTGAAACTTCTCTTCAGAGGGCCAAGATATCGGCACCTGAGAAGGGCAATATGATGCTCGCTGGAACCATCCAAGGCGGGATATATCCGGACCTACGGGAATATTCAGCTAAAGAAATGGCAAAGCTGGACTTTGACATTCATCCAGTTGGTGGAGTCGTTCCTCTAATGGAGAGTTACAGATACGCAGAGATTATGGACATACTCTATGCCGTGAAAAGGCATCTACCCCCAAATCGTCCGGTTCATCTCTTCGGATGTGGCCATCCCATGTTTTTTGCTCAAGCAGCCATGATGGGCTGCGATTTCTTTGATTCTGCATCCTATGCGAAATTCGCTGAAGCTGGAAGAATGATGCTGCCAAAAGGGACAGTCCATCTGGAATCGCTGCGTGAACTCCCTTGCAGTTGTCCGGTATGTTCAGAGTACTCAGCGAAAGAACTCAAGAGCATGCCAAAACAAGAAACAAGCCTTCAGTTAATGAAGCATAATCTGTACATCAGCGGTGCAGAGATTAGGCGGGTCAGACAGGCAATCAGCGATGGAACATTGATGGAGCTTGTGGCACGGAGAGCGAGAGGACATCCCACCCTATATGATGCCTTAATGAGGATGCTGAATGGCTATGAGGAATTCTATAGGTGGGATAATCGAAGTACCAGCGGGGCCATATTGTATAGCGGAAATGAGACAACAAAATATCCAGCAATTGAAAGCTTTAGTCGCCAGATGATTTCGACATACAGAGGACTCAGTACCGAACAGCTAGTAATCTTTCCACATCATGGCGATCGTCCTTTTGCTGATGCTGCATGTGATGTGGCTGACGTAGTTGCATCAACACCACCAGAAGAGAATCTATTGGTCTTTTTGACTCCGATTGGAGCGGTTCCTTGGGAATTAGAGCATGTCCATCCGGTGCAGCAATGCATATTCCCACGACACCTTGACCGAGATACCTTACATACTGCAACCTCACGTCTGGAAGAATTTCTTGCGTCTATTACAGCAAAAAGGATTCGATGGCTGACAAGAAAGACACCAGTCAACTCGATTCTCACCACAACCAAAAAAGACTATGAAATGGATATCATTGAGAATCAAGAAGAGTTGATTCAATTATTGGGTACCGGAGGTTCATTCAATTGGAGCAGAAGAAAGCTCCAGTTCCTGTTCAAATATCAATGGCAAATAGATGCAGCTGAGTTTCTTGAACAAAACGAAGTTGAAATCGAGCTATCTAGAAGTACGGGAAAAATCCGTCATATCAGAAGAAACGGAGAAATTCTATTCACACTGGTCCCGACTACCGGATTACTTACTCCAACCTATGAAGGGGGAGTTGAACTTGCCAAAATGGGATTGAAGGAGAAATACATGGTAGTCATGACACAAGAGGCATCGGAGTTCGTCGCAGAAGGAAAATCAGCACTTGCTAAATTTGTGAAGCAGGTAGATCCTAAGTTGCATGCGGCTGAAGAAGTCCTCGTTCTAGATGAAGAGGAAACCCTAATCGCGACGGGACGTACACTACTCTCAGGTTTCGAAATGATTGCGTTCAACCGTGGTGTGGCGGTTACGATTAGGCACTCGATTTCGCAGTAGTTGGAGCTGCTGCTTCTGCAAGAGGGTGACCCGGAACCTTTCTCAGTGCTTCTACTCCGCCGAGAGGAAGTATCATAACTTCAGGTCGGGGGGCAAAAAGATGAATTTCTTCGCCAGACTCAAATTTCAAATCGGGATCGAGAAGGGCTTGAGCGGAGATATCCCCAATTGAGAAGTAAACTTCCAGCGCATTTCCGATATATATAGTACGGTTGATAGTCCCTATTATCTCATTATCACGCGGGTCAGTTCTCTCCAGATGGAGATCTTCTGGTCTAATAGCACATTTCACAGATTCGCCTTCTTCGAATGGATATTCTTCAATAGTTGTCTTGCCAGCGATAACCTGACCATCCGGTATCTGCACCTGGATGTACTTCCCGAGGTTATTGATACTACCTTCGATGAATGTACACTGACCAATGAAGTCTGCAACAAAGATAGTCTGAGGATGTTGATAAATCTCTCTCGGAGTACCGAATTGTTGTATATATCCATGTTCCATCACTGCAACTCGATCAGATATACTGAGAGCCTCGTGTTGATCATGAGTAACATAGACGGTTGTGATGGATAGCTCCTTCTGAATTCGTATGATCTCCTCACGCATCTCTGTTCGGAGTTTGGCATCGAGATTGGATAGTGGTTCGTCTAAGAGAAGTACGTCAGGTTCAATAACCAGAGCGCGTGCAAGTGAAACCCTCTGCTGTTGCCCTCCTGACAGTTGATGAACATGACGGTCGCCTAAGCCTTCCAAATGTACCAAGTCAATCGCAGCTTGAACTCTCTTCTCAATTGCAGCTTTGGTATATTTCATGCCGTCGACACGTTTTATCTTCAACCCGTAGGCAATGTTATCGTAAACATTCATGTGAGGCCATAGTGCGTAGTTCTGGAAGACCATTCCAGTATTTCTCTTATGGGGAGGAACTTTTGTCACATCGTCCTCGTCAAAGAATATCCTTCCACGGTCAGGGCGATAGAATCCTGCAATTAGACGCAGAAGTGTAGTCTTTCCGCAACCACTTGGGCCAAGTAGAGTTGAGAGTTCGCCTTCTCTAAGTGTCATAGTTACCTCGTCAGTTGCAACTATTTTGCCAAACGTTTTTCTTAGATTTTCAAGTTTTATTTCTACCATGTCGTCACCTCAAATTCCTGTGATGGCAGATGACCGAGAGCCTAGTATTCGATTTGTAATGGTGATAACCACCATCTGTAATGCCATCATCAAGACACCCAGTGTCGCGGCGCTAAACGCACCACCGTACACCCCCGTTCCCTCTAGAACCTCCTTTGTCCAGAAGGTCATTGGCGCCTGTTCTCTTCCAACGCTTCCAAGAATGAGACTCGTACTCACTTCACTAACGGAATAAGTGAATGAGAGCAATGATCCTGCCAAGACACTCACACCAATCAAGGGCATTGTTATTCTAGCAAATGTCTTGTTTCTATCTGCGCCTACATTCATTGATGCTTCTTCAAGAATGACGGGAGTAGATAGTAGGCCTGCATATGCTGCTCTAACTGTGAACGGAAACTTTCGTATTGCATATGATATTGTTATCAAAAGCCAAGGACCTTCGGACGGAAACAATGGCGTACCATAAAATAACGTAAAATACCCAGTTGCAATTACAATTCCAGGCAGAGCAATTGGGGATGTCACAAGAAGATCCAAAGCTGTCTTTCCAGGTATATTCCTTCTCGCGATAATATATGCCGCACTAGTTCCTAGTAACACAATGAAAATTGTAGCTAAGAGACCATAAAGGAGTGTATTCGAAATCGATGTAGTGACATCGGGGTATGCCCACAAGACATCATAGTTACTCAATGTCCAAGTATCAGGGAGAATTGAATTCGTGGACCAAGAGCCTGCAAAAGAAAGGATGATAACGCTAATTTGTGGTATAAGTGCGAGGAACAGCAAAGGTAAAACCACAGCGTAAAGCAACAGTGTTGTTCTCCGGTTCAATTTTCTGGTTCGAGGATTCCATTGTCCACCTTTTGTCCCTGATTCATAGGAACGAAGAGCTGCGTATTTTCTAATCGTGAGGAATCCTACAACTGCAAATACAAGCAAAATCATCCCTATGGCCGGGCCAGCTGGGTCAATAGTACCCGATTGTGTTGCAATACTGTCAAAGACCTGATATGCTAAAGTCTTCTGGGCTTGTTGATGCTGAAAGAAGACAATTGGAGTGCCGAGGTCCTCTATGCTAAGAATGAAGGTTAGGATAGCTCCGGCTTGGATTCCAGGCATGGCTAGTGGAAGAGTTACGGACCTAAACAACTTGAAACCTGTAGCTCCCAAATTTTCTGCTTGTTCCTCAAGAGAGGGGTCAATTGACATGAAAGAAGAGTATGCATTCAGATATACAAGGGAGAATAGAGAGAGAGATTGTACAAAGATTATTGCTGCAAGACCGCGCAATTCAATCCGGTATGGTAACCAGCCAAGTGCTGTGTAGAAAAGATTATTGAAGAAGCCAGCGCGGCCCATGAAAGTCTTGATACCGATGGCACCAACAAAAGGCGTCGCCAAGATTGGAAATATCAAGACAGTCCTGACAATGCTTTTTCCTGGAAAATCATATCTTGCAATAATGAATGCCAGGAAGACCCCCAAGAGCACCGAAAAGGCAGTGGTAAATATGGCCACGTATATGGAGTTTAATACTGCACCAAAGTCCCAGCCACGAATGACCATGAGGTCTCCGCCAAATTGTATTGTTTCCAGATTAACATAGGAAATCCAGTCCCCAGTATTAGGATCATACTGCCAGGGCCAGAAGTTGGAATCATTGAACAGATTAATGAAATGGTGTAAGGAAGGAAGCCCAGTATTTGGATCAGTAAACGAAAAACCGACTACACTTAGAAGAGGGGCTATGAGAAAAAGACCGAAAGCGACCAAAACGGCAATCAGCTGCACCCAAGAAAGAGAATCCATTTCATGCCTGAGCCTAGCTATGCCCGCTCTGAGAGATGCATTCGTATTCTGAATCCACTGACGGGTGTTTCTGGTTGGGTTTGAAAGAAAACCTCTGGCGCCAGATCCTCTTCTCTTAAGCCACCCGCCCAGAGAATAGAAAGGACTCGCTAGTCGCGAGCCAATTCTTCTAGGTACTGCCCGAAGCGCATTGACTATATTGTCAACGGGTTCATCAGGGACCAGCTCTGCTTCTTCTTGGATTATCTGAGCGGATTCTTCAGTGGCATCTTCTGGCAATTCCTCAATTCTCCCTTTACATCAACAATGCTGAAACCTGGTTATAGACATCTTGATACTGTGCTTTTGCAGCAGCGGTCCATAGTGATTGCATAGTAGAAGCGAAATCACTGTCGTAGATCATCTGTTCGTTGATTTCTACTGCATACTCTGCAGTGAATTTCTCGTCTTCACTTGTATTGGGGTCCACAATAGTCACTGGAGTACCCATCATTGCTGCGAAGCTTTCAAACTGGGACTCGCTGATATCACCGTCTAGATAGGAGGTCACCAAGAGATTCCATGTGTCTACTAGTTCGGTATGCGCTTGTGTGAATACAGCTTCAAAGTAACGAGTGAATGCTGCGTTAATCTGCAACGACAAGGTATCATTGAAGTCAATGCCCACAGTATCTACAGTCTGATTGTATACTGCATACAAGTCCTGTGCATCTTCAGCAGCCGGTTCCCAAAATGCACATTCAAGAATAGGCATTCGACGGATGGATGGGTCCAACCAAAGGGCTTGACCCTCGCAGGAAAGAACGAAGTCGAGAAAACCTTCAGCATACTCATGATTTGGAGCATTATGCGGAATGGCAATAGGATCTCCATTGACAATTGTTTGACCTTCTGGAATGATGTATTCACAGTCAGGGTTTCTGTACTGGGTGAGATATCCATAGAAGTCAATCGACATGGAAACACCTACGTCTCCATTCTCTGAAGCTGCTTGTGTTTCAACAGAGCCGCTGTAGATATTTGCGCTTCCAGCCATTCGTGCCATGGTCTGCCAGCCTGTATCCCAACCGAGACCTTGCGTGATAATCTCATAGATTCTAGTGTTTGAGGTTGTATCCGGAGCATTGCCCATTGCAATGGTGGGTATTGTTGGAAGCAGACTGCCATAAGTTGCATCTGCTAGGTCAGTCCATTTGTTAGGTGTAGGTAGCTCATATTCATCTAAAAATTGATGATTGACCGTAAAGCCAAATGTAGAGATTGCGGCAGCCATCCATTTGAGGTCGCCAGAAGTGTCATTCCGCTTCATGTTCGCGCCCGCAATCTGATCCGGTACACGGCCTGCTACTTCCTGCATGAGTTCACTGTCAAGCGTGGCCAGTCTTTCATCTCTCATCAGTTGATCAAAGATGGTCGGACCTCCACCCCAAGCGACATCGATCTCTCCCCTATCAATTAGATCATCCCAGAACTCAGCAGAGGGGGTCTTCCACAGAATATCTGTAATTCCATTATCCTGTGCGAAATCACTCTCTAAGAATAGTGGTTCGAAGACATTATGAATAGCCACATCGTGTCTGGTAAGGATGGTTATTCGGTCACCACTAGGTTCGGTGTCTGTTGTGGTGTCAGTTGGTCCCTGACCTCCTAAGAATAAGAAGCCAATAATTCCACCAGCGACAACAACAACGATTACAACAACTGCAAGAAGAATCGTTCTCGTATTTCGGCCTGATTCAAATTCGCTCATTCGTATTATCCTCTCTCATAATAACTGAAGCAAAAGCTTGCTCCAGTTTCAATCATTCATCCAATAAATAGATGACTAACTTCCAGTAATTAAGGTTTACCAAACAGGGAATATCTGAATCAATTGTGCCCCAAATTTCTTACTCAATAAATATGCAAACCAAGCACGTTTTGACGATTTTTTAATCCATATTCGTCGATTATGCCCATTTTAGGAACACATCACGCGAAAAGGTTTTATCATGGCAATACCGACTGGGAAGTATCTTCTCAGAGTTATTGAGAAGGAGGAATCTGATCAGATGACAAACAAGCTTTTAGCAAGACGTGCCTTCACATTAGGCATTTTAACTGCTCTAATGGCTGCGCTTCTGATTGGTCCTGCCCCCGTAAAGGCTGCAGGTACAGGTACAATAGTCTTTGACTATTCACATGGTCAAGAAAATAGCAACTTGATCAATACAACCGACTTATGGTTGGCCAATAACCTGACCGACTTGGGCTACACTGTTGTGTGGGCCAAGGGTGGGATCAACTCAAGCGTGCTGGATGGCGCAGTTGGATTTGTTGCAGGATCCATGTATGGAACTAGCAACGGATATACAAGTAGCGAGATATCTGCGATCGAAGATTGGTATGCAGATGGAAGAAAATTCGTCTGGATCGCTTATGATTCAGATTATGGTGGCAATCAGTACATCTTTGATAACATGTCAGCCATTCTAGAGCCGTTGGGTTCACATGTGTACGGAGAACCACTCTCAGTAGAAGACCCCGAGTCTAATGCTGGAGCTGGCTATCGACCCGTTGCCACTGTTACCAGCGATGACCCATTCGTCGCCCCCATTGTGGAGGGTGTTGATGCAGTCCTTATGCACGGACCAACCTGCCTTTATGGTAGTGACTCCGATACCCCTGGTGTTGGAGTTGACCCCGTTGCGCTGGAAACAGAAGAGATTGCTAATGTGTATCCATTCCTCTACTACTCCGAGGATGCAACCATCGTAAACGCAGACCTGATTGATGGCTATGTACATGATGAGGGAGACACAGGTTCATTTGTCGCAGCAACCATCGAGATTAACGCTGGTGAAACTGGCGACAACGTAATCATTGTGTCTGGAGCATCACCCTACGGTGACTACCGACCGATGTTCGAATCCGAATACTATGGTGTTGAGCTGTCAGAGAGGATAGTCCCACAGGCTATTGACTTTGGCATGAACCAAGCACAGGCCCAAGACATGACTCTGATAATTGCTATCGGAGCTATTGGTGCTGTTGTGGTTGTAATCATCATTATAGCCGTCATGAGAAGGAAATAATTCAAATTCGAAGTAGTCGGGTTTTTGCCCGCTACTTCATTCTAATTTTTTTCCGTACAGTTTATTTGTGGCAATATTATCCTTGTTCCAATATGAAAAGATCCAAGGTCCTTCTCTGTGTTTTGTTGCTATCATTTGTGCCAATGACAATAACTCTGCCAAGTGCTCAGCCAGCCAGTGCGTGGGGATTGACCACCCACATGTACATTGTTGACACCGCAGTCAATGCCATATCGAACTCCAGCTGGTTGGAGGCGTTTCAATATTACTTGCCTGAACTCATCACTGGATCAACAACGCCGGACCAAGTATGGCAAGATTGGGAAAATCATCTCTACTATCCGGAAACAGGGGATTACAATGCACCATGGGCTGCAGCTGAGTGGTTTGAATTTACCAGAGATAACTTCACTGCAGGAAACTGGGAAGATGGTTTCTTCGCTGCAGGAGTACTGACTCACTACTTTTCGGACCCGTGTATTCCGGTGCACACTGACGATTATTGGCCAGGGCACTCCGGCTATGAAAAGGACATAAATGAGAATCTTGGCTCACTTGAGATTGATGACCCAACCGAATCTATTGTTGAAAATGTGACTGACCTTGTCATTGAGAATGCAGAGTATTCTCATCAATTCTATGATACAATAGTTGCGCACTATGATGATGAGGATTCGCGAGCCTTAGATGATCCGGAGGTCAAAGAAATAACGGAGAACTGCCTCTTCAAGGCCGTAGATGGGGTTCTCTCTCTTTTCTATACCATAACAGATTCCATTTCAGCTCCAGATATTACCATAACATATGATCATGTGGCATTAATCGACTATGCTCATACGAATGACTACATCGACTATCAAGGCGAGGATCAGCTTTCATCTATTGAACAGACACTCGAACGCAATCACTATGAGCTTAGAAAGCAAACAACATCATTTACTACCGAGGACCTTTCTGATGTGGACCTGTTCATTGCAACCTGCGCACTTGATGAATATACTTCATCAGAATTGACTGCCATCTCAAACTGGGCATCGACCGGAAATAAGTCTATGATTCTGACTGCCAGAGGAGATTTCTCTGAATATGTTGACAACGCAAGACCAAATCAAATACTGAACGCAATTGGTTCAGACATAAGAATAAATGACGATAATGTCTACATGCTCGGGACCTACCAACTCTGGTACAATGACATTTATGATATTCCAGAACCTCAGGATACAAACGATTTGACATATGGTGTATCAGCATTAACATTGTTCTCACCGACTTCCCTTTACTTCATTGATGAAAATCCCACATTACCAATTGTCTATGGAGAAGAGAGTGCATATCAGACAGATCAGGTAGCTCCCGCTCCAGAAGTCATCTATGATGATACGGATGATGGAGTATATGGTAATCAAATCCCCTTGGTTGCAGTCGAGGAAATTGGTGATTTGCGGTTACTTGTTGCCGGTACCACTTTCTTCAGCAACTTTGACTATGGGAAGACTGCTATCTTTAGCAATATTCAGCTCTTAGAGAATTTCATTGATTGGTCGACAACAAATAGGTCTATCGAGAATATCAGCAACGAAGATGAGATTGGTCCACGGATTAAGGATGTTAGTTGGACACCCGAAAACCCAGGTGAAGGAAACACCGTCACCATATCTGCAGGGGTTACAGACCCATATGGAATAGAGTCCGTGAGGCTCAATTATACCACAGACTCAACTAGTGTTGAACTGGATATGTCTGCCATGGGCGATGAGTACTCAGTGGAGATTCCAGATGTGACTAGCGGAAATCTCACGTTTAGCATTATTGCAACGGATGCCAATGGCAATACTGCAGTCAGAGCATATTTTGATATCTCATGGGGAGCTGGTACAGGCACCACTGATACTGCTCTAGTACTCGACCCAACAATGCTGATTTTTCTCGGAATTGGCATTGCCGCCGTAGTAATTGTCCTTGTTGTGATAATTCTGCTTAGGAGAAGATAGTTAGCTAGGCGGCTTTTTGCCGCCTTTTTTCTTCTTACCGTAGAAAGATTCTACGGACTCTTTATGGAATGGGTCTAGCCTGCCAATGTTCTTATTATCAAATACGTAAGTAGTTAGTTGACATTAAGCATTGATTTAATGATAAAAGAGACCTCTGAGTGGGAAAATAGAGATGTTGGAGAGAGATATCCTACGCGCCTTTGGTACGGCTTTGATAGAATTCGAGGAAACCCTCTTTCACAAGTATCTACTGCTTTCTGCTCGTGGCTCGTTAATAACGAGAGACATATTCCAAGAGCATTTACAGGACATGGAGAAGAAGGGATACATCTCCAAGGCATATCTACATGGAAAGGTGTGTTGGAAGAGAGATATTGATGCAAGTGAACTAGAGAAAGAGCCATACGATGAGGATATCGATAGGCACAAGCCAATTCTCGAATTTGTCAGGTCAAAATATGGACAGGGTAGAAAGGCTGACGAGGGAATGGTAAGCGAATCGAGTAAAATTGCAGAGGAAATTGTGAAACTCATGGATCATCTTTTACTCACTGAATATGCTGGCCAGGCAAAGGCAAACGAAACAATAATCCTTCATGCTAGAGAGATGCGCAAAGCCCTATCGAGGTCCAGTTCCAAATTTATTGAGTATTTGGAGCAAGATGCCCCTGAATTACTCAAGCCCATGAGAAGGCTACTTGATGCTGAAGGAGAAGATCTTCTTCTTCTTAGTCTTCACCTGATTGAGAGTAGGTATGCAGCGAGTTGATAGAAAATCGACCAGTGATATTTTATGTTTAATACTGCCTCTCTACGAGAAACTGCGAAAGATTGAGAAGGAAGTGTTTGTATCTTTGAGTAAATGGAGGAACTGCTGCTTCCAAGGCACTCTGACCTTTTCTGAGCAAATCCATCATGAAACCCTCAGTTTCTTCTAGAGCACCTGTATCACGGAATACCTGTCGAACCTGTTCTACTTCTTCATGATCCATGCCTTCTTTGCCTAGAAGATTATCAAGCAAGTTTCGCTGCTTTTCATTTGCGTTTTTGTAAGCTAAGATGACCAGCATCGTTTTCTTTCCTTCACGAATATCCCCGTCTGCTGGTTTGCCAGTGATTTCTTCGTCGCCAAAAGTCCCTAAGATATCATCTTGCATCTGAAAAGCTTGCCCAACTTTGATACCATACTCCTGCAAGGCATTCAATTGCACCTCAGTAGCACCAGCCAGAGTTGCACCCATTAATAACGCCTTTTCGAACAGGACAGCTGTTTTCATGGCGACCATTTCTAGATAGGTTTCCGGAGGTGTGTCCTGTTGATTCACCATTGTCATCTCCAGCATCACACCATCAGCCAGATATTGGAATGCGGTCTGGTAGAGCTTCTGACATTTGACTGCAATCTCAGGTTCCAGGTGCGAGTCGCTTATCGCTTCTGATCCCATATTGAGGAGAGAATCACCACCAAGAATAGCCATGGTCATTCCGAAGTCTTGAGCCTTTTCCATGTTGTTAGATCTGGTCTTATACCAGTCTCGATAGGTGGCATGGAATGTCTTGCCTCCACGTCTAGATTCATCATGGTCGATTAAATCATCATGGAGGAGTGATCCGTTATGCAAGATTTCTACGGAACACGCTGCGCGATAGAGATGCTGAATGTCTACTTCTTTTCGTATGCATTTATAGCCTACTGCCACAAGAATAGGACGAAGCCGTTTTCCCCCGCGCATGATATACTCCTTGATATTGGCATAGTACTTTGTGTGCCAATCTCCTAATCGACTTACTTGTTCAATTTTTGAATCTAGATACTTCACCAAAGCGTCGTTAACTCTCTTCTGCTCCTCTGCTATAATTGCCTTGTACTCATTCATCAAGCATCTTCCGCAGCTGGCACCCTCAAACACCTTTTTTAGAGTTTCTGAATCTGTCGAAAATCATTTCATGAATTAACGACTATTACATGGAACTATCAAAACAAGTAAAATGCTCTCATATGAGTCATATTTTCAATCAGGGGACATGAAATCAAACTAGATGTATATTTCACCTTTCATCACAGTGACTGCTGTGCCGCTCACTTTGACTTGTTCGATTCCCTCTCTATCTCCGATTACTTCCACTATCACCTTACTTGGACGGCCCAGATGGTATCCTTGCTCTAGAACAATAGTTGAAACACGATTTGTAGAGTCAATAATACCATGCCGAATAAGATAGCTTCCCAAACATCCTGAAGCAACCCCCGATGCCGGCTCTTCGGCAACACCAAGCGCAGGAGCAAAGTGTTTGAGATGCGCATCAGAAGTTACTTCATGCGTTTCTTTCGTGAATGCAATGATTGAGTCATAGTCACCATCAGCGGATAAACTCTCAATCAAATCCAAGTTCGGTTTGACCCGTTCTAAGGCATCAAGACTCATCAATGGGATAACCAAATGAGGAGTCCCAGTACTCACTGTCTGTATAGGATACAAAGACATTATATCGACAAGATTGAGTCCGAGCGCCTCCGCATATGCTTTAGTATCATAAGTGTTCATGAACTCGGGTCGTGAATGAGTTATTTGGACTTCATGGGTGCGGGTGGTTTCATTCTTCACGATCTCAACCTGCAGAACCCCAGATTTGGTTTCCAATGAGAGCATTGTCACATCGTATACCACTTCTGCTTTGCCCTCCTCAACTAGTGCATGAAAGGCAGCAATTGCAGAATGTCCTGAAAAGTCAATTTCACCCTTTGACGTGAGAAATCGAAAACAGAAGTCAGCGACAGATGATTTACAAACAAAGACAGTTTCCCGTGAGCTCATCTCTTCTGCAATCATATACATCTGTTCATCATCAAGAGAGTCAGCATCTAACACAACAATAGCGGGATTTCCCCCAAAACGGGTATCTGTGAAAGCATCCACTTGAAGGAAATTCAGTTCGTTCTTACGTAACATTCTATCGCAACTCGCCGAGAATAAGGTAGCACTGCTAATTAAGAATTGCATGGGTAACATCTTGCCTCCTTATTTGGCATGATCAGAAGAACAGACTTTCGTCCTATCATACCTTCTGAAAAATTAATACCCACAATTTTGACCAGTATGCCATTCCGTGTGTTTCAATCAGAGAACCGAACTCGGACCATATCTCATCAAATGAAACTGAATTCACGCCGAATGACTTGTATATCTTGGGGGCATTCAAACAAGCAAACTCAATCTCTTCTCTCGCCTGGTTAGCTTTCATCTTTTTCGGATACAACATTTTTCTCTTCTTTGTCAGCTTAAAATCAAGTTCGTTCAGCTTATCACTATAGAAGTTGATAGGCTGGAAAACAGCATTCAATCCTATGCTCTCCCAAACAGATTTGGCAATTTCCTCCTCAGGTGTATCGCCATATTCTGCGATAGTAAGCTCAAGTATTGCACCGCCTCTTAGCACTCTAGCGAACTCGGATAGTGTCTGAAGTACTCCGGTTTCACCCCTTGTCATCCTTATATCTTCGAGTCCAAGGAAGTTAACTATTAAATCACAAGAGCCAGCAGGCAAAGCCAATCTCGTTGCATCACAGGCAGTGAAATCGACTCTATCATAGAAAGGCGAGAATTTGTTTTGATTCCGAATTCTCAGATACGCGGTGCAATCATTTGGGAGGCCTATACCCAAGACACGACTCTGTTTGAATCGTTTCGCAACTTCAAAGGAAAGGTAGCCATGGCCAGCAGGAATATCTAGGATTATTTCTGTATTCATCCCAAGGCTATGGAATAAAAGACGAGCAATTTCTTCTCGGACTCCACCGAAGTCAATAAAGGCTCGGTGATACTCCTCGTCTGAGAAGTATTCTAGGTCCATGGTCTGTTCACCCTCCGAAAAATAAGCCAGCATAAGAAAGGATTTTCTCTCGTAGCAATCAATAGGTATTCGTTACCTCATAGAGCAAGGATTGCATGTCACTAATTTCCTTATTCTCCTCAGGAAGATTTAATTCCCGCTTCTAATAGTTGATATTCAGTGCTTGCCATGCAGATAGGCCTTTTAGACCCAGAGGATCTGTTCCTGATTAGCATGGAGTCTTTGATAGCCCTAGGCCTTTTTGTAGCCACATTGTTTGCATACAAAATCAGAAAGAAGCACCCACGAATCACCTCAGAGGGTTGGACGTCTATTGTGGCAGGCATTGCACTCCTGATGTTTCATGCAATTTTCGATGCCTTGGATACGCTGCAATTCGATGATTCGCTCGTTGATGTTCTCAATCTTTTTGATGGTTCGACATTCGTGATAGGACTGCTTCTATTCGCCTATGGGGTATATCGGATTGCCGACTATGGCGCAAAGCAATGGGGGTTATAATTGATGCAAGGAGTTACCTTCGAGTTTCATCCTCCCAGCGGCATTTTAGAGATTGTGAAGGCATTTTTGGATTTGTTTACAGTGTTTGCATTCATGCTGCTACTTGTTGTGATCATATATGCAGCAAGAAGATATCCAATGATTGAAAGAAAGAGAACTTTCTATCCGTTGCTCGTTTCTTCGGTTTTTGGAATCATAAGCTCTGCAATGGATGCATTTGATGAGTGGTTTTGGTTCACTCCGGGAGAGTTTTATGATTATATCTGGAAGCCAACCAGACTTTGGTTGTTTCTAATCAGCATATTCCTACTCGTCATTGCCTTCGGTCAATTTTACGACTTCTCACGACGTCTTTTTGGAGAAGAAAGCAGATGAATGGTATTGTAAGGACTGTATATATCGTCCATTTGGCTGGAATTCCACTTGTAAGTGTTAATTTGGATGGGTCTGCAAGGGATAATCGACAATCATTTGAGGAATTATTTGGAGGCTTCACAAGCGCCATTAATAATCTCGTAAAAGAATTAGGTCATGAAGAACTGAAAGCAATAGAATCCGGTAATGGGCTCTTGGTCTACAGCTCCAGAGACCCTGTTCTCTTTGTCGTTCACGTGGAGAAACAGGAGTACGATCAATTCGCTAAGATTCTGGTAAAGCAAATTGAAAATCAGTTCTTCCAGGAGTTTGAAGGACACCTTCAGAAAGAAGAAGCGTATGTGCGAGGAGAGAGGTATCAGCGTTTCAAATCGAATATTCGTGATCTGTATAACCACCTTATGAGGATTAGAAACGATTATCCGGAGATTATTCAGTTTCTACCTTCGGTCATTCCCCTCTCTCAGCTCTATATGGTTTTGAATTTAGGACTTGATATAATCCAAAACTTCCCGGAGGATACAATAAAACTGGTTAGAGAACTGAACAATTACTTCGGAAATCAACCAGAACTTGAAGACCTGGTTGCTAGAACCATTGGCAGATATGCTGGATACCGGATTGCAAAGGCAGAGTACAAAGATAAGCTCGTAATACAACAGAGTGAGCTCCTAGACTTGTTGAACGAAATCTCTGTGACGAAGTTTGACAGTGATAAAGAAGTCTATGATATCGTGTTATGCCCAGTATGCCGCGGCAAGACTGCCAATAGACCCATTTGTCACTTTTTCAGTGGGTT
Organism: Candidatus Thorarchaeota archaeon; assembly: GCA_004524445.1. Lineage (GTDB taxonomy): Archaea > Asgardarchaeota > Thorarchaeia > Thorarchaeales > Thorarchaeaceae > TEKIR-14. The sequence continues at coordinate 53,757 of SDNP01000009.1, read as the reverse complement.
TATTGAAGGGGTATTGAGAAATCCTAGCATCTCTGTGGAAGAAACTTCATGCAGAGCTATGGGAAATAAGAGTTGTGAATTTGCATTGCATAGAGATTGATTGAGAAACAAATAATCTATCTCGATTTTCTATCCATAGCTGATTTCGGTCCTTGCCAGAATATGTTTTGAAGATTGTCCAATCTCCAGCATAAAATCCCCGGGTTCTATTGTCCAGTCATGGATATTGGTGTCATAGAAGGCAAGCTCCTCAGCGCCGATCTTAAGAGAAACTTGCTTGGCTTCATTTGGTCTAAGGAATATCTTCTCAAACCCGACCAATTCCCTCACGGGGCGCTCAACAGAGGAATCCAAATCTCGTGAGTAAATTTGAATAACCTCGGAACCTGATGTCGCCCCAGTGTTTCTCAACTGCAATTCAAGGATTATATCTTCATCCGATGAAACGAGGATATTCTGCTTGGTTTTCACTGATTCGAGATCAAATGTGGTGTACGAAAGCCCGTAGCCGAATGGGAATAGCGGTTCAATTCTCTTCTTGTCAAACCACCGGTAACCAACGAAAATGCCCTCTTCATAGTATACCTTTTTCTCTTTATCACCAGGATAATTTCGAGGATCTCCTGAATGATGCGCTGGAGAATCAGAGAGATTCCTCGGAAATGTGATTGGTAGCCGTCCAGACGGGTTGATATCTCCAAAGAGGATATTAGCGATGGCAGTTCCCGCCTCCATTCCTGCATACCATGCATTGAGAACCGCGGACACCTCATCCAACCATGGATCCATAGCGATGGGACTTCCAGCAATTAAAACGACAATCGTATTTTCATTCTGAGCCGTGGTTTCTAGAATTAGGTCGATTTGTTTCTCTGGTAAGTGTAATGAGCTTCTATCGTAAGTTTCTGAGTCCATGCCTCTGCTGTGGTCAAGGCCCATGAAGAGAACAGCCACATCAGCTTTAGCGGGATCGTGGACTACTCTGACCGTATCGCCGCACTTGTTCTTCATTCCTTCAAGTGGAGTTATCTCATATGGTGGGACTACTGCTGATGATCCACCATAAAGGAACCTGCCAAACTTCTTCTTTAGATTCGGCCCTAGTAATGCAATGCGATCTACATGTTCAATGTTCAGAGGAAGAAGATCTCCTTTGTTCTTTAGTAGAACCATTCCCTCTTCAGCTGCATGTCGTGCGAGATCCTGGTGCTCGGGTGTATTTCGAGCTCCTGAAGGTACAAATTCATCCTGGTCGAGTGCTCTTGTTCGAATCATAGTCCGTAGATTTCTGATGACTAAGTCATTCAATGAATCCTCGGTGAACTTGTCCTCTTCGAAGGCTTTCTCAAGAGAGCTTACCTTGTATTTTGCGGGGAAGGGCATCTCAAGTGTGAGTCCTGCATCTACGCAGGATCCTGTATCCTCTATTCCGCCAGTCGCTAACCAGTCAGTCATGACCATACCATCAAATTCCCATTTGTCAATCAGAACATCTCTAATCAGGTATTCATGTTCTGCACCATAGACACCATTTACCATATTATAGCAAGTCATGAAAGACCAAACTTCTGCGTCTCTTGCCAATGCTCTGAATGCCCGGAGATAGATCTCATGTAATGTTCGTTCATCTATCTCAGCACTCATCGTCTTTCGGTCGATTTCCTGATTGTTCGCCGCATAGTGTTTTGCACATGCAGCAATTTCCTGACTCTGTACACCTTTGACAAATTGCACAGCTAATTCCTTTGTGAGAAACGGGTCTTCACTGAAGTATTCGAATGTTCTTCCGCAGAGGGGAGTTCTATGGATGTTGATTCCTGGTGCAAGGAGAGCATGCCGCCCACATGCCCGTACTTCCTGTCCCATTGCAGTTCCAACACTATGCGCGAGACCTCTATTCCACGAGGCTGCTAAAGAGATTGTGGCGGGAAATCTTGTGTTCTTCTTGAACCAGCTTGAGTGTCGTGCAACCCCTAACGGGCCATCAGTCACCTTGAAAGGGGGAATTTGTAGCCGCTTTATTCCCTTTGTGACATAGATTCGGTGGCGACCTTGACTGCTAAGAAGGGAGAATTTCTCCTTAAGGGTCAAGCGAGAAAGTAGGTCTTGCAATCGCTCTTCAATGCTTAACGTTTCATCAAGATAGGGCAACTGGTCGTTCAAGCAGAGTATCTCCAACAGAATATACAAAAAAAGACCCACTTTAAAGACGTCGCTTGGTCAGATAATGCTGTGTAGAAGAAGGTGGCGGGACGTGGGAAATCGTGGTAGGAGGGGGGAGTTTCGTAATTGAGGGCATGTAACGAAAAACTAGCCCACGTACCCGCCAATGTTCGTTTGCATCATAGTCGTAGCCCCGTTTCCCTCATTGGCTACCACTCGACACTCTCACGTTTGTGGTACTTCTTATTAAGGTTTTCTTTGAGGTCGTAGACGCTTTAAAAAACTTAACTTGGGTTTAATGTTAGGGCGCATCTAAGTTCTTTTCCTCCCATCTCTTACAAAACAACAAAGAAAAGGCTCCAGATTTCATTTTTAAGAAACCCAGATATCGTGGCATATTCTCAGGTTAAACCTGCCAAAGATAAAAGATGAAAATATTAAACAGAGAAGTGAGGAGGTCCGGGCAATTCAGCGGACTCTCACTAATCTATGTATTAATCGCCTTTGTAGGGTTTAGAAATGCTCTCTTCCTCAACCTTGTCAGGCTTGTGTCTTCCACGCCAGTCTTCTATTGGCATGCTGAACTTCTTCTCAACTCGCGAACGGTGGATAGTGTTCATTGTGCAGAATGGGATAATTCTGCCATCAGGAACAGAGTAGTTGATATCACAGTGTTGTACTCGTTCCAAGTCGAAGTTGTAGGGATCCTGGAAGTGCATCATGCCAATCATAATAACGCGTTCCATGAACTTGGAAAGCGAGCTATAGTCACCCCGCCTCAGGAAAGCTGACAACAGGTCTTTCATGATGCCCTTACGCTTGATGTGTCTGATTCCCGCAGCTAACTTGGCTTTCGCCCGTTTGCTGGCGGCCATTTTCTCATCAGCATAAAGGTTAGCAATGTCCTCAAGAAGCTGGATGAATTTGTCCACATCAATCAGGTTCGTGATGGGTTCATAAGAACCATCATCATTGATGTAGAGAAATGTAGACATCCCGCATGCAAAATGTGCACTAAGCTCTAACTGAGGAGTACCCTTCATCATTCCAAGAGCTCTACCCACTGGCATCATAGCTGGTACAGGATACCATTCTGTGGCTGGAATCGTACCATTGGTTTGTTCCTCTATGAGATGTATGCAATCGGGGATTGTAATCCTCATGTCGGTTCTAGCATCATAATCAATACGACCAGTAATGCTCACAGGCTGGAAATTGACACAACGGATAACATCATAATTCTCCACAGCATATTCTATAATGGAACCCAGTTGATCGTGGTTGACGCCACGTACGACGGTCGGAACAAGTACGAGTGAATCCAGTCCAACTTCGCGACAATTCTGTATGGCTTGCTCCTTCAAGGGAAGAAGGTTTGTTCCCCGGGCTTCAATGTATGGCTCAGGAGTGACACCATCAAACTGCATGTAAATAGTTGATAGACCAGCATCAAGAAGCTCCTGGGTATACTGCTTGCTTTTTCCGATTCGGATTGCGTTGCTGGCTATTTGCACGTGTTTAAAGCCCAATTCCTTGGCCCAACGGATATATTGGGGCAAATGTTTGGACACAGTTGGTTCACCCCCAGCAAACTGTAGAGCCGGGGCTGGAACAGGAAGATTGCTGCGAAGATTTCGCATCATTTCAAGAACTTCTTCTGGTTCCGGTTCATAGACAGTTCCAGACTCAGCTGCATGTGCAAAACATATCGGGCAACGAAGGTTGCACCTGTTTGTGACGTCCAGCAGTGCAAGAGCTGTATGCGATTTATGTTCTGGGCATTGTCCGCAATCATTTGGACATCCGTCTACTGTTTCAGTCCGGGGATTATCTAGTCCAACGGTCTTATACCACCATTGCTGTGCCGTCCTAAACATGTCGGCATCGCCCCAATAGATATCAAGGAATTTACCATGCTTGTCGCATTTTTTCTTATACATTACTTTGCCGTCTTCTTCATACAAAGTGGCATCGATGACATGAACCTCATCATCCACTAGGAGACACTCCGGACAAATTGATTTAGTATTGTAAGGAAGTTCTCTTACCTCATGTTTCTCAACATGGTAGCGGGAAAGATCACCGCCATCCTCATGATGAATCTCCTTGCCAGGTACTGGCTCAACGTTTTCTATTTCCATTAGTATTGATCTCCCATGAAAATGTAACCACCACTGAACAGGGTGGTATTGATGTATGTCGCCTCGTTTGAAGCAATATAATCTTTATCCGAGCATTCAGAGTATGAATAGGGAGTCAATGATTATCGAGACTATCCAAAGAGAGAACATATCCCTTCTCGAATGCACCACGGGCCAGACGCTTGGCGTGTTTTTGAATCTCCAAGAATGCTGAGTCCACATTGCGGAGCCGAAGCAGAGCTTCAATAACCTCCAAGATATCAACAAGTTCTTCTGTATCGCCCGATTCAAGAAGCTCTTTTGATTCTTCCACTATTTTCGCCCGCAGAAGATAGTCCAGCTCTTCACCGCTGGCACGTCTATATTTAGGCTTCTGCCCATCATTTTCGATCAGTTCGGGTATACGGTCTCTCACCAACTTCTCGTCTGAATCCATGCCGTTCCCCCCCCATTTACTCAGCCAATATCATTGCGACTTCGATATGTTCCTTCGCCTTTTCTTTGAAATCGTCTAGAGCTTGTGCAACATCATCCGGGATATCTTCTATCCAAGGTGCGTCTGCGTCCCTCTCAATACCATGTTTCATATTTTTGAAAGGCAAGAATTTCGTACTCCCTGAGTTGTCCAAGGAAACAGTACCAATCCACTGTCCATTCTTTATTATCTCATATGACGGGAGAAATTTTTCTAGTGATTTGGGTACGATGGCATTCCAGAAAATCGACATGCCATTGAACTCGTCCCGACCACCCAATCCAATAGTATAGGTTTCGAAAACAGCCTTTGCAAATTTAATGTTGTAAATTATTCCTATTTGGCAGTTCAGGCATTGATTGAATTCTAGTCCATCCCCATCCTCATCCACATAGGCAATTCCATTCTTCTCAACATTATTATCATTACAATGAACACATAGGTTCATCCCCCATCTGACTTCCAGATAATCTTCAAATGGCCCTTTGAGAAAACGTTCTTGGGCGTCACTAAAAGCAGAACGGACTGCCTCTGTTCCTTCCTCTTCCATCTTCGCATGTACTATTCGCCAGACCTCAAGCAAATCCTGCCAAAGGATATTGTAGATAATGTCAGCAAGCTTATCCAATGATTGTTCTTCAAGACGCGACAATTGTAATCACCGTACGATGTTCAATGCATATGATTTTCAGGTGGCTGACAATTAAGTGTTGGTTGCACTTATTCAAACGGATCAGTATAAGAGTGGTCAATTATGCTTAGCCTAAGATTTTTAACCAGAACGCTTGACATAACGAGTAGTCCACAAGGAGAGTAAAGGATGGATTGCCAAATTAGCCAATAATATTGGCCTTTCAACTAGTGATTGGTATATGCTTCTCTCAAACTTGGGGACGAGCAGACTACTTCTGCCATATTTGAATTTCAGTGCCAACAAAACAGAGAGGAGAATAGAATGAGCCCACTCCCAAAGAGATACAATCCGCAACTCGTTGAAGATGAGATACTAGATTTCTGGGCGGAAAATGATATCAAAGAGAAAACTGTGGAGATGAGAAAAGACGGACCAAGATGGAACTTCTTGGAAGGCCCACCCACAACAAATGGTTTCATGCATGTAGGTCATGCCCGCGGAAGAGCTATGAAAGATGCCCAGCTTCGGTACATGACAATGAAAGGATACAATGTATGGAGAAGGGGCGGTTGGGATATGCAAGGGCTTCCAGTAGAGCTCGAAGTGGAAAAGAATGAGGGCTTGGCTGAGAAGGGAGAGATAGAGTCAGAAATCGGTCTTGAAACCTTCGTGAAGAAGTGTAAGGAACTAGTCGACTTCTATCTGGAGAGATGGGTGGAAGATTCAGTCCGATTAGGTCTGTGGTTAGATTATGAAACCGCATATCAGACAAGAAGAGATGATTATATTGAACATGTCTGGCATTTTCTAAAGCTAGCAAGTGAGCAGGGACTCCTTGGAAGAGGCTACAGAGTGAATCCAATATGTCCGAGATGTGAAACAGCACTATCTGGACATGAGGTGTCACAGGGGTATCAAACAAAAGAGGATCCATCCATCTATGTGAAGTTCAGAAGGCAAGACAAGAAAAATGAATATCTGGTAATATGGACTACAACGCCCTTTACACTCCTCTCGAATGAACTCGTATCTGTTCATCCCGACTACACGTACGTGAAACTGAAAGTGGGGGATGAGTTCTGGTGGATAGTAGAGGATCTAGTTGAAACCGTCATGGCGAAGGCTGGAATTGAAGATTATGAATTCGAAGAGCGAATAAAGGGCAAGGAGATGCTTGGATGGAAATACGTTCATCCATTCAAACAAGAAGTTCCTTTCCATCAAGAACATAATGAGAAATTCATGCATGCAGTAGTAACTGGAATTCACGTGACTGTAGAAGAGGGTACAGGCTTGGTCCATACCGCGCCAGGGTTCGGCCCAGATGACTTTGAGGTGGGCAAGGAATTCGGGGTTCCAGTCTTGAATCCAGTCACCAGCAAGGGAAGATTCACTGACGAAGTCCCTATGTTTGAAGGAAAGTTCGTCTTTGATACAAATGAGATGGTGCCTAAGATTCTAGCAGACAAAGGTCTCTTGGTTCATAAAGAAACTATAGAACACGAGTATCCTCACTGTTGGCGATGCGACTCACCCTTAATCTACCTTGCAGACGCCACTCAATGGTTCCTCAAAATGGAGGGAGTGAGAGAAAAGCTGGTAGAGAAGAATATGTCAGTTGACTGGACCCCCGAATGGGCTGGTACTGGCAGATTCGGAGACTGGGTCGCAAATGCAGATGACTGGTGTATATCTCGCTCTCGAATATGGGGTTCACCACTACCGGTCTGGGTCTGTGAAGATTGCGATGAAGAGATAGTCATAGGAAGTCGCGAGGAGCTGAGGGAACGAGCAATAGAATTTCCAGATGAATTTGAAATGCACAGACCTTGGGTTGACGAGGTTGTTCTGCGATGTACAAAATGCGATGGGAAAATGTATCGTGAAGAGTTTGTCTTGGACTGCTGGTTGGATTCGGGAATGGCACACACAGCCAGTCTACATTACCTGAAGGACCCAAGATTATTCGAAGAGATATTTCCATTTGACTTCATCACCGAAGCGGTTGATCAATCTCGAGGTTGGTTCTACAGTCTTTTGTACACTTCTGTTCTTCTTCATGGGGATGTTGCATTCAAGGCGTGCGTAAGTCAAGAGCATGTATTGGATGAAGATGGAGGAAAAATGAGCAAGTCAAAAGGTAATGTCGTCTGGGCTAAAGATGCATTCGAGGACTTGGGTGCAGATCCATTCCGAATGTATATGCTTACACGTTCAGCTTCGTGGACAAGAACCAATTTCAGCAAAAAACAGATAGAACTGACTAGAAGGAATCTTGACATTCTCTGGAATGTTGTGCTCTTTGCCGAAACATACATGGAATTGGATGAGTTCAAGTATGACGAAAAGCGCATGCTGGACAACTTGGACAAGGCGGAAATGGAAGACAAGTGGCTTCTATCCCGTGTGCAGAGTGTCCTCAAAGAGTTTCACAAGCATATGGACAAGTATCTCTGGCACCTAGCAGGAAGAGTTCTGTTAGAATTCATCTCAGAAGACCTTAGCCGGGTCTACCTCCCTCTAGTGAAGAAAAGGGTCTGGCTCGATGCGAACAATCCAAAGAAAATTATGGCATATGACGCATTGTTTTACGCGATGGATACTATCCTTCGTTGCTTGAATATATTCACTCCCTTCTTAGGCGAATATTTGTACCAACACTTCTTGGACCGCTTCACTGCCAGAAATTTCGAATCCATCAATATGACGGAGATGCCCCAAGTTTCTGATTCACTATTTGATTCAGAAATAGAGGCAGCGTTTCATGTGCTTCAAGAGTTGCGTTCTGCATCAAGTCATGCTAGGAATAAGAAAGGTGTAAAGCTTCGTCATCCAGTTGCCAAGGTTATGTTAATACCAGCAAGTGATGAAGTTGGACAAAGAGCGCTCTCATTGAGGGGGCTGCTCCTCGAGGATTTGAATACACGTCAATTCGAAGTACTAGATTCAGATGTTGTTTCTCAATTCCTCGATTTGAGTATAAAGCCAAACTATCAAACACTTGGTCCGAAGTATAAGGATAAGATGAAGGACCTAGTAAAAGTGCTTCAAGAAACAGATGCTAACAAGTTGAGAACTGACTTGCAGAAGGGAGAGGCATCCCTCAGAGTTGGTGAAGACAACCTCAAGATTGAAGTTGATGATGTGGAATTTGAAGAAACATTACCAAAATACCTTAGCCGGGCAGAAAGCAGAATAGGTGAGGTATACGTGGACCTCACAAGAACACAGGACCTTGAAGCAGAAGGCCTTGTTAGAGATGTAACGAGAAGAGTGCAGGTCATGAGAAAAGAGCTGGATCTGGACGTCGACAAAAACATCGACCTGCTCGTTCAGTTTTCGGATGAGGATTCCCTCCAGCTTGCACAAATGTATGAGGGGTATCTGTCAAATGAAACTCGGTCAGAGTCCACAAATCTAGTAGGTCCTGAAGAAGAGCCAAAATGGGGTCAGTACGACCATGTTAAGACTTGGGAAATAGATGACCTTGAGATAAAAGTCGGAATGTCACCATTGTAAGGAATATCATTCACTATCAGCAATTTTCTTTACCAATTGGTGATAGAAACGGGCATTCTCATCGAGTGAAGGAAGCCACACCCATTCATTGGGCCCATGCAAATTATCGCCTCTTGGGCCAAAATCAAATACATCGGAGCCATGTCCTGCAAAATATCTTGAGTCCGATGCGCCAAAGCCTTCAACGATTGCATATGGTATTGACAATTCCTCTAGTACCTTCCGGGCAGTCCCTATAAGCTTTGAAGAGGGATCTGAATCAACATAGCCCATTCCAGCATGAACCTTAAGTTCTTCGAGATTCACTCTATCCTTCAGATTTCTTTCAAAGGACTCTTTCACCTCTTCAGCATCATTAGTCATGGCTCGTATGTCGCAATGTAGTTTCCATGAATCACGACGGTCTTCGAGGATGTTCGGATTGATTATGGTTCCCTTATCCGAGAGGCGAGTAGGAAAGCTGGTACTTGCTATTGTTAGCAGCTCTCTCATGAGATTGGTCAAGTTTCCATCATATTCACATTCTTCACCATCATCCGTGGGCTCAATGATATCCATCTCCACCCAATCGGGGACAACATTTGATTTAACAAAGGCGCCTCGTACATTTGTCACTAGTAAATCAGAGTGTAAATCCATGTATTTTGATGCGGCGAGCATGGCATGCCTATCTACGCCTAATCTTAGATATGCTGAATGTCTAGTATCAGTTCCGAATGTTTCCGTTTCAAAACGCAGGGTGTCCCTAGTTCCCATAATGGTCGCTTTTTTCTTCTTGGTTCTGAATATTGTCGGAAGAATGTTACGCCGCCGGTTGATTATATCTTGATTCAGGCCATCTGCGATAATCACATAGTCAGGAAAACGATCCTCATGAAGCAGCTTCTTCTGCAGAACGTATGCGCCATTCCGCCCTCCAATCTCTTCATCACCAGTAACACCAATCATTGTGATACAGCTCGGTTCGCCTTCACTGATCATTTTTGCCATGTTGAGCAGCGATACAATATTCCCTTTATCATCACAAGTTCCTCTTCCATATGCCCTGTTGCTGTCGTAGGTGACTTCAAAAGCTGGGTATTCCCAGTTGTCACTTACAGGAACTACATCAAAATGTGCAAGAAATAGCACAGAGTATTCCCCCTCACCGAATTCTCCAAGTCCACTGTAATATCCTTCAGACTCGATAAGCTCGGTCCTGAATCCATAATCTTCCAAGCGACTCAAGATGTACTTGGGGCACTCGGATCCAGACTTCTTCTCATCTGTATTTGTTGTTTCAAAAGAGACTAGGGCTTCAAGAGTTTCCTTTACATCAAATGCCATGACAATCAGTTGGGCAATAGAGCTCTAATAACTTATATCTATCCAAAAAGAGAGGAAAGGTGACATCCTTTAGGGGATGCCACTCAAACAAAAATCTATGTACGCCTGTATACCCAACGGCTCCATGAACCCAGAGTAGGTAGTTCGCTGGGCATTCCCTTCCGCTCACGTATCTCAAGGATAATCTCTTCTTGAAGATTGGAGGGCAGTGCCTCAAAGCCTCTAAATTCGTAACCAAAGAAGCTTCTACCAGCCGTTGCACTTCTGAATTCATCAGCAATGCCTATTGTTTCTGCAGTGGGTAGTGTGCCCTTGACCGCAACCGCCTCTTCTTCACCTTCTATCGTGACAATCTGTCCACGGTGGGAAGTCAGAACCTTGATAACTCCACCCTGAGTGTCCGTTGGAGTCTTGATATCCACATTGAGGATAGGCTCATATAGACCAGGACGCCCAGTTAGAAAGCTCAGGTTTAAAGCAGCACTGGTCATTGTGGCAACCTCATTGTAGCCCGTATGAGCAGGGTCTGTATGAATTGTTGCGTCTGTAATTGTTGCCTTCACGCCCATTACAGGTTCATGAGCCAGTGGGCCCGATTCCACAAATTCCTTGAATGTGCTCTTGACGTAAGGCTCGATCCTGTCAAATCGCTGTACACCACTCATCTGGTCCACTAACATGCAATTCTCGTAGATATCAAGGATTTTACGAGCCTCTTTGGCATCCCATCCTGCTTCATCTCTGAGAAGCTGCGCACGTTCACGCTCGGGCATCTCTATGGTTACTTTCTTTTTCTTGATCAGTTCCACGGTCTTCTCGTCCAAAGGTTCGAGAAACATCTTGATTCTATTGTGACCGTTTGGTGATTTGGTATGGAATTCATCTCCGGTCTCAGTCATTTTTTCTCGATAGACAATGATTGGCTCAGATACACTGATTTCCACTTGCTCATTGATACGCTTTGTAAGAATCTCTATCTGAAGAGGGTCGATTCCATCTAAGCGGTATTCTCCAGACTCCTTGTCATGGAAGAATCTGGCTGTCGGATCTGCCATAATCCATTTCCGAACAACTTCACCCAGTTTGGCAATGTCTTGAGGGTCGACAGGCTTTATGCTTCGGCTCACAACTGGTTCACTCACATATTCTATTGCCTCAAAGCCTTTCATATCGGAACCTTCAGCCACAAAAGTTTCTCCAGAAGGACACATGAAGCCAAATATTGAGAATAGGTTTCCCGCAGGTATCTCTTCCATGGGAAGGATGTCAGTGATTTCTTGTACCCCTAACCTTCGAACTCTAGCGGTTTGCTTCATATTCACAAGTCTGATTTCTTCACCAGAGTGCAGAGTGCCTGAAAATACTCGTCCAATTAGAGTGGGCCTCTTGCTCTTGGGATCAACAAAGATTTTGGTAATCATTCCGAGGAGTGGACCATCAGGATCGCATTTGAGCAATGCTTTTCCTTCTGGACTCTCAGGGTCTCCTTTCCAGATTCGTGGTATTTTGTAGATCTGAGCTTCCTTCGGATTTGGAAGATGTTTGACAATCATCTCCAGTATAGCATCATCAAGGGGAAGGTTCTCTCGAAGCCACCGCTCATCGCCTTCATTATATTTCTCAAAGACTACTGTGGGCTTGATGTTATTCTTCTTCAAAGTCTCCATGGTGAATGCCCATCCAGTCTTTGCACTGCCAATAGCAACGCTGCCCTGTTCGAAGCTGACTCGCCAGTTCTTCGTGAAATCGTCTGGCGCAACTTTTTTGATGAGTTCATTCACTTTTGCAATAATGATGTCAATTCTCTCGTATACCTTTTCGGGAGGCAGCTTCAGCTCGTTAATCAGTCTGTCAACCTTATTCACGAATAGTACTGGCTTGCATGCCTCTCCGCCAACTGCTAATCTGATATTTGTTTCAGTTTGAGTCATTACACCTTCGAGTGCGTCTACTAGAATAACTACACCATCACTAGCTCTTAGAGCGCGTGAAACCTCGCCGGTAAATGACAAGTGACCGGGGGTATCGGATAACTGTACTAGATACTCTTCGCCGTCAATTTCGAAGTTCAGGAGGACAACGGAGGTGAAGATTGTGATTCCTCTTTCCTGTTCTTCTTCATCGCTGTCAGTCATCAGTGCCTGACCGGCTGCGGCATCACTCATAAGACCAGCACGACGCATCAAATAGTCGGTGGTTGTCGTCTTACCGTGATCGATATGCGCAGATATGCTAATAATGCGCTTCTGTTCGTAATTATCTGACTTGATGAGCCTCTTAATTGCATCAGGCTCCTTAATCTTAACCATCTTTTTCACACTCGTTTTGAGTAATAACCATAATCTGACCCGGACTGCCAGAGTTAGCGCGAGAGAACTCGGCGGGGTCACCGAAAGTAGTTCGGTGGCATGCGCGACGAGTCTAACAGGTTCTTAAAAGATTTCCGTCAGAGGAGCTACTTTGTGGCAACGACAACCATCCTATCAGATCCCGCAGTGTACTGACAGCGAGGAAGCTTATTCTGCCCAAAGAGTTCAGTCTTCTCAAAGCCAACCTCTGATATAAGGGCACAAATTTCAAGGGCGGTGTACATGCGAATATTGTTGTTTGCGAGTGCGTCTTGATTGGCTAAGACAATTCTCGAGGCTTCTGCATCAATGTAGGTAGCAGGTCTGCCACGTAGAACCCCAGCAGGAGCATCAAGAAAATGTGGCTCGCTGAGAAGGTAGCCGCCGTCAAGCTCAGTCCAAGACTTTTGGAATTTAGGAAGATTGTAAGGGTTCATCAAATCAAGGAGCAGTCTACCACCCTCAATCAAAGCGTTGTAGCTACCCTCAAGCACCAACTTATTTTCCTCATGGTTAAAGAAACCGAAGCTATGGCTGAGTAGAACAGCACCTTTAAACCGTTGGACGAAGTTAATCTCTCTCATATCTCCACGATAGAAATTGATATCAACGTTCGCTTCTTGGGCATGCTGTGTGGCCGCATCGATAAGCGTTTGTGACAGGTCAAATCCAGTTACTTCAAGACCATTCTTTGCGAAAAGAACACTATGATCCCCTGCGCCACATGCAATATCAAGAATCGCGTCCCCTTCTTTGAGATTCAGGGTTTCTAAACAAAAATCCACAACCATCTCATCATAATGCTCAATCCCTGGAATCGAACGACGATGCTTCACTCGAAATAGTTCGGCCCAAAATTTATCCCAGCCGAGCTCGACTGTTTCCATGATGCATACTTTCCATAGTAATTGAGGCTCTACATTGATATGAAGGTTGTCCTGCTGAGAATAGGAATTCGACAGGACCCGTATTCATTGATAGCCGCCGGGAGGGACGCCAGTCAAAGCAACAGAAAACCGTTGAATTACGGGTCTACTGTCGTCTTTAATTAATGGTCATCAATCCCTTTAAATGTATAGTATTGCGCTAAAAAGGTTAAATTATTCGAAAAAAGAAAAGAGACGACAGACGCGCGGAGGGCATCTTTTCTGAGTGCAGACATGGGGAAAGTGGTAGCCCCGCCAGGATTTGAACCTGGGTCAAGGGGAGTTCCTATCTGAGAGCTAAAAGAGCTCAATGATACCAGAACCCCTCATGATGGACCGCTACACCACGGGGCTATCATCAAAGCAAGGCCGTGTAGCCAATACTAAGCACCGCCCTACTATGGTGTTCTTTAATCCTTTTCGGTGGTTATACAGATTCGCATTCAGATACTGAGCAGATGATTAATATTGGAGTTGATGTGCAATGTAATTCGAGTAACAATGCCATTTTGGAACGAATTTACCCATGGGCAGTTCCTGTCTGAGTGCAAGAATACCAATATCGCTGTATTTGTAACAGGTTCACTTGAAGCGCATGGTAGGCATTTGCCACTTGGGACAGATACCATACTCCCAGAGCATCTCGCCAAGCACATAGCTGAGAATACAGAAGCGGTAGTACTTCCAACTATTCCATTTGGAGACAGTTGGATTTTCAATCAGTTTCAAGGCACCATTTCCGTTCAGCCAAAAACACTCATTGATTTCTACACTGATATCATGAAGGGCGTCTTCATTCATGGATTCAAGTATATAGTTGCACTAAATGGGCATGGCGGGAATACTCCGCATCTAGAGAGTGCTGCTAGACTTGCTACCAAAAAGGGCGAACGCGTAGTAATAATAATAAATTGGTGGCGGGATCTTGCCAAGGATGTAAGAAATGAGCTGGTGGAAACCCCGATGGGACATGCAGGAGAGGACGAAACCTCTGAAATGCTGTTTGTTAGGCCCGACTTGGTTGACATGCAATCCGCAAACCCGGCTAGAGTTGCAACCAGATATCGAGTTGTATCAGCCTGGTATAGAGAAGAGCTTTATCCTAAAGCGACGTATGGCGATCCGACGAAAGCAACAGCAGAGAAGGGAAAAGCCATAATGGAACAAGCAAAGCAAGAAATCATTACACTCATTGAAGAACTTGAGATGGGAAAATTGCCTCTCAACGAAAGAAGCCAAGATTAGAGCCCTACGCGAAAGATTAGAGAGTCTCTAAGAATGCGTTGAAACATTCTCAGAAGGTTCTTGCCTTCGGTGGCTATTGTGGGAAAGACAGGGTATCCATCAACATCCAACAGATCGACCATATAGTCAACCGGCAAAGCATTTGGAAGGTCACGTTTATTCAATGAAACAACAATGGGCATGTTAGCTATCCTATCAGTCCCCAGTGCAATCTTTAGCTCTTCCAAAGACGCCAGATTCTCATTTGTCATCTCGGGTCGAGAGTCAGCCATGAATATTATGCCATCAGCATCGCGAAGGACATTGATTCTCTGACGCGCGTGCCTCCTCTGACCTGCTACGGTGAAGACATCAAATACTATTTTCTCGCTAGCTGTAACAGGTACAAAGTCAAAGAAAGTGGTTCGTCCCAAATCGTCTGCAATTTCGACAAGCTTACCTTTGGATAGAGATCTAACGTGAGAAAACAACCATCTAAGGGCTGTAGTCTTTCCTGATAAAGATGGACCATAGAACACAATCTTGATGTGGATTCTGCCCTGATCATCTCGCTTCAAAGCATATCCTGGAACCATCTCAGCTGTAGAATGTTCCCCTATTTTTGCTTCTTCAGCCAGGTTCTTTGTTTCTTCAGTATTGACCCTAAAGCTTGCTGATGATGCAAGAATGCTACCATCGGGAGGAGTTGAATCCTCATACACTTTCCTTTTCGGAGGCTCTGCCTTAGCAGGGACTTCCTTGGATTCTGGGGTTGGTTTTTCGACTTTTTTTGGTTTGTCCATATCTCTTCGCTGCGTAGTTTCTGAGGTCGTGGTGTCCTCTGATTTTTCTTCCTTTTCCTCCTTCTTCCCTTTTAGTCGGGCAATGATTCTACGGAATAGGGACAAACCTCTCTCCAGTCACACAAAAATGCTAGGATAGACTTAAACTTTAGGTGAATGTAATCAGTGAGCTTTATCAGCCAATTTATTGAGTTCGCCATATCATGACATCATCGTTTGTTGAGAAGCTCCGCAAGACTGAGTTCCCGACTCTGAATACAATGGTCTATCTCAATAATGCCTCCACAGGCATCATGCCCCAAAGAACCGTTAAGGCAGTAGGAGAATATCTTCAAAGTAGAGTAGCGGCTAAAGGGGATTTTGAGAAGACCCTTGCCACATTTGACATAATAAGAAGTAACTTGGCCAAGTTACTAGGCGGAACTCGTGAAGAGTATGGATTCGTGCCCAATACTTCAACCGGCCTGAATACCTTTGCAAATGGATTGGATTACCCCAAAGATTCTAATATCGTAATTTGTGACCTTGAATTTCCGGCAAACTATATTCCCTGGCAGTACATTGCAAAAAGAAACAATATAGAACTCAAAGTAGTTAGGTCACAACAGGGAGCAGTTTCTGATGATGATTTCTTGAATGCTATTGATGAGAATACAAGTGTTGTGGCAATTAGTTTGGTTCAATTTTCCTCAGGATATGTTCCCAATATAGAAATGCTGGCTGATGCTGTGCATGAAATGGGCGGCTTCATTGCTGTTGACATAATTCAAGCTGCAGGATGGAAAGACATAGACCTTCAAGAAATGGGAGTGGATTTCGCAACAGCTCAAGCAGCCAAATGGTTGATTGGACCGATCGGAGCTGGATTTCTCTTTCTTAGAAAGGAGCTCCTTGATATAGTGACTCCTGCGTATCTTGGATGGTGGGGAGTAAAGAATATGGAGGATTTTGGTTATGCTATGAGAAAGCCTCTTGATGATGCCAGACGCTTCGAGGTAGGGTCACCAGCCATGATGGCGTATGTTGGATTCCTGAAATCCCTCGATTTGCTGCTAGATATTCCTTCCAGGAAACGGGAAGAAGCAGCTCTTGAGGTGTCGGATTATCTTAGAACATGTTTGGATGAATCCGACATAGAATACTACAGGTTTGAAGAAAGAAACCGTTCACCTATTGTATCCTGCAAGCCATCCCATGTTGAAATGCTTCATAATTCTTTGCTGAAGGAAAATATCCACTGCTCTGTTCGCAATGGAAGATTGCGGGTATCCCCGCATTTTTACAACACAAAAGATGATATTGACCTCCTGATGGAGCAAATGAGGTGACTTAATGTTTCAACAGATAACAGAAGGAATTCATCTCCAAGTCAGTAGTACCTTCGACTCAAATATTGGTTTAATTGAGTCGGGAGATAGACTGGTTCTAATCGATTCCGGAACAGGGGCACATCTGCAAAATCTTGAGAAAGCACTTCTATCATTGGACTATTCGATTGAGGATATCACAGATATTGCTCTTACACACAGTCATATAGATCATATTGGAGGCGTCGCACCAATAATGGACAGGACCGATGTTGTGCTTCATCTCCACGAAAGAGAGGCAAATCGCATAAACGCGGGCGACATGCAACTGACCTTATCAAGCACCTTTGGTGTTAAGCTTCCAAAGATGAAGATTGACCGGCCCTTTAGAGATGGAGATGAATTGAAACTGGGTGAATTGCAGGCAACAGTCATACATACTCCGGGGCACTCTGAGGGAAGTTGCTGCTTCTATTTCAAGGAGGAAGGAGTGATGTTTACGGGGGATACGCTATTCGCAGGAGGGAGCTTTGGTAGGGTTGATTTTCCAACTGGAAATCCACAGCAACTAGTCGAATCCCTAGAAATCCTAACAAAAATTGAATTCAGTACCGCATTACCGGGCCATATGCGTCCAATGCTTACTAATGCTCAGAGGTCAGCAATGTCGTCTTATAAGACTGCAAAATCCTGGTTTAATGTGTAGACAGTGTCTTTATCAGTTCATCTGTCGCCATTGTAATATCTTCATCAGGAACATCTTCGTTCTCCAAGTATTTCGCTTCAATGGCCTTGACGAGCGCATACACGGCCTCACTTGTTGGAGTTTCCAAACCGAGTTTATGCGCCATTTTAACCACTGCCCCAGTAATCGTTTCAATCTCGGTTCTCTTGCGCGCCTTTATGTCCTGAAGCATTGAGTTCGTATTATTGGCAGTTGCTTTTGCTGTACCAAGTGTATAACGAATGGGGTCGGTTGTGGTTAGTTCTATTCCAAGTGCCTTTACAACTTCAACGGTTTCTTCCACTAGTTTAATGACGAGTTCTCTCAGTACAGCACTGCTGTAGACCTCACCGTTCTTCATATCAGTGATTGCACCAATTGGGTTTATACCACAATTGACAATAGTCTTGGTCCATACTACACCCTCAATATTTTCACTACCCCGTGTTTTGATATTGGCGTCATTGATGAGCTCAACGGTCATCTTAATCAGTTCACTGTTTTCAGGGTAGTGTGACCCAATTTCTGTGATTCCTTCTCCAGTCGCATTCACGACTCCCGGAGACTCTAAGATAGCGCCCATACATGTGGTTGCTCTGAGCACTCTCCTACTTCCAAGGACCTTCGCAATCTGGTTTTCAGTACCTAGACCGTTCTGAACAACTACAACATATGCTCCATTATCAATCAAGTGCTTTATTTTTCGTGCAGCTGCAACTGAATCATATGCTTTTGTAGTTATGAAAACAACGTCAGCTTCCGCGATGCCATTGGCACTTGTTTCCGCGTTGATATCCAACACAGTTTCACCCACAACACCCTTTATCTGAAGTCCGTTCTTCTTGATTACCTCAACATGGGGCTGACGTGCAATCAGCGTTACAGCACCAGGCTGTGCCATCTCCATCATACCACCAAATAGGCTTCCTATGGCTCCAGCACCCATTATGACAATGTTCATCTATTTTCCTCCTTTGTGATGTTGGCGAAACCAGCCGCTTGCTTTTCTAAGTGTTCAATAATTCTTTCGATAGCGGTTTCTAGATTCTTCCTATTATCAAAAGCCTTGACTATCGCTTCTAGTTTCTCTCTAGGTTCGTGTTTCAAATCACGTGAACGTTCAACCATCAAAGGCATTGCTCGAACTATGTTATCAACGATAGTAATATCGGAATAAACGGACGTACGGCTCATAGGATTCAAATCAATTGTGACCACGAACTTGCCGATTCGTTTCAGAGCCTCCGTTCGGTCTCCATCTTCAAGTGGAACAACTACTAAATCTGCAGAGCCTATTCCATCAGAGTCCACTTTGCGCCGATTACTGCTCAGCTCGGGAATAGTCTCTGATGGTCGTTCAATAGTGCCAAGAATCTCTTTTGCTCCTGCTTTCTTTAGGGCCGTTACAATCGCATCCTCACGTTCCTTTCGATAATAGAAAAGATTGATTTCTAGTGGCGCTCCACAAATCTCTGATAATTCCACAAGCTCTTCTGGTACCAGGGAACACGCATTACCATTAACGCTAATCACTGGGTGATCCGCCAAAAGCATAGACGCCACTGCTGCATCGATGGCTTTCATAGCTTGGTCATTAGTCTTTTCTCCAATTAGATAATCGAACGCTTCTCCGCGTCCATGAGCTAGCAGACCTGCAGTAGCTACAATATTATCTTGGTGCCCCTCAATTATTCTCTCACGTGTTTCTAGAGATACTCTTCGGGGGTGGTCGGATGGAATCTCTATCTCTGTCAATGTAGTATACCTCCTCCCCTGTTAGCAATTGTTGTTACGAGCATCTCCTCGGGCATCCAATAATCAGTCAGTATATTGCGAGCTCTATCCACGTCGCTCTGCGAACATAGACAAAACAGCGAATCTCCCAACATCACCATGCTAGAATTCTTCAGGTTGGCATTATCTAATTCTGACAGAGCTGCGTCTATTCTATCGCTCATGAGACCCGTGAAATGGGCGAAATCTCTTGAAGCCTTAATGAATTGTTCACAGGTGGGCCTATCTCGCATGCCACCGACTAGCTGGCTTCCTCTTTCATTAATCCGGCGTCTATATCCCTCATTGCTTAGCACCGACTTAGTCTCCAGACCAGTTGAACCAGCCAAGACTACACTGACGGGCGACTCGCATCTGAAGGGATCAATCTCTCCGATTCCAGGCGCACCGGGACGTGTTCGAATTTCCATCCCGCCAGTGAACTGAGCAATCACATCACCAAGGCCGCCTTGCTTTGCGACCTCGGCGTAATGAGCATATTGTGCAGCTACTTGGGGTGTCATTTCAGAATCCAGGATGTAGTTCATAGCAAGGGCCGTACCCAATGCACCAGCTCCTGATGCACCATACCCGACACCTATGGGTAGCTCTGAGTCATGCTCTACCTTAGCTGAGAATCTCTTTCCATATAATTCTGACACTCGTTCAACCACCATTTCTGTGATTTCTGCCTTTATGCGCTCACCATTATAGGTCACTAATACATCATGTTCGTCTTGTTCCACTAATTCTATAGTGGTGACGGTTCCCGCTGTGATACAAAATCCAGCACCTGTTGACCCTCTCTCCAAGAGATTGCTGCTGGCATCATGGATTTTGAAAAACCCAGTGATGTGTCCAGGAACAAATGCTGTTGCAGTTCCAACTGAAGGCTTCAATGTTTCCGTCAACTCATCCTGAACAGGGCCGTTCATAAAGATATGTATAGGATTTTGTTTCCGCGGATATATGAGTATAAAATGTATATACATGAATGGTTCTGACACTCGTCTATCAATCGTCATGCTTTCCCAGAGGAACAAGACTGGTGTATTGTTTTATGCGAGGATCATCGTACGGTGGTGGGGCAGGATATGCCCATCGAGCATCAATATCACGTCCGCTGAGATCCCATACTTTGAAGCTGCCAGAAGACCATGTCAGTGGACTGAAGCCAAGAAGCAGAGTCTGAGTTCTCCAACTGGTGACGACCATATGGCGGTTCATACCAGCAGTAGGCACGACCAAGAATGCATTAGAAAGCTCCATCAGGAGAGAGGTACTGATTCTATAGAAGAAGCTGTATGTCTTCCTATGTTCTTCACTGCCCTGTTGGCGGAGGTCGTTTAGATACCTATGGATTGTCTGATCATGAACATCACCATCCATGACATCAGAGAGATCCTCTACATCCACTGTTATGGCAGTCTCAAAATAGTATGCAAGGGGAAACTCGGTGATGTGAAAGATGGCGAATTTATCCTTGGTGATGGTTTCGTAGAGATTCTGAAATATACTCTGTTTTGAGAACAGTATATTGGAGTCCATCTTCGCTGGTTCGAAATTGTCTGCCTCTTCTGAGATAGTCAATCGGAATAAATCATCTAGCATATCCCCATCGTACCCAAATCGGACCATATGATATGGTAACTCTTCAGAGTCCTTCTCCATTCTATTTGAAGCAACCAGAAACTCGTTGAAGTCACGTTTGAAAATGTCGACCTCGTTGTCACCGTCTACAACAAAAAGAGACTGTGAGGGGGTGCCAAAATCCGAAACCACCTTTTCATAGGCATCGAATCGTGCCTTCTTCTCTCTCCTCAAGGTTAGCATTTGCCTCCTCGGGGATAAGAAATTCTGGACACGTCAATTCACACCTATTCTGGATTACAGACTTTTTGGTTGAGTCATTGTTAATTTCTGCCCTTGTTGTTGCGACGCTATGGCCGACGGCGAAACGACTAGGGCGTGCGGTGTCGGTGGGAAGGCTGAGTGATTATGCAACATATATTCTTTGCCCACCTACGTTTTCGCATGCAGTACGTGTAAGAGCTCAACAAGATTCTCGATTTGTGGCATCATCCCAGTATAATTTTCAGTAAAAAGAATCAAATTCATGTTGGAATCACTTCCATCCACATTCGAATAGATTAAGAACGAGCATGTCCTCGTCTAAAATAGATGAATCTGTCATGCAACATACATCGAAACTCATCCTCGGAAGCATTAGTAACCTTCTAGCGGGCAAATCCATTGCTCTATGCGTAACTGGAAGTGTTGCAGCTGTTGAAACCGTTCATTTGGCAAGAAGATTGATGCGGCATGGCGCAGAAGTGCATTGTGTCATGAGCCCATCCAGTCAGCAGATTATTCATCCGTATCTTTTGGAGTGGGCAACAGGAAATCCGGTGGTGACAGAACTTACAGGACAGATTGAGCATGTCACCTTAGCCGGAAAGCATTCGGGGAGAGTCGATCTTATTCTTGTTGCACCAGCTACTGCGAATACGATTGGTAAAGTGGCCAACGGAATAGATGATACACCCGTCACTACAACCGTATCATCAGGCATCGGGGCGCATATTCCAGTAGTCGTGGTTCCGGCCATGCACGAGAGCATGTATGATCATCCTGCGGTAATTGATAATGTGAAGAAACTAAAAGCCATAGGAGTTACGGTCATATCTCCAAGGATGGAGGAGGCTAAGGCAAAAATACCCAGTATTGATGCCATAGTATCTCATGTTCTCACTCTGGTAGGCCCTAATGACTTGGTGGGAAAATATTTCTTAGTGAGCGCAGGTCCAACTCGTGGCTGGTTGGACAAAATCCGGTATATCACAAACCCATCAACCGGAAAAATGGGAATCGCCTTAGCTGAAGAAATTCTCTCTCGTGGTGGGGAGGTCACTATTGTTTTAGGTCCAACGAAGGAGAAGCCGCCAGATAATGCGGAAGTAATCAATGTTGAAACGTCTCAAGAAATGCAAAAGTCAATTCTTGACAAATTGCAATCAGACAAGATTGATGCATTCATCTCAGCAGCAGCAGTATTGGATTATACGCCCTCGAAGAAGGAAGAGCGGAAACGCCCATCTGGGAAACCCTTTACAATCGAGCTAGTACCTACCGACAAAATAATAGAAGAAGCCAGGAAACTGAGTAAAGATCTCCTCATTGTAGGATTCAAAGTAGAATCAGGAGTGTCCGATGAGGAATTAGTGGCCAGAGGAAAGGAAAAAATCGAATCAGGCATCTGCGATATGGTGGTTGCAAACGATGCGGACCGAGAAGGTGTTGCCTTTGAGGGAGATACTAATCAGGTCATTATCATTGGCAAAGGTGATACCCAGAGAATGGTACCTTTATCATCAAAACGCGAAGTGGCAAAAGCCGTGGTAGATGCCATACTTGAATTGCTTTAATTTCTGTCTGCAGTGATACTAGCCAGTGTTTTGACTAAAGAATATCCAGCAGATTGTCTGACATTCTCTTCATATCAACAAAGATTAGTCCTAGCTGTGCGTCTGCCTTGGCAAGAACTAATAGAAGGGCACTTTCTCCAACTGAAGTCATGAGTGTATAGCCTTTATCGCCCTTCACATAAATCTCCATGAGGTTACCTCTGTCGAGCTCATTCGTCGCCTTCTCTCCCAATGACAACATTGCAGCGCTTATTGCAGCCACTCTCTCCTGCTCGCTCTCAGGAAGGGCAGAGGATATCATCAATCCATCGAGCGACACCAACGCAGCCCCTTCGACTCCCGGTACTGTTTCAAAATCTCTAATTGCGGCATTTATCTTATCAACACGGCTTGACATCGCATTACCTCAGTTCTGCCTTATAACAAGCAATCCATCTCGTTATCTATTGAATGTTGTTATGCTAATACACCTTTTTCTTTCGAAAATTGCGCATTCCAAAGTCATACCCCAAAGAATTCTTTGGGATTGAATTTTTCATCTTCCTCTTTTTGTCTACGCTCTTTTTCCTCTTCTTCCTTCTTGAGGCGCTCTCTTTCTTTCCGCGTAAGTTCTTTCCATCTATCCGAGTCTTGATACTCTTTATATTCCAAGATAGGTTCGCCTTTTCTACGCTTTCGATATACCCAGATTACAGCAACTGCCACCATAACTCCAGCTAATCCCAATATTACAGGCCATGGGAAAGGTCGAATAAATATGAAATCAAGAATAGTAGCATCAAGTGTGTCCATTCCATTTAGAGCAGCATGAATCCGAATATCATAAATTCCTGTTCTAGAAGAAGTCCAATTCTCGTTAAGAATAATCGAATAGTATCCATTACCAGATTCTGTCACTGCTACGGGCGAGGAATTTATCCAGGTGTGAACTTCAGCACCTTCTATCGGGTTTCCCTCTCTGTCGACAAGTTCTATTTCAATAGTAACTCGATCCCCAGACCAGATTATTTCCTGATTCTTAAGGATGCTACCTATAACAATGGATGGTTGCGAATTCCATGTGACTGCGTTTTCAATGATTTGGATTCTTGATGGGCCCTGCTCATCGATTGTAGTTAGTGCGAGTTTGCCCAAACCATGCTGTCCAGCCAATATTACCGGATGCATGCCAGCGGTTGCCAATATAGACAGATTGCTGGAGTGCTGAGTGAAGACGCCGGTATAGTGAATGTCGCCTTCGATATCATTTGGAATACTCATGAGCGGGTGTCCTGCATCGTCTATTTCTATTTCAGACCCACTGCTATCGACACTATATGAAACAAGAGTGGGCATCCAAGAATATTCACCATCAACTCCAAGAACAACGAGCGTTCCACCCCTGCGGACAAAGCTTCTTAGAAGGTCAATTCTGCTGGAGAAGAAGCTGTCAATTGTATCAAGAATATCAGGTTCTATCATTACTGTTTTGAATAAGCTGAAGAGATGCAAAGACTCGGAGAGGTTTGATTCGATATAGAATTCATGTTCAACACCAAGATCATCTAAGATGCTCGGGAGATATGAAGTTGCCCCAATTGCCGCTATGGAGGGGACTCCTTGGTTAGGGGTATGGGCGCCGAATGTATTATTGGGGTCAACGGACTGCACTCGGTCCACAGTATTTGGATTTAGCAAAAGAATTGATGGATCGCCAAAGAGAATCTGCTGGTTGGCATAATCCCTTGGAGTGTAGGATTGAATGTTAGTATAATCGTAGGACACGGACCTCAAGGCATAGTTCAGCGCAGTTCCTGTCGAATTGCCATTTGCTAGAGCCTGTGTGAAGTATACAGTAAGAAGACCAGCAGGCTGGAAATATACAGTTCGAGGTGCAGCTATCACCGCAACTGCTCCACGTTCCATTAGAACTCTTGGCAACTTTGTCCCACCAAGCAGACATGCGGTGGTTGTAACAATGGGAGATCCCAAGTAATCAACAGACGCTGCCAAATCATCAGTGGTTCGTGTGATATGATGAGCATTCTCAGAGCTGTGGACAACAGGATTAACCAAATTATCATCCACAGTAGTTTCCGAGAGACTGACTTCGAATCCGTAAGGAGCATCCTCGTCGCGAAGGGAAAATACGCCGAGACCATTAGGACGCGGTGGAGGGTCGTCAGGGTACTGGCTAAGAGTTCCATGGGTGCTGAAAGACCATAGAGAAACTTGTGAGTTGAGTGAATTGAAAACCTCGTTTACGCCAATATGAGACTCAATACTGAATCCTACAGATGATAATTCGGCTTCGATATCGTCATACTGGCGTATCTGAACTGCATTGCCAAAATTATCGAGATAAGTATCTCCGTCAGTGTAAGCATACATAGTGAGCAGAGATGTATCTGCTGATTCAGCAATTCTAAAGATGAATGAATGAAGTGTAGCCTTATTGATCATGAAGGCTGCTGATTGGGGAGTCCCGGCGGGAATGCGACCAGGTATGAAATGACTCTGAAGTGATCTGTCAAAACTGGGTTTTATCGTTTCAGTCCGAGATAAGATCAGTATATTTTGGTTCGCTGAATCGTTATATGCACCTCGCTGTGTGAGAAAGTCTTCAAAGGAATCAGCCGAATTGTACATGGAATAAATATTCGGTATCCGTTCATCATACCATCCATTCTCTATCCGTTTTTCGAATCCTCTCGTCACGAAGATATCAATATTGGGACCAATCAAATACGGTGCCCAAGTTTCTTCGGCACGTGTGGTCATCGAGTTATCATCTCCGCCCAAAGAGAAGATAGGTGCCCCATGAAATGCGCCTGATAAAGAAGCTGCAGGGAATAGCTCGTTATTATTTGCAAATGGAAGGGTCAAAATGACATCATTGCAGTTTGAAAGGCTGGAAATCATTTGGGAAACAGCAGGATATGTATTGAGATTGGTTAAATTAACTAGAGCAGTGATATCGTTTGACAAAGACCCAGACTGCAATCCAGCTGGATCAACAAGAATTGTATTCGTCACGCCTAAGCGACTCAATGCCCATTCGGTAATGGCAGGGAGTGAATCGGAATTTGCATATAAAAGAGGTACGTTCAACAATGAAGCAAGTGTTGCGCCATTCGATGCAGATTCAAGATACCCCCCAATTCCCGTGGGCAGAGTGCTGATAGCCCAATCCACACCAAGAGCGTTGGTTTCATCGGTTGGATTCATCCATGCACAGATAAGATTCCAATCTCCTTGCACAGGATAGGGCATTTCCATACTCTTCCCACCAGCCCCCGATAGCAGACTCTCAGAAGGCTCCCATTGCACCATCCTACCATTAGGATCGATTAGGGCCATGTTCACGATGGTGCCAGCATTGCTCCAGTCTGCAGTAATATTCAGCCAATTTGCATTCGCTGGCACTGATATTGTTTGCTGGAAACTAGGATAATAGGTGATGGTCATATCGATGGGTAGGCTGTTCATCAGCGTGCCACCCGGCTCAATTTTCACTTCCCATGTACCATCCATATTTTTCGGAAGCCAAAAGTGGGTAGGCACCAAATTGCTGACATATGCACTATTTCTTTTGAAGAAAGCCTGTCTGTAAACGGAGTAGTCAACGATTCTTCCTGCTGGATCTCTGAGTTGATGAACTAGGGGGTCACTTGTGGTCCAATTAAAGACCCCATATATCCAGCCAGCGCCTTCTGGAGGTTCAAAGTTGACGAGAAGAGGTGAGTCAATGGGCACTGCTCTTTCAATGCGCTCTGTTTCTAACTGCATATTCTCGAATACATAAGATGAGGACTCAGCCTGAACGAGCGGTATCTCGAAGTGATCTTTAGCCAAAGCAATAACAGCAATATCGGATTCGTTCCAGTCATTAGCTGCCAGCTTGGCTGCTATCTCATGGGATGTCTGCCCAATAATCTGTGGATATACACGAGTACCCGTCTGACGCTGGAGCTGAGTAATTCTTGATGCAGACATATCTCCAACGGATATCGCCTGAGATATGCCTCCATCTGGCTGCAAATATTCCACCCAATCTTCTAGCAAATTATCCTGCTTAGCCTTGCCATCAGAGTAGAGCAAAGGGGATACATACTTTGTTCCAGAATCATAGAAAATAGACATAGGAACTGCTGCCATATATGCAAATTCATCCAAGTAGGATTCAGAATCCGCAGCAACGAAAATGGCTCGCCGCAACGGTATTGAACTGCTACTTGCGGCTAGACTAGCTGCTAGGGCGGAACTCCTCTTGACATGCCCCTCTAACTGAGTGGCGTTGAACTGAGCCAAGATAGGCAGATTGGTGGCGGCCACAATAAGAACAGAGACCAATAACACGACGAGTTTTTTATTGATGGACATCCAGCAGCGTAGCTCCTGTGAGAGAGAAGCCCGTTTGGTAAATAGGGTTTTCTAGTGGGACATTAACGGTAGGTGGGAGATCCGGCTAGACAGTGAGTAGTTGATTGAGGATGACTAGAAATCAAGGAGGTCCTCGTCGAAGTCATCATCATCTTCATCTTCAATATCTTCAGGAAGGGTATCCCTCACTGCATCACAGCGTTTCCGAAGACGCCTTCGAGTAGACTTCGGTATGTCCCACATCTTTGCTTCTGCCCGCTCCACAACTTCCAAAGAAATATCGTAGATTTCTGCTTCAAGATAGCATTCCGCAGCCTCTGTGAAATATTCTGCTGCTTTCTTCTGATTGTTATTTATCTCTGCGATATCACCCAGAAGTGACAATGCATCGGCAATTCCCCCCTTGTCATCAAGCTCCTTGTAGATTTTGAGGGCGTTTTTGAATGTCTTTTCAGCTTTAGTCCAATCTTCCTTGTCAGCATATGCGTTGCCCATGTCCATTATCACACTTGCTTGACCCTGTTCATTGTTGGCAGTTCTATAGGCCTTTTGTGCTTGCTTGAAGAAATCCATTGCTGTGTCAAATTCGCCTTTCCCAAGCTTTGCCAAGGCGAGAGCGTATGTAGCATCTGCTACGCCTTCTTCGTTTGATGACTTCTCGAACATTTCTATGGAAGACTGGAGCATTTCATCTGCTTCAATCCAGTTTTCAAGGTTAATGTGTGCAACTCCAAGATTGTAATATGTATCAGCAATCCCTGTTTCTTCTTTCAGTTCCTCATAAAGCTCCAATGACTTCTCAAACGAATCTAAAGCCTCTTCAAATTCAGCAACAGACATGAAGATATTTCCGGCTGCATTGTATATCTTAGCAGCTATCTCACTCTCACCAGCATCTAGAGCTTCTGCGGCCTGTTCCAAGAGTTCTGCTGGGTCCAAATCATCCATAGTATCTTCTTCATCACTCATGGGATGCACCATTCTTCTGTGAGATTGGGTGAAGTGTAAGCTGCTTTTGATTCTTTCTGATTGTGATTCAGCGACGCATTATCAGCACAGGATTCTCCAAAAGAGCCTTCACATTTTCATTTACATGAAATTGTTCGTCACCAACCTGCAAAGTCAGCAATTTTCGAAGCTCAAATCGCCGTAGATGGCCAACTGCACGGTCTCTCTCGATGTTCAGATCCTTCACAATTTTGTCCAGTCCTTTAGTGTTTCCGCTATACTCTGCGATTTTACCAAGGACGGAGCTCCATTGCATCATGGATAGGTAAAGAAGCGTTCGCAGCATACCCTCAACGTTTTTCCCTGTCTTTGCTGAAACAGGAATTACAGGAAGACCAGCCAAGAAACTCATGCTTTCTCGTAATTTATCAACAGGTCGTGCTTCATCCAGATCCTGTTTGTTTGCTGCTACAACGCAAGGAACTCCAGGCAAGAAAAAGGCGATCTCTCTAAAGAAGAGCTTTGCCCGCGCATCCGATTCAGGATTAACCGAGTCTACTACGAAAATGATTCCATCAGCGCCCGAGCTCAGAATCTTCCGCATTGTCCTAAATCTGAGAAGGCCAGGGGTCCCAAACAAGAAAACACTCATTCCATCGACGTTTGCAACACCATGATCCATAGCAATCGTTGTCCCACGTCGTTCTACATTGATGCAAGCACCATCAGTAATGTGATGAATCATCAAGCTCTTTCCAGATTCATAGGGACCTGTTACTACTATCTTCATCTGACTATCTCTCTTCCTGTAGATTCGACCATGGAAGAATGCTCGAAAATAGGACACTCGAGATTCTTCTCTTGTATGTATGCCACTGATTGCATAATTAAGTGATAAATTGTTTGCCTATTTACAATGCATTTCGCTACGGTCCATACATCATCTAATGACGAAAATACTCTAGTGATTCGTCGAATGACGAACTTTACCGATTAATTAATAACTCCAAATGAGCATACTATCTCGTCGGAGATATTCAACAGTGTCCCAAACAAAAGAAGTCACAACAAGGGAGTTTTGGCTCTTCCATGACATAGAAGAGGCAGAGGTAACTGAGCTACGCAAATTCATTCCCCCAGAGTTAGATTTGGAACCTCTTAAGGGAATTGACGAGCTGTTCACCAAGCTCAATCATCTGCTCGAATGAAAGATTGTCGTTGACAAGAAAACATTGCTTTTTTTCTTATGAAAGAATGAGACTGGCCGTTTGCTACGGCCCTCCTCCGTTATCACTCCATTCTGGTTTTTGATAACATCATGGGAACTCAGTCTCAATAAACTGCACGTCCTCCGCCAGTCTTGACGAGGGCGTATTCATGGATTCAGAAACATATCCAACAGACCAACAAGGGAGTCTCGACTCCTGCAGTAAAGAAGAGAAGGCCTCTACTTTTTCGGGGTCGAGAAAGACTAGCATTCCACCAGCAGTTTCTGCAGCGAATCCGGTAGATACCTTATGACCAAAGTATTCAGCCAATGGCAGAATACCATGGATCACTGGAAGAGATTCGAATACGATATCTACTCCACTGAGAGATGAAACATTCTCGGCGTGTCCGAGAAGACCGAATCCCGTTATGTCGGTGGCAGCATGAGCACCAACGTGTTGCATTGCCTTCGCAACCTCAAGATTGCTTTGAGTCATTATGCGAATGGCAATATCCTGCATTGTTTCAAGCTCTTGTTCAGTGAACCTCTCTAATAGTGCATCACGCTTCTCATCTTTGAGGTCTCGATATGACCTCATGGCAGATTGAATGCCCAGAGGTTTTGTTAGAAGCACAGCATCCCCGGGTCGTGCACCTGAAGAGTATATGACATCATCAGGATGTGCTACACCAATGCAGATACCACCAAAGACGGGACAAGGATTGGTGATTGTCTGACCACCTGTTACATCCGAGCCGAGGTTTCTCATGAAGTGGCTCATCCCCTTAAGCACACCCACAGCGATATCATCAGACATCTCTGCTGGATATGCCAAGAAAGCTTGAAGGGACAATATCCTTTCAACACCCATAGCGAATACATCGTTGGTAGCATTGCATGCTACGATTTCTCCCTGTGTAAAGGGGTCGTCGATTATTGGAGTAAATACATCCACATTCTCAACAAGAGCAATATCATCGGCTGCAATCTTGACAACGGCATCATCGCCAAGCAAGTCACTACATGACGCATTAAGCGGAAGAAGCCCGGCCTTCTGCAGTAGTGCTGTCAAATCCGTCTTCTTGATCTTACAGCTTCATCCATGAGTTGTAACCATTGCAGTCAATCGCATCTCTGGCACTTGATACATCAACCTCCATTATTCTTTGGGAGTAGTCCCTGTTATGATGGGTCATAACCCCATTAATAGAATTTCGATATTTTAACTGGGTGACACTTCAAAATCCTTATAGCGCGTATAACGTAGTTAACAATGATTACAACCCGGAGAGGCTACTGTTGCAAATTAATAAGATTGATAATTATATTTACGAGATTCCCAAGGACACCAAACCCTGGATGCGAGTACCGGTTCGAATCTATGCCTCACCCAAATTGCTGGAAAAAATTAAGGGTGACAAGACTTTAACTCAAGCCGTGAACACAGCAAGTCTTCCCGGAATATACAAGAAGAGTATTGTTCTACCAGATGGGCACCAAGGGTATGGTTTTCCGATAGGTGGTGTAGCTGCTGTTGATTACGAAGATGGCGTTATCTCACCTGGGGGAGTCGGCTACGATATTAACTGCGGTGTAAGAGTAATGAGAACATCACTTGATGAGAGTGATGTAAGACCCAAGCTTCGACAGCTGATTGACACCCTATTTGATGAAGTTCCAACAGGAATCGGAAGAAAAGGAAATATCAGATTGAACAACAACCGTGAACTGGATGCGGTCTTAACAGGCGGCGCAAAATGGGCTGTTGAGAATGGATATGGATGGGAGGATGATCTTGAGCACCAGGAAGCAAATGGGAGGATTGACCTTGCAGACCCCACTAAAGTTTCAAATCAAGCCAAGAAACGAGGGCTATCTCAAGTTGGCACCCTCGGCTCAGGAAACCATTTCCTAGAGATTCAGGCAGTTGACAAAATCTACAACGAGGAAGCTGCTAAAGCAATGGGGATAACAAGAGAGGGACAAGTCACCATAATGATTCACAGTGGGTCCCGTGGATTTGGGCACCAAGTGTGCAGCGACTATATCAAAATAATGAACAAGGCCATGAAGAGGTACAATATTGAGGTTCCGGACAAGCAGCTTTGTAGTGCGCCTATCACTTCGCCAGAAGGTCAGGATTATCTGAAGGCAATGAGTGCTGCGGCAAATTACGCCTTTGCAAATAGACAGTCCATGCTCCATTGGGCACGGGAGTCCTTTGCACGAGTCATTGGTGAAAGCTCTCGGGACCTGGATATGAATCTGATTTATGACATAGCACACAATATGGGCAAAGTAGAACATCATGATATAGATGGAAAACGAAGAAAAGTTGTCGTGCACAGAAAAGGGGCTACTCGAGCATTTCCACCAGGACATCCTGAAACACCAGCCGCATACAAGAAAATTGGTCAACCTGTCATCATACCAGGAACCATGGGAACTGCCTCATACATCTTAGTAGGAGATCAGAGAGGTATGGAGCTTACTTTTGGATCAACTGCTCATGGAGCTGGAAGGGTAATGAGCCGCACTCAAGCAAAGAAAGATTTCTACGGTCGAGATGTACAGACAGACTTGGAGAAACGAGGAATCATTGTAAAGGCAACGAAGGGCGTTGTCATTGCAGAAGAAGCCCCAGGAGCTTACAAGGATGTTGACGAAGTTGTACGGGTTTCGGACGCAGTGGGCATCGCTACAAATGCTGTTAGATTGAGACCACTAGGAGTAATCAAAGGCTAGGAAGGCTCTTCGCGTTCCCGAGCAATATCCACCAAAACAAGTGACACGCCAATTAGGATTATTGCAAATCCAAGAAATGTAAAGGCTGTTGGAATCTCGCCTAGAAATACTACAGCGAGCAAAGTAGCGCCAACTGGCTCAGCGATGACTGCAGATGATACGACATAGGCGGGAACAAGCGTCAAGAGATAATTATTCACTGAGTGGCCGAGCGCAGTGGGAAAGATTGCCAAGGCGAGGAAAATCAAAACCTCAGTTGGATTGAATATTAGTACATTAATCTGAAGAGCCAAGCATACAACAAGGGTGACCACGGCAGCTGTCAAGTACACAATCGTTGTATAGACAGTTATAGGAATGCCCTTTGCAAAGCGCCTACCTCCAATAAAATAAATTGCCAAAAAAAGGGCTCCCGATAGTGCGAGAAGGTCGCCCAACAGGGCTCCTGCGCCCACAGTCATGAGGTCATTCCAGGCCAATAGTACTGCACCTGCAACCGCAATTACAACTCCAGCCCAAGATTTTCTCCTAAGAGATTCGCCCAGAACAATTGTTGAAAATATAGCGGTAAATATAGGCGATGTGTTGACCAACACAACACTTGCTGCAACAGTTGTGAGAAATAGGGATGTGAACCAAGTAGAAAAGTGCAGCGAAAGAACTACTCCAATGAGCACTAGCCAAGGCCAATTGGATACGGCTTGTGATTCTTTCACTTTTCCCGTATCACCTCGAAATAGTCCAATTAGGGCCATAACAATCGATCCATATAGTGTACGCCAGAAAACTATTGCTAGAGGATGAGATGCACTATAACGGATTAGTATACTTGCAGACGAAACCATAGTAACTGAGAGAATCAGAAGAAGAATGACTTTGAGCTCTTGACCTTCTTCAACAATTCTTAATCCGTTCTGCAAATGACCCATACCCCTAATTGATTGAACCACAGAATACGCATCTATATCCGCGAGATTGAACTTCAGCAACGTGAGAGTCGCATTGAGTACACTGGTGGAGAGTTAATTCTTCGATACGAATCTGCGAAAGCATGTCTTCGACTTCACCCAGAGTACTATATTCGAATAGCACCTTGCCTGTCGCTCCAAACACCATTCGTGATAGTCTTTCTGACTCTCGATGTCTGAATATCAATACTGGTTTCCCCAGTTCTATGGCTAGCATCAATTCCATGCCAACCCCTAATGAAGGGCTTGAAACCTCTGCAACTAGCAGATCAGACTTTTTGACCTGTTCTACATCTCGTTCATAGATATGTTTTGCATCAGTAGAAGCCATGAATTGAGGCGCAAAAACATCAATTCCTCTTTTTTCGAGATGCTCTATCACACTTTTATAGAAGTCGTCTTTACGAAGACCTTCATGGATTATGGGTCCTGAGAGGTATACTTGCACCATATTGATCACAGATGAGAAAAGCACACTACTTAATGTGTTTGTCCTCTTTGTTCTCTTCTATTATTTCTCTTGTGGAGGGGATAGTACCATCATCAGGGACCTCTTCCATCTTACCCGATCTCCCTAACGTCAACTGCATCTTGCCTTGCCATTCCTTCGCCCACCCATCTGTGATTTTGATGATCTTGCCTGCTGCCAAATCTTCAGCTTCTCGAAATCCCCACAGCGTCAAAATCGTTGTCCCTGTTTCGTCACCCAAGAGAACCTCAGTCAATTGGGTCTTTTTTCCAGTTCGAGTACGAATTATTCGTGGATGCCCGACTTTCATTACTCTGACAGCAAGTTCCGGAACATCTTCTCCAATTTCCACGTCACTAATTTTCAAATATGGGAACCTCTCAAGCATATTCAGAATTCATATGTAAATCAGTCTTACGAAGTGACAATAATGAGTTGTATGTTAGCGGACTTATTTATTCAGAAGATTCAAAGTCTAACATTGTGAACATTTCATCAAGTTCAGCCAATTGCTCATCGATATCTGCTTCCTCATCCTCATCTTCTTCAGTTTCGGTTACATGCGCCAAATCCTCTTCCTCGGATCCTAGGATGCCGTAAATCTCCCTGATTGCTTCATCATCCACCTCACTATCGGTTTCAGATTCCTCATCAGGGGGAAGCACTTCATCACTTGAAAAAGCCTCAAGTGCTGTATCGAGATCCTCCTTCGAAGCGCGTTCTATCTCCTCACTCACAATATCATCAGCACCCAGAGCTTCGGAGATTAGTTCTCTAGCCATCTGACTTCCATCTATCATCTCGTCCTCCTTATCAGTGGTTTCGAGACCATCTTCATCGCTGCCTAACGCTTCTTCAGCCAGAACGGATGTATCAGAATCAGCTGGTATTGCTTCTCTCTCTTCCTGCTCAAAAGATGGCATGCCAAGAGATTTTTCAGCCTCTAAATCAGTCGCCTCAGGTTCGCTGACTTCAACAGAGATCCTTGCCGGCGGGCCTTCCTCACTTGGTGCAGGTTCTATCTCCCATTCTGCTTCCGTTTCTTCGGTCACAATCTCCTCTGATTCCAGAGTCTCAACAGGTATCTGCTTGGGCATAGGTGCCTCGATTGATATGGGTTCGATTTCCCATTCCTCTTCTTGTTCTTCTACCGCCTCCACTTCTAAGGCAATCTCATCTGGTTCCGCAGCTTCTATCATTATCTCTTCTGATCGATCTCCTCCTTGTGAGGTTGTTTCAACTGCCCACTCCTCATCCACCATTGCCTTGGGTGACTCAACGGTTGCTTCTTGGGCAACTGCCTCTGGCTCAGCGACTTCTTCATCCTCGACTACTTCGACTACCTCTTCTACTACCACATAATCATCTGTAGCCTCAACAATATGCCCCTCTTCATCCATATAGACCTCTTCGATAATTTCCATCTCTTCGTATCCATCGTCCTCTTCATATAGTTCTCCCTTCTCGATTGCTTCAGCTGCGCTCTCAGTGGCTTCATCAGTGAATCTGAGTAATTCTTGAGGGGGCAAATCAGGAAGAGCAACTCCCACATATTGTGCTGCAGCATTCATTAGAATTCTAAGCATTTCATCCCGCCGGCTTTTATCAATTGCTACCATTGGATAGGTTGGTACACCGAGAATTTTCTGAACTACCTCGGGCTTCATGGCATTGGGTTTATCCTGTTTGTTTGCCAAAGCAAAGACAGGTACCTTAGGAGCATCACGTTTGATGAGCTTGAGAATGTCTTTGCTGATAATGACATTCCGAAGTGTGGAATCACACACTAAGAAGATTACATCCGCACCATGGAAATAGAACCGCCATAGGTTTCTAAATCGCTCCTGCCCCGCGAAATCCCATAGAACCAGCGAATAATTCCCAAATCTGATATTCTCAACAGTTTCAAGATTAAGGGCAATAGTAGGTACATATTGGAGAGGCGGGGTATCGCCCAATAACAAATGGAGAGTCGTCGTCTTACCGGTACCGCCCTCTCCAACTAGAGCAATCTTGAGCCTTGTAGTAATAGAGTCCTCAATCAAAGACTCATAGTGGTCTATAACATATTCAAGCCCATCACGCTGAATGCGACTCTTGAGTATCTTTGCAGCGGAGTCTAGATGCTCGATTAGTGTGTGTTCCTGTTCACCCACATCGCTCACGAATATCAAAACAAGATCCTTTACAACGTCTGCGCCAACGAATTTGTCGTCATCAATACTCAGGGGCAAATTGGCTAGAGAAATATCATCACTTCGAAGCTCTTCTCTTGTTTCTATGAATTCCTCTAGGCTTTCAGCTGTAACCTCTACTGGCCAGTATTGACTAGAGGCCAATATCTCCTTACTAGAGATTCTCATGAGGAATGTGTTATGAATCATCCGTGATCACCAGAGAGGTATCTTCGCTATCGCCACATTTTCCAATCTTCACTAATAATATAACTTCCCAGATATGGTCTATTGTATTATAGCCTTACCAGACATCTATTTTGTTCTTGCTGCGATGAATTCCCGTGTCCCGCAAAGCCCCACTCAGAAATTGATGACATTGTTCCAGCAGAGGAGACTAATCCAAAAAAAACAGACTGTCAGAAAGTTGGAAACGGAATGGGCTGCCGAAGCATACCCCTTCCGCATCCGTGGACACCGTCAGCACAAGTGTACAAAAAATTGTGCGAATTTGTGAGAATAGAACCTCACATCTACGGGGACCTCACCAACAGAATCTGCTGGTATTCCAAAGGCTTCGTCCATCATTAAACAATGACGGAAATGGGACCGCGTTAACAAGCGTATCATTTTGAGCCTCTGGAGGGGGATATTGTACACCCATACTTCAGGTAAGCGGAGAATTATTCTATAGATATATGAATATTCCTCGTTTTGCAGAAAGTGAGATTCTGGCTCAAATAAAGCAGCAGGTGTGCAAAAGTTCCCAAGAATGTCAATATTCCGACATCAGTATACGTTGTCTACATATGGTGAAGAGATTCCAGCTCACTTAACATACTAATCCTGCAAATAGGAACCCATCCCAAACCCCGGTTATGTGAAAACGATAGCTGCGCCTGAATTCATCTCGGAAAGTTGTCACGCAAGAGCCGGAGATGCTGATGAACAAGTTCCATCATTCGTTCATCATCCGGGTTCTTTTCCAATTCTGTGACCAATGTGTTGAGGAAGTACTCCGGGAAAAAGAGCCTAACTCGGATATCATTTAGTAGAAATAGCCACTTGTCATATTCACCAGATGGCCCCTTTCGGCGTTTCTCTGAAATGATCCGATACTTCTTCAGGCTCTGTATCGCTTGTTTGAGTTCTTTTGGCGGGATGCCTAAGGTTGCCTCAAGTTCAGAAATATTCACGGGACCACGTCGTAAAATACTCAGAACATCATAAGCGTCGGGGTCAGCTAATATCTCTGCGATAGCAACCGTGTCTTCGGGAGTTTTCTTCCACTCTGTCAGAAATTCCAAGACTTCTGCCTTATATTCTGCAGCCAACTCCGGATCAAGAATTGAGCTGGAAGCCTCCATGGAAGTCAATGGGGGTGCTCTAAACACTTCCAAGTCCTTAATCATGAAAACGCATGATCTACCAATCTCGTCCACCCATTCAGTTTTCACGAGACCCAGTTCTTCGAACGGTGCTATAATAGAATCAACACTGACGCTTGGAAGCCCTGTAACCATCTTGAGCCATTCTTCTAGGTCCTCTTTTGTTATGCCACCCTTCCATAGTTTGGGGAAGACAGCACGGGACACTTCGTCAGAGAACAAACGAGCCAAGCGTGACTCATCAGTCATCCCTGCAAGCCGAATGATTCTACGATAGGTGTTATCAAGTTCTTCTTGAAGTTCAGCATCCGTCATCGATACAACAGAATTCGTAATTGGAGAGACCACAGAAGTAATAGCAGCCTCGTAGGTTTTTGCGTCTTCTGAGGGGGTTAGGAGCAGAGAAATACAATACTGCTCTTCTTCACGCACAATTCCAGTGTAATATGATGCAACACTGTATTCTTCTCCGCCAATTCTCACACTTAAAGTTGAGAATCCTGCAGTAGCATCACCCATGGCGTGTGATGTGAAAATTCGCATGATTTCTGTATTGAGATCTTCTTTGTAGTAGTCGGCGAAGTCTGCAGGCACTTTGGCTTTGAGAACTGCACCAACTTTCGAATCCCAATCTATTAGTAGCATTGCAACAGGCATATTTTACCTATCTCCGGTCCCATCGAGGTAGGCCAGCGAAGATGCTGTACTTTGTAGGCAAACGTGTTGAGTTCCTAAAAAAGCTTGTCACTAGACCTTCCGCGGAATATGAAATTCTGCTTTCAAGACGAGATGATCGACTGTATCTCATCAAGTACTATCTCTACTACCTTCGGTAAGGGCATCGTTGCATCGATTACTCTATACCGACCTGTGTCTTCTCGAGCCATCTCGAGATAGGCGTTTCTCACCCTTACTAAACGTTCAAGTTTTTCAAATTGCAGGTTAATTTCACGACCACTGCCGGAAATCCGTTTCAGCCCTTCGTCTGCAGCAATATCAAGGATAAACACGAGTTCAGGCTCTGGAGCATCAATCTCAGTCCGATTTCGCTCCAAAATAATACGCCAGTCTATTCCCGTACTCACCGATTGATAAGCTCCAGTTGCAAAGAAATAGCGATCCAAGAGAACAATCACTCCATTCCTGAGCGCAGGAAGAATACGATTGTTCACGTTCCACTCTCTATCTCGAATAAATAATTCAAGTTCTTCTTTGGGTGATAATTCTCCCTTCGGAGAACGTTTCCGGATTTCTAGACCATAGGGATTTTCATCCGTAGGTTCTCGCAGCTTGACCACTTCATGGCCTGATTGCCTAAGAATGGAAATTATTCTATCACAGACGGTTGTCTTGCCTGCCCCGTCGATACCTTCAATGACAAAGAGATGGCCAGGATAATCAAAGGAATCAATGGGACTCATGCAACATTATCTCCTAACATAATCAAATCCCAGCGGTTTTTTGTCCGTATTAGATGCTTCGGTCAAAGTCTAGGTGACAGACAAAGAAGACAATATTTATAATCCAAACAACATCTTGTAGGTTAAGTTATCCTACGCGGTGATGAAATGGGCCGGACACAAGTTTTCATTATCCTTATGCTTCTTCTACCATATATGGCAGAAGTATCGGGAGCCCGAGTCCCGTCAGTCAAATTTGAGCCGCAGACAACAGACCTTCACCTCAAGATAGACTTTGGTAATGAAACAATCCTAGAATTCCCATCGGTCAATGGAACAACTGTTCTCAATGCAACCAGAGCTGTTGTATCCGTAGAAGCCGATTGGTATGCAGACAATGTTTTCGTAACGGCAATCGCTGGAGTATCCAATGATGCGGATGCAGGATTATGGTGGCAATATTGGGTGAATGATGAGCTAGCACCCGTGGCAGCGAACAAGTACATTCCTCAGCAAGGAGATGAAATTGCTTGGAGAAGGGCACCCCCTCAAAGTGCAGATGATGGCGCGACTGACATCGATGTTTCAACAGTAGCTGCTCTCCTCTTATTACCAATTGCTGCAATTGGAGTTGTCTTGTTTTTGAAAAATAGAAGCACAGAGTGATTGCAAATAATGAAGTATACAGAGTTTCTCATCGTGATTTTGCTATCAATATCCATTTTGACCCCCTACTCTTCTGACGGATACAGTAGTATTGCCAAGCCGGATTACTTTTCTCATCCCTATTTCGTTTGGGATATTCTTGAGTCTCCAGATGTAGCCTTTGCCTGGGGATGGACAGGACAGAAGGCTTGGATTGCGGGAGAACAAGGCAAGATGGCTTTTGAAGTAACGGAAATACGAGAAGATGTTGCAGGCAGGTTCTCAATAGGAAATCTCTCCCTGCCTGCAAATGACACGGATATCGCCCGAGAATTGGTTCTGGGAGTATGGGGGCTAACGTCATTCTTTCCTGGCTTAGTAGTACCCATAGGAGATACTGAGCTTGCTGAACTCAATGATACAGCTCATGATTCAGCAGAACGTGTGCAGGGTAATTACCTCAATGGAACGATGGAGAGCGATTTTCGCAATATTACCATCGGTGCTACAACCTATGAGTGCATCGTATTTGATTATGAGCAAGATCCCACAGCCTTTGGAGAACCCCAGAGGACTGAACTTGCATATGACACCACATCGGGCCTCTTGGTCAGAGGAAACACCAGCTACTCATTTGGTGAGCCATACTCATTGGTTGTAGAACTGGAATCGGTGGGAAGTGTACACCAGCCCCCTCTATACGCACTTGGTTTGATCAGTGTAATCGTGGTGCTTGGGGCGGCACTAGCTATATCTAAGATGAAGCGAGAGGCAGTGTGAAGCACGCATGACAAACCACGAGTTACCTGAGGGAATATCGAGTAGTAGACGAGTTGCTATCACGGCAAACATGGCGGCCCTCGCACTCATTGGAAATTACGCGTTGGTCTTTCTTCCAAACATGGAACTTGGCACCTCAATAATATTCATCACAGCATTCGTGTTTGACCTGGGTATGGCAATTGCCTGTGTCATGATTATGTCAGTAATCTTCGGGATGGTAAACCCATGGGGGGGTTTCATTCCGCAAATTTGGTTAGCGCAAGTTTTTGGATGGTTATTTGTAGCGCTGATTGGCTCGTTAATGGCAAAAGGAGAGGAAATCGTGTCCTATGACATATATTTTCCATTGAAAATGGGATTCATTGGAGGGGTAGTGACACTCTTTTTCGACCTTTCTACAAACTTGGGATATTCCTTGGCATTCGGTATACCCTTTGGTGTTGCAATCATAACCGGATTCTCATGGAGTTTGATACACATAGCATCCAACATTCTGATCTTTAGTCAGGTGGTCCCAACATTGGAAACAGTATTGAAGAATCATTTCAGATATGAGATATGGTCATCAGATAAGCACGTATACTCCGAAGAATAAAAAGAGGATTGGAAGACAAAATAAAGGGAGCGTCATAAGAAATGTCTTGGAAACAGGAGTTCGTTGCTCTTGCAGAACCTGTCGATGGTCGTGTACCACCATCATTTGAAGCGCATCATATAGCAGTTGCATTCATTCTTATCGGCAGAGAACAGCCTTTGGGGCGATACGAGCTTTGCAGACGGATGTCTATAGGTGAGGGCACTGTACGAACGCTTCTAAAACGTCTGACAGAATCAAATCTAATCACTGCAGTGAGTCGGCAAGGTCAGAAGCTCACTGAAGATGGGCAGGAGTTGTATAATCGTGTCACGGAGGACATTCCTATTGGACTCTCACTTCCACTTCGCAAACTTGCAGTTTTTGGTCACTCTTTTGCCAACAGAGTTTCTGATAAGGCGGAAGCAGTCACTGATGGAATACGACAACGAGATGAAGCAATAATAAGAGGCGGTGCTGGAAAAGCTGGTGCTACAACCCTAGTGATGAAGGACGGGGTTCTTGTTATTCCACCCGATGATTTCAAGATACTTCTTGTATATGAAGATGAGGCGCTTCTCATTTCGGAAAGCCTGAGAGTAGAAGATGGTGATGCTGTAGTGATTGGAACTGCAGTGAGTGAGAATTTGGCTCGAGAAGTTTCCATGGCAGCAGTATTGACACTATTTGAGGGAGATTGACCATGCAAACAGACCTTTATGGTAACGTACCTCTAATTGTGATCGACATCCATGAAACCAAGGGGAAGAGAAAGAATGCCGTAAAACATCTCATGTCGATGTTAGAAAAAGAAGATATCAAGTATGCCATTCAGAAGATACCTATCGGTGACGTCTTAGGAATGAATGGAGTGGCAATTGAAAGAAAGACAGTTAGCGATTTAGTAAATACATTAAAAGGAAGCGCAACAGGTGTGCCTCGATTCCAAAAGCAGATGGACGCCCTCGTAGAGTATGAAAAGCCCTTCCTTCTTATTGAGGACATATTAGCAATAAGGAGGGATCCCTCAAAAGGATGCATCTACATTCCATTCAAGAGCAACAAGACAAAAGGGAAGCCATTCTATGTTACTATGGAACGAGTGAGCTTCATTCACCCTAGTTCATTACTTGGTCTGATTGATAGTGTCAAGGATAGAGGCATCAAGATTCTCAAGGGTTTCAATGCTCTTCATTCAGCCGGCTTGCTCTACGGAGTCCTGACCGAGGGAGATATTTTAGATAATGAGAAGACACAGAGATTGCCGGTTGTTCGAACAAGAAAGGGATTGGACACAATAGACGATGAGCAGGAGTTTTTTATGGCAGGATTTCCTAGCGTCAATGTTGTACGTGCCAAGAGCCTTCTAGAGCACTTCGGCAACCCCGCACAGGCAATTTCTAGAATTGATGAGTGGACTGATGTCCATGGCGTTGGTAAGAAGACACTCAATTCTGCAAAGGAATTACTCTTTGCAGAGTACGGGTCAGACTCCGATAACGGAGAAGAAATAGAGTAGCACAAATAGACATAGAACTATTATATGGCCATAAAACTTTATAAGAGAGGTCCTATCTTCGAAGTTTGACGAGAACAGGAAGCATGATTCTGAAATGGGTGACGTGAGAATAGCAATAGCTGGACTCGGAAACTGCGCATCAGCCCTGATACAAGGTGCACACTATTACAGAAATGCTAAGGCAGGGGATAATGTCCCGGGCCTCATGCATGTGGACTTTGGCGGGTATTATCCAAAGGACTTGAAATTCGTAGCGGCGTTCGAAGCGAACAGACACAAGATAGGCAAAGATATAGCAGATGCAATGTGGGTAAAACCAAATTGCTGTGTGAAATTTGCTCCGGATGTGCCCAAGACTGGTACCAATGTGTTACCAGGGCCTATCTCGGACGGTGTTGCGCCGCATATGCGCGAGTCCTTCTTTGCTTACGATGAAGATGAGATAGAATCGGTAGATGTTGCAGAAGAGCTAAGAAAATCAAAAGCAGACATGCTTGTTTCATATCTTCCCGTGGGTAGTGCAAATAGTTCGAGAATGTACGCGAAAGCTGCACTTGAAGCAGAAATTGGCTTCATCAACGCCATTCCCGAATTCATAGTTTCAGATCCCAATTCTCCGATTGCTCAAGGTTTTGATAAGAAGGGGCTCCCTTGTGCAGGGGATGACATAAAGAGCCAATTAGGAGCCACGATTCTTCACAGAGTATTGGCCCAACTATTTGACAAACGTGGACTTGAGCTTCAGAATACCTATCAGTTGAATATCGGCGGCAACACAGATTTTGAGAATATGCAGGTCGAAGAAAGGCTCTCATCGAAGAGAATCAGCAAAACTGAGGCAGTCACAAGCTGTGTCAAATATGAGTTGCCGACAAAAATAGGCCCGAGTGACTACGTGCCCTTTTTGGATGACAATAAGGTGTGCTACATAAGCATGCGCTCAAAGGCGTTTGGGGACCTGCCACTTGACCTTGATCTGAAATTATCTGTTCAAGATTCACCAAATAGTGGCGGAGTTATTATTGACGTAGCTCGAGCTGTGAAAATTGCGCTTGATAGAGGAATAAGCGGAGAACTCTCTAGCATCAGTTCATATTGCTTCAAACATCCAAGGTATCAGATTGACGATTTCGAGGCCCGGAACAGAGTTGACGAATTTATTGAGGGTAAGCGCGAGAGATAATAAAAAAAGAGAGAGTTGCCTAGGTTTCTAGGCAACCATATTCTCATTTCATATTTCAGTGAAGCTCTTAGTTGTCTTTTCATCCATCCTTTTGATAATCTCAATCAGAAGATTGATAGCATTTTCTACATCACCCAAATCAAGAATCCCATTATGGGAGTGAATATATCGAGTGGGTATGCCCAAGAATAGGGAGGGGACACCCATTCCCGTGAGATGAATGGCTCCAGCATCAGTACCTCCCGATTTCAAAAATGCGGCTTGATGTCGAATCCCCGTTTCTTCAGCGACATTCAGTACGAAACGCCTCAATCGAGGATTAGGAATCATTGAACTGTCTCCGGCAGATATTGCAACACCCTTACCCATTTTTTGAACGAGCCCTTCACTTCCAGGAGAGTCACCGGAAATATCGACATCTAGAGCGAAACCCAAATCGGGCTCAATCATCTTAGCGGCCGTCTGCGCTCCGCGAAGACCAACTTCCTCCTGTACTGTTGAACATGCATAGACAGTGTTGGGATGATCAATTCCCTCTTCAGATAACCTGCGCAAGACCTCCAACGCGATGAAGACACCAATCCGGTCATCGAATGCCTTGGCCATCCCAAGAGTGACTTCCCGTGTCTTTTTGGAACCATTGTCTTCGTCTTTCTCAATCCATTTCCGTTTCATGATTCTAAACTTACTGACTGGAACTGCGGGGTCTCCGACACGAATTCCCAGTTTTTCCA
Source organism: Candidatus Thorarchaeota archaeon (assembly GCA_004524445.1). Classification (GTDB taxonomy): domain Archaea; phylum Asgardarchaeota; class Thorarchaeia; order Thorarchaeales; family Thorarchaeaceae; genus TEKIR-14. The sequence continues at coordinate 9,867 of SDNP01000009.1, read as the reverse complement.
CTTCTTCCTTTGAGCTGCAGCCAATGTCAATCCACATATCCTCCTTTTTCACAACTTTGTTTCTCTGTTCTTCTTTGAGAACATGAGGTGGAGGCGCACCAATGACGCCTATGATTTTTTCCGCTCCTTTGAATGGACGAAGTAAGACCTGTTGAGTAAGCAATGTCTGATCCCACCATCCGCCAAGCTGATGGAATTTTAGATATCCTTCTTTGGTAACCTCACTGATCACAAAGCCGATTTCATCAACATGGCCTGCTAACATTATTTTCGGACCCGTTGTGCCCTTCTTGAAGGCAAGAGAGCCCAAACGATCAAACACAATGTCATCCGCATATTTTTCACCATACTTTCGAACAATTCGTTGAACTTCTTCTTCATGCCCGCTAGGGCCAAATTCGTTGCATAATTTTTCCAAGAGCTCAATATCCAGTTTTGATTTCGGCATGGTACTCACATCTAAGGCATGTTATCTTGTGAGGTCTGGTGAAGAAGGAGTATATTGCTTTTTGGACTGCACGAAAGCGCTAAGTGAGTGTGTTCTTCGCCAGAATTTCAAATGCATTTTCTACGTTCTGACCCGTGAGTGCACTCGTTTCCAGATAAGCGCTAAGATTGTTCTCCTCAGCGAAGTGCCTGCCCATATCAGGAGAAATAAGACGGGATTCTGCCAAATCTACTTTGTTTGCTAGAAGAACTATGGGAATTCGGTGACCTAATGCCTTCTCAGTTTCCGCAATCCAATTAGGCAATTCCCGAAACGTACTCTTTCGAGTTACATCGTACACCAAGAGAGCACCCTTGGAACCTTTGTAGTAGCTGCCACGGATAAAATCAAACCGCTTCTGGCCGGCCAGATCCCATACGAGAAGTTTAACCGTCACTGAGTGCCCATTGTTTCTCGGAACATCTACTGTCTTCACGGCAAACTGAGACCCAATTGTTACGATATACTGTTTTGTGAATTTCTGTGTAAGAAAACGATTGACGAGGGCGGTTTTCCCGCAACCACCTGCACCTATCATGCAAACCTTCCGCATGAAATCAAATGATTGGCTAATAACTCGATCCTCCATCTTTTTTTCTGTTTTCGCTGTTTTTCCAGCGGGCCATGATATGCAATCCACTAGCCCCATTCACGTTAGTGATCCCCACCTGTATCATGTACCCATTATGAGTGTTTTTCATTCATCAGATGGCTTTGGGTGAGAGCACTACCATATCATGTGTTATCTCTGATGATGTATATTTAGCCTTTATCGGGTTGAATACCCTAGCATTCTTGAGAGATATAAACCGGGTGGCGCCATGGGTAGTAGCCCAACGGTGTATACGCGAAGAAATTATATCCTTAGCCCAAAAAGGAACCTACTGCCGGGAGGCCTTCATGTGGAACTGATTACAGTCAAGATGAGCGACATCTACGTCAATGGATTGGATAGACTAGTTGAGGCGGGAATGTATCCATCGAGAAGCGAGGCGATACGTGTCGCTATCAGGGATCTTCTTATGAAGGAGTTATGGAATAATGAGGGGATGCCTGTTAAGCTTGCTCCGAGTACTGAAACGGCAAGCGAGCCCTCAGATGCTTGATTTCATCGTAGGCTAGATATACGAAAGACAATTAAGAATGCAGACTTTCTGCATTATAGTCACGCTGGAGGTAGAAAACTTGAATTGGAGAATCTTGTTAAAGAGCATGAAATTCGCTTTCCGCGCCAAAAAGCGAGTCTTCTTCTTTATTGTAGTGTATGCCATACTGTTCGTTTGGGTTGCAAAGGGTCTGACGGTTCCGATTCTTGGGATCCCAAGCATTGTAATGGCATTCATTGTTGCAACAGCTTATGCCATTCTAATAGCACAATTTCGTCGTCGAGATATTGCCATTTTGAAATGTGTATCATGGAGCAACGCGGAGGTCTTGCTATTACTGGTCGGTGAGGTGGTACTAGTATCAGTGTCTGCATTCTTGGTCGTCTTCCAAGTGAGTGTGGAAATACTTGGCCTTGCAGCCTATTTTGGAGCAGTTGGCTCATCTTTCTTAGAGCAACTCAAGGAACTGGTTTCTGTTGAGGCAGGTGCCATGGGAGTTACTCTCTTCTACATTGTAGTGTTGCAGATTCCAGGGCTAGTTTTGGCTCAACTGAGAGCCATGAGAATTCCGCCTATGCAGGCTCTGAGGGAGGAATGAATAGAATGACAAATCCAATAATCAGGCTCGAAAATGTCAACAAGGAATATGGCAGTGGAAAGAATACTGTTGCGGCCCTGAAGGATGTCGACCTTGAGATTCAAGCAGGAGACTTCGTAGCTGTTGTCGGTGTTTCAGGGTGTGGCAAGAGTACGCTATTACATGTCATGGCCGGCCTCGAGCAGCCCACTAGTGGGAGAATTCTCCTTGATGGAGTCGATGTAACGCTCATTAGCGAGCGAGACCTTCCCAAGGTACGAGCCCAGAAAATTGGGTTCGTGTTTCAGTCATTTCTGTTGATTGAAGACCTGACGTCATACGAGAACGTTGAAGCAGTATTGTGGCCAATCGAAGAGCTCTCAAAGCAGAAACAGGAGTCTATGACGCTAAAGGTTCTCCGAGAGGTAGATATGCTGGAGAGAAGAGACCATAGACCACTGCAGCTGAGTGGTGGAGAACAGCAGAGAGTTGCAATTGCCCGAGCTCTGGTTAATAGCCCGCCAATCCTATTCTGCGATGAACCAACTGGCAATCTCGACTCAAAGACTGGCGAGAATATCATGAAGATAATTGCCAGACTGAATAAGGAGAAAGGAATGACAGTAGTTCTAGTCACCCATGATGAGAGCCTGACGAAGTTCGCAAAAAAGACTCTGAGAATGAAAGACGGTGTGATTCGTCAAGGGTAGAATGGCGTACCCGAGAGTACTATCATATGTACAGAGTGAATAAGTCACAAAGCTTTAGACCATTTGCCTCCTGACTAGTGATGAGGAGGTTTCTAGGACGCAAACTTCTGACTGTCAAGAAAAGACTGACACCGCAGAGGAAAAAGCTAGAGAAGGTTGCAATGATGAAGCAACCGATCTCTTCAGCGCAGCAGCTGAATGTTGGCTTCGCTGGGAATTCTTCTCCAGAGCTGCTGAAGCTTTTGAACGGGCATACGAACACGCAATGCTATGCCATCAGTATACCAGAGCATCGGATTTGATGGTACAAGCGTCCAATGCATGGATGGCACAGGGCGAACATGATAAATTCGAGATTGATAATCAAATCGCGTCAGAAGCGTATGTCTATGCTGCTGAGAAGAGCAAGAAGCCAATACATTTGATTTATGGTGCATTTTGCGCAATATTGGGCGGAGACCTCGATTTTGCAAGACACCTGTTGCATGCTGGAGCGGCGGGAGCTCGTGGTTCCTCAAAAGAACTCATTAATCTCGCTCTGATGCTGACTGAGTACCATTTTGGCGATGCGGATATGTACATTCGAGCAGCATTAGCGCGCGTCTTGGATAGAAAGCAAATGGATCGAGTCAAGGAGGTCTTCTTCTTTGCACTTGTAGGTTTTGTAAGATCATCATTAGAATCCGAAACTGTGCTGTCTCTCTCGAGCCTATCAGAGAGTACAGGTATGTCACTGGATCGGATTCAGACGCTGGTTGAGAGAGGCATAAGAAAAGGATACATTCCAGCATACATAGACCATACTTCACTCGAAATCGTTGTCGACCCAGACAGAATTGACATCACTGACCTGACAAGAAGGAAAGGGCCAATTCTAAGTAGAGACCTTGATGATCCTGGTGCATGGGATATCGATTTGGAGGATTAGAGAGGGTCATAAGTCACCTAGATTCTTCTCTTTAAGCGATAGATAGATTAAACAATCAGCCGACCTCAATAACATCTTATCAACAGACGTGGTCGAGGATTGGTGTTCATATTCCCACTGGAAAACGTTTTTAGTGCGATTGCATTCACTGACAACTTGTACAAGCGGCTTAGATTAGGTGGTATTCATGGCTGATGAGCTGAAATGGCTTCAGGACCCGATAACCAAGGAGACTATCTACTTTAAGTTGCCAGTTAAGCAACTAAAGGAAGTTAAGCGATTTCCCGCCCCCATAGTAATCAAGCACAAAGATCATTATCTGATTTGTTATGTTGACAGTCACTACCAATTAGCAGACACGGAAGTTGCTGTGGCTGCTGTTGATGCTCATTCCAAAGGATAAACTCATTCTAAAGTCTGCCGGGATTTTTCCTCAACTCTATTCAGCCTCTAATTCATTATCGAGAGCCCATTCCAAAACTTGGGCAGCTTGTGCACTAGCCATCTCCCAGCTTTGAAGATTGTTGACCAAATTTCGAATCCCTCTTACCCAATCATTCAGCAAGCTTTGAATTCTGTTGTATAGGCTGGGCTCTTCTGTTTCTCTCATTATTGGGATTAGTTTTCCGACAAGGCTTTGGGAAAGTACTAGTATTGTTTCAACGCGGGCGACCCATTCTTCTCGAGGTAAACCAGAGAGCGTCTGCGCCACGGCGAGGTGATAATCATATTGCGCAGTGTAATAACGTAAGCGCCAGCTAAGCAACTCAACAAGTACGGTTCTATACGCGTTGCTAGGCGAGGTCTTGACCAAAAGAGTGAGAAACCGTTCAGTCATTTCATCGGCGGTTTGGCTTGCATCATAATAGAGCGCCATAGCCTTTTGAAATTCTTCGGTTAACAGAGAGTCCTCAGCCTCTTTCGCTGCACGCTTGAATCGCTTGAGCAGCGACCTAGTGGAGTCCGATTCACTCTCTACCATTTCTATTTCACCATTTTAGGGACTCATCAGGCTGTTCTTGGAGTGATTCTACTTCAGTATTTAGAACACCCTCTTGTTTGTTAAACCAATCAATCAGGTGAGATAGCTCATCTGAACTGCTAAGGAGGAAATATCCCTCCCAAACGCAATATTCCTCCAATGGACAAAATCCTGTTGAATGGATAATATTCAGACCCTCGTCTTTTATATGAGTGTACAAAACTTTCGCTGATTTCGCAAAGAGATTCAAACTTAAGGAAACCCTAAGAAGAGAAGGAATTCCTTCTCCTATAGGTATGACGCGGATGAAGTTGCTCTTTGAACTTATGAGTAACATCCGGGTTCCTTTCTCGATTTTTAATTCTTTCATATGGTCTGAGATAGATATGGAGCCTTCGTCTATTTCGGAGATAGTACCCTTCGTTAGGCGCCTTATGCCTGCCATCCTCTGACCTCACTCAAGAAGTTCTTTCCACGTTCAACGACAACATATCCGCTCTCACTCCTCTCAATCAAACCTAATGTAGAGAGTAACGGTATCTTTACGTCTAGACATGACTGGGAGATAGTGCTCAGAAACTTGAGTTCATCGTCAGAACTGCAGCCCTCGTTTATAAGGGCAAGAGTCTGGATGCCAAGTTCTCCCAACAGATATTTGGTCTGACTGGTGTCAATCCTGCGTTCGATTACGTCATGCGGAGTGTTCATTGTCAATTACAGGTTCGTAACTACTTAGTAAAAACTAAGCTACGATGTACCACCAAGTTTAGAGTAGTCGATTTCAGGAATGGGGGGCGGTTCAGTCATCTTATACTTCTCTGTCGCATCTGTCCATGCAATGAAATCCATAGAGGGGGGGTCGATTTCATAGAGCTGGATTCTTTGGGCTTCCAGACATCGATTGTCCTGTCCTCTGACCTCGGCAGCTGTGAGAACCCGGTTTTCTGCCGCCCTAGCTGCTCTCATCACTGGTGCCAACCATTTCTCCCACTCTTTTGATCTCTGCAGATGATGATCAATTACCATCACATTGGTGGATGTTGCAAGCGTAGTGGCCGAAAATAACGCGTTTCTTCTATCCTTCTTGGAGAATTTGTTGATGTAGATTGGAGGGCCGCCTACTAGAAGAAAATCAGGTGCTAGTGAAAGGAAAAGTGAAAGCGTGTTTCGAGAAACCGGGCCTTGTACATCAGGAGCAAAGAGAACCTTTTGACCATCGTATTCTATGAGAGTAGAAATAACGAAGCCAAGAAATATTCCTTCCGGCCCATGCGGAATCGCTTCAGTAAATCTTATCGTTGTGTCACCAATTTGGTGGGTTTCACCGTCAGCCCAAGAAATGCTCTTAGCAATATCTCCCACATCCTTTTCGAAATAATACCCTCGCCGTCTCTGAGAGGGGTTGATGTTATCGCGGTTGTCTTTGGCGATAATTCGTTTGTCACGAAACGTTGCTTGGAAGTTCTCCGGACTACTGAAATTGTATCTATAGTTTTCCAAAGATGGGCGGACATGATCATAATGATAATGGGATATCGTGATGATATCAGCCCTCTCAGAATATTCAAGGATCTCGATTAGGGCTTGATAGAGTGCAATATACTCCTGTGGATGAGGTTCCAACGACATTCGCATTGCTAAAGCGGCGGAGGGATCGAGCAGTATAGAAACATCCGGAGTTTTGATGAAGGTACTGAGTGAGCGCACGCCCATGCTCTCTGCAGCAACTGGCGTAACTTCAATTGAACCGATTTTCACAGAATATCATCTCTGTAGTAGTTCAGGTCATAACCTCCGCCAGTGTAGACTAGCTCTGCTTCGTGATATTCAATCGCCTTGTCTTCATGTGATACAAACCGCTGAAACATTTCTAGATCGGAGGGGAGAAACGCGGCTGAGTTCTCTCGTACTGCATCCATTGTAAATACGGCCAAATCACCCTCCCTATTTGAATCCTTGAAATCAAGAATTTTTGCACTTCCGAGAAACATGAGGAAATGCCCGCTCAACAAGCCGTAGGTATCAATCAACCTCTCCGATACAATGGCATGCAATCTATAATCCGTAAGGGATTGTGAGGATGTTTCTTCCATGACTTCTCTTTCCGCAGCAGAAGGTATATGCTCGCCCATCGCAATTTTTCCACCCACAAGTGCCCACAAGCCCTCATAAGGAGCTTTTCTTCTTTTGATGAATAGAAATCCTTCAGGATGTTGCAGAATTGTGATGGCAATAGGAGTTATTTGTGTCAATAATAGCAATCTCCTTAGGTGAATTCAAGTTCATAATTATGCATCTTTGTATGGGAAGTCTACATATTAAGATGAATGGATTTAGGTGTAGAAAACTTCAATCCATTCCATCCTTACTTAGAAATTCATCAGATTCATTCAAGAAATCAGGACAGTCGGAATATGGCATTAGAGATTGCACCCGGAATCAGAGAGAAAATGCTTGACCTCCTAGTGCCAACCAAAAAAGAAATCGAACTTCAAAAAAGGATTATAGAGCAATTATGTCGCCTACTGAGAAACCGGGCAGACATTCTTGATGTCAATTATGCCTTTATAGAGCCACAAGGATCCACAGGTAAGAAGCAGACTCAGCTGAGATATGATGCGGATATTGACTTATTTGTTGGTTTAGATACCTCAGACTACGAAGAAACACTTGCCCTTGACTCGGATAAACGCGATAGAAAGCTTGGTAGAACCTTAGATCGGCTTGTAGATACCTGGTTTCAGCCTGTTCTTGAGGAGGTTTCTGCAGAGCAAATCCAAAAAGCGTATTCTCAACATCCCTATCTAACAGGGGAGATTGATGGTGTGGATATTGATATTGTATTCTGTTTTGACTTGAGCAGACAAGAGATCATGGAAAGTGGTCCTATTACTGCTGTTGATAGAACACCACATCATACTAACTATGTGGCTCAGAAGCTGGATGATAAACTGCGTCAAGATGTAAGAATATTCAAATCCTTTGTGAAAGCAGGGTATGGATACGGAGACAAATGCGCGATAGGTCGGATGGGGATAACAGGATTCACAATAGAAGTATTGTCAATTTTTTCGGGTGGCTTAATTCCAGCTATCGTGAGATTTCTGAACCTGAGAGATATGCCTCTAGATCCCGAAAATAGAACACTCGAGGAATTGATGAAGATAGAAGGATTTCAAGACGACCACTTGATCATAATAGATCCTACAGACACAAATAGGAATGCAGCATCCAGTTTCGATTCAAGAACGGTGAAATGGACCAACTTGAGAATAGAGAAACTATTAGGCGATATCAAAGAAGAGGACAGCGCGGCCATAATCAAGCAAGTGATTGAGAAGCCGATACCTGTTTCTGCTCCACCATCAAGAATCGAAAACCACGCCCATGTTTCTGAATTCAAATCTGATGAAAATGTCCATTATACCATTCTACGTGACAAGCTTTACAGTCTGGGGAATAAGCTGCAGTACTTGCTCGAAAAAGAGAGGACTGGTGAGAAGAGGTTTGGAAGAGCACTCTTCGAGGTCTACTTTGAAGAGCCGATTTACTCGATAGCCTTTCTGGTTGAGTCTCCAAATATCTCAAAGAAATATGAGCGAAGGGGACCGCCCATCCATCTTTCGGAAGCGGTTCGCAATTTCAAAGAAAGCCATGACAGAATCATTGAGAAGGATGGATACGTCTGGACAATAGAGGAAAGAGAATGGACAAACGCGTCCAATCTGATTGATTCGAGTATCTCTGAAAAAATGCCAGAGGAGCTCCGTCGATTGCCTGAGATAGGAGATGTGTCCAGAAAGAACCTCAATGTGCTGCATAAATACATCCTACAAATCGAAACGAATTTCACTCTTGATGATGCTGAAGAAAGCAACGAATAATGCGAAGGAGAATTGATATTGTGGCATTCAACGAACTAGCAATCATCACACATCCAAAGTCAGGGGACCATATTCCACCTTTTCCTCGACCTCATCTTGAGTCATTTGAGGCACCAATACGCACCCAAATGATTGTTGAGTATCTGCGGAAGGTCGGATATTTGGAAAAACTCACCAATAAGCGGGCTCCTAAGGCATCATTCGAAGATATATTGTCCGTTCATTCACCCTATCTATTGGATTCGGTTAGATTGCTATCGGATCTAGGAAGCGGTGTTCTTGGGGAATCCGCTTACGCCAGCCCAGGGCTTCTCAATAGTGCCTTGCTAGCTGTAGGAGGAGCTGAATATGCAGCAGAGCTTGTCGTGAACAACAAATTCAAACACACATTGTCCATAATGCGCCCTCCAGGCCATCATGCATCCAAATCAACTCCATCGGGACTCTGTTACTTCAATAATATCGCTATAGCAATAAGAAAGGCACAACAATCAGAACATGTGAAAAAGGTGAGCATCATTGATACTGACGATCACTTTGGAAACGGAACTTCAGAAATCTTCTATGCAGACCCACATGTCCAGTACATTGGAATACATGAATATGACTATGAGATGTTCGGAGTGGGACACTACGACGAAATTGGCTATGGCGAGGGACTAGGAACGAATGTGAATATTCCTCTGCTTGAGGGAGCCTCTGATGCCAGTTATTCAAGAGCGTTTGAACGAGTAGTGATTCCAGCGATAGAGGTATTTTCTCCCGATTTGATAGCGGTTTCACTAGGACTTGATACACATTATGCAGACCCTGTGGGCAACATGAATCTTGATACGTCTAGCTACTATAAGATTGGAAGATACATTGATGACCTCACGAGCAGGACGAATGCATTGGGCAGCTTCAGTGTGCTTGAAGGGGGCTATAACCCCATGCTGTTGGGTCCATCTATTCGGCTTACAATAGAGGGGCTTTCGGGGATGAAGATGGAGAAAATGGACGACCAAATTGACCGGCTAGAAGACGAAGAGATAGCAGCCAGCAACGAGGAGATTATATCAACCGTTCACAGTATTGTCAAGAAATATTGGTAGAATACGTCATGTGTTGAGCAAATCCAAGACGTTATGAACAGGTTTTTAGGTACAGCCGTTTAGGCGCGGAAAGAGGCAAAGTTTGGGTGGACAACCATT
>SDNP01000055.1 GCA_004524445.1 Candidatus Thorarchaeota archaeon | reverse complement strand
TCTTCCAATAGGTATTGAGGAACTCCTCATTCGTTTTCTTCAATGCCCTGTTTTCCCATAGCAATCCATTCCAATATGGACAGCCGCCTGTTTGGATAACAGCATCAAGCAATTCATTCCATGCCTTTACTCCAAGTTCCATCTGCTCCTTGTTTGGAGCGAATAATGTTACCCACCCTGTGGCATAAGCCCTATCAGCTCCCAGACAGCTGGCAATCCACTTGATACCATTGTCAAGCAGGTTGTATTTCTCGAAGATGTCCCATGCTTTCTCCATTAAGTCTGGAATTCTAGTAATGGGCCTAAGATGACACGTATTCAACCAAAAACCGTTGTTGTAGAGTGGTTGAACAAGATTGAACATCTCGCCCCAGTGCATTTGTGACGCAAAGTTTCCAAGATCTTTTCCGCCATACTCAAGGGCGATATCCTTGATAATCTCCATTTTTCTATTTGCTAGCTGTTCATCTGTTTCCTGGACCACTGAAGCGAACATTGCAAGTATCTCGGGATGCTTGTCGAGAAATCCGGGAAAGAAGGTATCAGTTGATTGCCTATCCGCGAGTAGATTGAGTTCTTCTGTAAGTCCTCTCTTTTGCACCTCTAGAAAGGCAGCAGTAGCATCTTCTAAGCTTTTGAATCCAAAGTCTCCGAAAGTGAGGTACTCAGCTTTGGGATAGATTTTGAGAGTGACTTTTGTCTTAATACCAAGCGTACCATGATCTCCGAGAAAAACTCCTGTCAGGTCGTTATAGGACGAGTATCTGCCAAATATTCTTGCAGTTTCATTCCATCCAGTACCAGTTGTGATTATTTTGCCGTCAGCTAGTACAACCTCAAGGGAAACGACCCCCTCTGGAGATGGTCCAAATTTCGAGGCTGCATAGCCAATCGAGTTAATACTAACTGACCCTCCAACTGTTCCAGCATTTCCTCCGTAGGGTCCTCTGAATCCAAGCTTGAATCCCTTCTCATCAAGTTTGTGGATAAGCTCAGCCCATCTTAAGCCCGCTTCTACTGTGACTGTCATGACATCTTCATCAATCGAAATAATGTCGTCCATATTTACCAAGTCAAGCATAACAGCATGCTCTACTCTTGGTAGACACGCACCGCAGATCCCGCTTCTACCACCTGCAGGTACAAGTGGCACTTTGTTCTCCCGGCATATGTCTACTATCTCTTGAATTTCATCAACTGTTTTCGGCATAACAACCATGCCGGGTCTTTCTGCTGTTAGGTGGCAAGCATCTTTGCTGTAGGATGAAATGATTACTTGATTATCGCTGACTCTATCAGTACCAACTACGGCAGAGATGGACTTGTAGAGCGGATGATTCTCCGAAGACTTGACGATTGTCATGAAAATGCCTCTTGCTGTGGGAATTTGTTTGAGTATAAGTATTAAACGCTTGGTGAAAACCAGCGATGGAGGCAACCTGTCGGAAGATCTCAGAGATAGAATATCGCTGGCAAAAGAGAACAACTTATGAACAGGATATAGCTTGAATGACTTCGGGACCTACCATGAATCGAATCGGTGTGGTTTTGGGCAGAGGCGGTCACACGGCCCAGACTTTCTCACTTGTGGATCTTCTCGGACCACAATTTCATTACATCTACATGGTCGGACTCATGGACAGGCTTACACCAACCAAAATCGCCCAAGAAGGCACTCTGCTTCGGGTCTTAACCCCTAGGCTTCGACCTGAAGATTCTCGGATAATGTCGGCGATACGAACCCTTGCAACACTTCTCCTTTCGGTTTTTTATCTACTTATCTTCAGACCTTGTGTGGTAATCAGTTGCGGAACTGGGATGACTGTTCCAGTTTTTTATGCCGCGCGGGCTGTGGGTATCAAGACTGTGTTCATCGAGAGCATGTCTCGGGTGAAGTCCTTGTCAAAAACAGGAGAAATCCTGCTGGGAAAAACTACGCTCTTCTTGGTACAATGGAAGTCTCTTGCGGATAAGTTGCCGGGGGTTATTTACGGAGGTCAATTGCTATGATCTTTCTGACAGTTGGCACATCTCATTTTGATGCACTAATCAGAAAAATGGACAACCTAGTTGAGTCTGGAGCAATCACCGAATCAATACTTGCCCAGATCGGCACCGGGAGATACATTCCCACGAACTTCAAATACGTTCGCCTCCTAAAGGATCTCAATCGGGCCTATGAAACCGCAGATGTAATTGTTAGTGCGGGTGGTGCTGGAACCACGATTGAATGCACAACCCGGGGACTCAAGCTTGTCGTGGTCGAGAATGAATCGGTCATGGAAGGGCATCAAAAACAACTCATTAGGGAATTAGAGTGTCGAGGGCATCTAGTTTGGTGTCGGAATCTGAGCGAGCTGGTGAAGTGTATCGAATTTGTCAAGAATACGAACCTGAAGCCTTTCGTAACTGATGCTCCACGCGCTCACAAACTTATACTGAATCTTATCAAAGAGAACCAATGTTAATTTCGGATTTGTTTGTTCCTTTCAAGGAGAAAATCTCTATTTGGCGCGAAATGGAAATCATTCGGACGATTCTTGAATAATGATGATTGTGAATTGTTATCGCTGTGTATACCCATGTAATACGCAGATGCGTATGATACTAATGCGTGGATTTGATGTACTACTTATATTAAGATAAAGCACCCTTTCCAGTGGAAGTAAAGGCTAGTTACATACGGTATCCTTAGCCTTGAAAACCACCGAGAGATGAGTAACCGTGAGCAAAAAGAGAATATCAAAAAGTGCAGCCCAAAACTCCAAACTCCTTCGAACACGAGGCATGGCGATGGCTGTCAAATTGTATAAGTATGAAGGACTGGGAATGTCTAGGTCGCAGCTGTCGAAGGCACTGCGTGAAATGCCTTATGAGCCCAAAGACGATAAAGATGTCACCTCGGGATTTGCCTCTGCAAGAGCAAGTGGAGAAACAGTTGTTGGCGAATACGTAGCCGGTTTTCGAGTCCCAATTTTGACTTACGATGAGAATGGAGACTTAACGCCAGAGCATTATGTCAGTATGGACAAAGCAGAAGTCATTGTGAAACTGGATCGGGGAACAATTGAAGTTCGTGGTTCACAACGAATTGCGAATAAAGTTGTAAGGGACATTGAAGAAGCTAGTGGAGCGACAATATCACCTCTGAATTTGGATGGCGGTGCAAAGAAGCTGTATGATTCAGCCGCGGACATCGCATCAGTGATGTTGACTGGAATCGAGAAGGATGTTGGAAATCTCAAGAAAGCGCAATTCATAGGAGAGGGAATCCAAACAGAAGACGATATCCTAATGTATACTCGGAGATACAAGGGCTCTATCAGCCGATTTCGGGGCACATTTCCATATCCAAGCGGCGCTTTCTTGACAACCAGTGTAAATACGGAAAAAGGATCTCTATTGATTTACAAATCGGGCGATGGCATTAGAGAGGCTGACCTCGACTGGATTGTAACTATGATGGAAGATTCTGCTGTTGGGTAACAAATGAACAGGCCGTCTCGGTGGCCTTCCCAGCAGTTTCTTTTTCTTTCTTAGGAATTCAAGCATCCTGAAGCCATTCAGTTGGGCTTCTTTTAATTCCGATAACTGTCCTAGTGTTATCTATGTACCAACGTGTCTTTTCTCGGAATCGAGGCCAAAAATCGAAGAATAATTGGGGAGTATCTGTTTCTAAAAAGAGGAAACCGTTCCATTCTGTCCCCCAGGCAAACCTGTAATCTCCCACAATATGAAGATCCTCCGGCCAATCTTTCTGAGAAAACTCTTGCCAGAATTCCTTTGCCTTGTCAGCTTTTTCAGCTGTCATTTTCATTAAGCTATAGAATACGACAAATGAGAAAGTCACACCAAGTACCTCTTGAATCCCAATTCTTCGGTGCATTAAAAAGATTGGCGCTTGACAAAAATTTGAGTCGCCATGAATAGTGGGTCCAACGATATTGTCCGATGTGACTTCCAGCATGGCAAGATTGCCTATGCTTTCCATTGGAATCGTTCGCACCATCAGGATTTCGGAAAGGATTCGGGTGATTCAGCAGCATTATGGGCACATCTTACGCAAATCATCAATGGAAAAACCCCAGAGTCATTTTTCCGTGACCCATTTTATCAGAGAGCATCCTCCTTGCGATTGAGGCGCAGACCACCACACGTAAAGGTTCGATTGCGGAAACGACTTGAAAAGGCAGATGCACTCCACATATCTTTTGATGATGAATTAGTAGATCGAATTCGGGAATTACATCGAAACCGTGGAGACCCATCATATCAGTCTGACCACACCATAGTGAAGGACTTTCTAACCGCCGACCGCAAATCTGTAGCAATTGAGGTTCCAGTCTGGTCTGAACGTCTTCATCTAACCGGTCATATTGACCTAGTTAGAATAGTCGATGACGCCGTGCAGGTGTGTGATTATAAGCCAGGGTCTCTGGATTCCACTACAAAACGGTTCATGGAATCTCTTCCCCAAGTAGCTGCTTATGGTGAGATGATGACACATCGTCTCGCTTCAACACTAAGGTCGGCATTAGACACCCACCTTCTTCCGAAGGTGAAGTGCTGTATTTTTGATACCCATTCATCCTGGCACTTTGGAGCTGAACTTCTTACGACTCTGCAGGAATCAGGGGCAATGAACCGGCTCTAATCCTCGCCATTTCTTAAGACCCTCATTCTTACCTTCTCCTCTATCGCCACTGGGTTTGATGAGGAAGCTGACATCTTCATCTGAATGGTTGGTCTCTCTGGAACCAGTCCTTCTCTAACCCGCGAGAAATAGTCTTCTGTCAGGATGCCAAATTGCCCTAACGCTGGATCAACTGGTATCCAACCTTTGTTTCTTAGAAAAACCTCACACCACGCATGAGGCTCTGGTTCGGGGTTTCCCCTGAATAGATGTCCGATGACTCTCCGAGAAGGGATTCTGACTGCCCTAGTTAGTGAAATAAAAAGGTCTGCATGTTCATCACAATCGCCCTCTTGTTCTAGGGCGGCTCTGGCTGCACCTAGACGGGTATCAAGATGTGTCTTCAGTTTCATGTGTTCTCTTACTACCTTCACTGCAATCCTGGAATAGGCTTCATCGCTATTGCTTCTCTCGGCTATTCTTTGAGATAACTCCTGAACTGTGTCATCGCCAAGTTCCCAATACTTCTGCATTTTGCAGTATCCCGATTGGACGCGTTTTACCATTTCTTCAGGTGTTTCTTGGGGTTCTATGAGCCAGTCTCTCGATATTGTATCAATTCGGAGGATTACTGTGGGGGAAAAACTCTCACCCGGATTTAGCTCTGGTACCTTCATGATTGCTACAATATTCCTCTCGGCCTTCTCTGAAACCCTCGCTGGCGGAAACACATCTATGGTTTCAACGAACTGGTTATCCATATCCGTGAACATGTGCCAGACGAGTCGACCGTCCCTAATACGAACTGAGTCTCGATTTTCAATGTTAGCTTGCATCTCAATGAACAAACGCACCGACGGGACCTCAGAATCATATTTGAATGTCTAGAGAATAGATTTATGTGTTATTAGCTAGTCATCATCTATTGCCCAGTCAGGGTGAGATTCTTGGGGTTCTGAGATGCCAGAAGATAACGAAAAAAAGCCGTCAAGAAACGATCAGGACAGAGTAGTCGATGATATGTTGTCAGAACTTGGCGTTGATGATGCAATGCGACAAGAGCTTGTCGAATCAGGACGAATGTCCAGCGATGTGGTGAAAGTTGCAACTGCTGAACAGATTCGTAGACAGATGGAAATCGAGAAAAGCAGAGAGCGACTCAGAGAGAATTTGAATCTCGTTGAACGCGACATGATGAAAATCGAGAACTTTGTTGATCGCGTAGAGAGTGATTTGGTCCCAGTTGTTCTTTCTTTCTTGGTACGCTTGAAGGGTGACCTAGTTGGTCTAAAGACTAATATAATTGGTAGAAGCAAACGACGGGCAAAAACAAATTTACAAGCAAATTTCGTTGAGAACACAGTAAAATCAATCTGCGATGAACAATTTTCGGAGATTGAAGCGACTCTCACCTCAGGAATGTCTGCTCCGATTTTGGAAAAGATACGCGACCTAACTGATACGTTCAAAGAATCGGTTGGAATTCTGAATGAAGAGTTTTCCCATCTTAAAGCTTCTATTGATGACTACGGTCAGAGAGCCGGCACCGAAATCGAGTTTCTTTCAAAAGAAGTGAGCATGAAGCCTAAAGTTGAGATTCCAAAGGAAGTGAAAGAGAAAGTCGAGGAACAGGAACGCCAATTGCGACGTCTACGGAATGAAGTCGAACTGCTCAATGATAAACTGGAAAATCGAGAAGCTGAAATTACTGCTCTTCAAACAAATTTGGCGGCAACCAAAGCAAGAAATGAGAATCTCGAAAATGCTATCCGTAAAGCGAAGGAAACGCCCGCCACTGATACAGAAATGGTTGCGAACCTTCGCAAAAGCGTGAAGGCACTGGAAACTGAAAAAGAACTACTTGAAGATGAAATCACCCAATTAAGTAGGGCTCAGAAACAATCAGAGAAGACAGTTACTGAACTAAAGGATAAACTTGCAAAGACGGAGCTAAGTGAGCAGGAACTTCAGAATCAACTTTCATCCGTCAAATCCGAGCTTGAGAAGGCATCGGAGAGATTTTCCGAAATTGACGAACTTCGATCCATGGTCCGAGACTATGAATCCGGTGACATAATGAGAGAAGCTGAGCGCTTGAAGGCTGAACTGGACCGTGAGCAGTCGCGTAATCAACGGTTGAGCTTGGAATTGGAAAAGGCACAAAACCAAGCTGAAACCACCACCGCTCGCCTGAATGGATATTTGGACCTAATGGCTTCTTCAGAGAAGACCAAAGCATTCCTCATGGTTGAAGATAATAGAGAAATGGAAATTCGGGAGATAGCCCGCTCGCTTGGTGTTTCGCCCGCTATTGTTTCACAATGGGCTAATGATTTTGTTGATCTGGGGCTTGCCAGTATCAGAGACAACAAAACATTGGTCCTTGCAGAGGACCTAATTGAAGACTCGGAGTAGCATTCGGAGCTTGCTAGGTATGCTGCAGCTTGGCTATGAAGCCAAGAGTTTCTACCAAACCATCTAGATGCAATACGGATTCGTAGAGATTTTCGAGGACTTCTTTTGAAGATCCCTGACCTGATAGATACTGTCTAACGGCCGGTCGAAGGACGTCTTCGAAATAAGATGACCTGAGATTCTGCATGACATCCAAAAGAGAAGCATTCAGACTATCCGAATCCAAATCATATCGAATCTTTTCCATATATTTCAGACAATTATCACTTCTACCAAAATTGCCCTCACTATTTGCTATCAATTGTATGGCCAACGCTTTATACGTTTGATGTGCTCGATTAGGGTTTCTTACAGCCATCAGTTTTGTGTCAGCACATTTATCCAAAAATGAACGATTTCTAGACGTAACCGATTCCAGCAGTCCACTCACTTTACGCAGACCATCCGGATTATTCATTCAGACCGCCAGTAAATATTTGGAATGGAATGCTTTTAATGATGTCTTTTTCCTACCAACTTTCGTGTTTTCTCAAGAATTGTTCCTATCTGTACCAAAACACGCATAAGAGCTATCTCGAGTAGAATATGCAAAGATGAAGGAAGCACGGCTATATTCGGAAATACCCGGCGGGGTGAGATGTGACCTCTGTGCACGAAGGTGTGTAATTCATGAGGGTGAAACAGGATTTTGTCGAGTGAGGCATCTAGAGGATGGAATGCTCCATACTAAAGTATATGGACTAATTGATGGGATGGCAGCAGATCCCGTGGAAAAGAAGCCTCTATTTCATTTCGCACCTGGGTCGCATACATTTTCAATCAGCACTTCGTCGTGCAATTTCAGATGCAAGTTCTGCCTAAACTACCATAGTGCCCATAGAGAGCACCCCGTTGGAAGAGAATTCTCGCCTCATGAAATTGTGGACATGGCTAAAGACCATGATTGCCAAGGCATAACCTATACCTATACTGAACCGACCATCTTCATGGAAATAGCCCATGATACTGCAAAAATAGCACATGAAGAAGGAATGTACAATACATTTGTCACAAATGGGTATCTTACACGGGAGGCAATCGATTACATATCTCCATATCTAGATGCAGCGTCTGTCAATTTCAAGGGTAGTGGGAACAAGGGATTCTACAAGGAATATATGGAGGTTCCAAAGGTTGAGCCAATTTTTGAAGCGATGGAATACATGAGCCAGAAGAATATCTTCATTGAGATAACAAATCTAATCATTCCCCAAATTGGTGACTTTAGAGATGATACAAGAGAACTTGCAACTTGGACAGTGGAGAATCTTGGTTCCAAGACCCCATTTCACATCACTGCTTTCTCACCAACCTACAAGATAACCCATCTTCCTCGAACCCCAGCTAGCGTGATAGAAGCCCACATCACCATTGCCAAGGACGCGGGATTGGAGTATGTCTACTCAGGTAATATACCCGGTCATGATTATGAAAATACCATATGCCCAAATTGTGGCTTCAAAGCCGTTGAAAGATATTCTGTATTTCTGAAAAGAAATAATCTAGATGAAGAAGGCAAGTGTCCGAAATGTGGTACAGATCTGGGCATTGCCGGAACAGAATGGATGCAAATTGGGCCTGGGTCATCTCGATTCTTCTGAGGCTTTATACATGCATATTATAGATACGGGTTGGCGTAGTCTGAAAGGAAGATTTCAACCGTATCTCCATTTTCAGAATAGTAATGGCAACCGAGAGGAGATGCCTATTCAGCTAGGAAAGAATATCCATTGGAGGATCACAGGACCCCGAAGATGTACTGGGTATTACCAAGACACCGGATGGCAGCCATGTCCGAATGACTCCGTTCTAAGAAGAAATCAAATCCGTTGCCGAGGCTGTTCCAGACTCGATGAGTACTCTCCTTGTATCCGGTGCCGAGGTGATACATGTCTTGCAAATGAAGAAAGACAGAAACAATGCATGGAAACTCCTTATGGAGTGTATCTCGCCTTGTTTGGTAATGATATAATAAAGGTGGGCGTTTCCAGCATGAGTAGGATATTGTTGCGTTGGATAGAGCAGGGTGCCGACTACGGTGCTATCATTGCTGAAGTTGAGGGCGGACAGGAGGCTCGAAAGACAGAGCGGATTGTAGCCAAGAGGACTGATATTTCTGATGCTGTTCATCGCACTCGAAAGCAGTCAAGTATGTCTATGAGGTTGAATGCAGCAGCCGCGGAAGAGATAATCCTCGAGGTGATTGAGGAAATGGACTTTGCCAAGCTTCACCAGCGCCCCGAGATAATCGACTTATCCTGCTATTACGGTTTTAAAACACTACCCTCTGAACCACTAACTTGGCTGGAAAGTAATGCATCAATGGAGAATTCAATGTTGGATGGCCGAATTTGCGGCGTCAAAGGAAGCAATATCTTGGTGGAAAGAAAATCTGCTTTATTTATAGCGGACCTACGGCGACTCCTGGGGTACGATCTTGCTCAACTCAAGTTTCCACCTGAAACCATTATGCAGTCAGGACTAGAGCATTTCCTCTGAATATCTTATTATAGAAGGCTGCATAACCAAATAGTACTATGGTTTCGCAGGAAGAAAGTGATAAGGTGCGGTATATCAGCCTCGTTAGAAAGGCAGGCGGAGAGCCAATTTTAGGAATACCATATCGCTCTATGAGTGTCGACCCCGACCTTGTAGCTAGCTTTGTCCTTGCTATTATCATCTTCGAGAATCGAGACCTAAAGACCTTCACAAAGGAAGGATATGTAGTGGTGATTGAAGAGGGGGAACATGTGGTTGGCTTACTTATTGTGGACAAAGTCGAAGATGATGAACCATACAGGAAGAATTTGAAAAAGATAATTGCAGATTTTGAGGAGAAATATAACGATCTTCTCAATAATTGGAAGGGTGATATACGACCGTTCAGAGAATATGCACTTGATATTTTGAGCATCTATCCGTATTCTGATATTGATCTTGAGTTGGTGCCGCGGCTTTTGAAAAGCAGCAAGGCCGCGCCTGATCAGAAGGCGAAGATACCATGGAGTGTAGGACGAACCGATGAGAAAATCCAAGAAATTCTGGGCTTCATCAATGGAAAGAGATCGATATTGGAGATAATGGAATCATCAAAATACGACCAAAATGAAATAGAGGGAATATTCTCAATGCTCTATAGATACAAATGGATATCACTGAGCAAAAAACTGGAATCGGATTCAAAACTTGTCAAGGTTTCTGATCCGCCAAGATTCCTGATAGGTGTATACGGTAACCAACTCGAGCATATTGTTGAGTTGTGTGACGGAACCCGAAGCTTGTCTGATATCTGTGATGAGCTTCCCTACGGCATGGAAGTCGTCAAAACCCTCATAAAAAATCTTATAGATACAGGAGTGCTAAGAATCAGTGGCACAAAGTAGGAAAGGGTCTTATACCCTATCGGAATTCTACATTGGAGCTGTATATCGTGGCAGATTCAAATATGCTTGCTCAGGAGGGAAACATCGAGATGGGACCTGATGTTTCAAAGGTTCGGTACATATCACTAATCAGACTGGAGGGCGGTGAATCCATTCTGAATTTGCCTTATGCCTCCATGACGGTAGACCCCGATCTCATTGCTGGTTTTGTTACTGCTGTTATCATATTTGCCAAGACTCCCATTCGAACTATTCGGAAAGCAGCCTATGACATCTTGATTGAGGTAGGCGAAACCGTCCTTGTATTGCTTGTTGCTGATCCTGTTACGGATGAAAAACCCTATCGCAAGAAGCTAAAGGAAATCTTGGAGCTAGTTGAAGAAAAACATGGAGCGAAATTGGAAAAATTCGAAGGTGACGTGCGTAGGTTCAGGGAGTTTGCCCTCACCATTCTGAAAGAGTTTCCTTACGACCGTCCCGATATATCCATGGTGCCCTATAAGAAAAAGGGCAAGACCATCCCATTTCGAGTTGGCACAACCGACAAGGCTCTAGAGAAAATTGAGAATTTCATTAATGGGAAACGTACTGTCTCAGAGATTATGGATTTGATTGATCTTTCCGATGATGAAGTCATTGCATTGCTTTCTGCTTTAGAAAAATACGGCTGGATTGGCTATAAGCGACGAATGAGTGAAACTGACATCCTCGTGACGGAGGA
>SDNP01000054.1 GCA_004524445.1 Candidatus Thorarchaeota archaeon | reverse complement strand
TCTGGGTCGTACTCTATCTGAGCGACTTCGGCGTGACCTGTCTTACCGGTAGTGACCTGCTGGTATGTTGGGTTCTCAACATGGCCGCCTGCATACCCGGATACTACTGACCTTACGCCCTTCATTTTTTCAAAGACGGCCTCGACGCACCAAAAGCATCCGCCGCCAAACGTTGCTTTTTCCATAAACTGGCATTTGCATTTGAGTTAATGAATAAAGAGGAAGCGGAAAAATGAGGATTATGTCAATTTCATGCCTTTCTCGCAATGTATTCAATATACACCATCTTTCGATTATGATTTCGTGAGTCGAGAATTCTCTTTTCTCTAAGGATGATTCTTGTATCTGCGAAGTATTGATCTGGTTCTCCGTCCCCATAGTAACTATGGACCGTGGACTCGCCATGTTCCAAAGCCCTCCATTCGCCCGGTCCAACTTCTTCCCCCTCTCCGTAGCCTTCATCTTTAACGGACAAAAAATTCACATACAGAAACCCTTGGGGTCTTAGGACCCTCTTCATTTCATGCATGGCTTTTGCTGTATCATATTTGGTTAGATGAAAAATAGAATTCTGCGAGTAGACATACCCGAAGCTCTCATCATCGAAAGGAATCTCTGTCATATCTGCTTTCTGTATATTGAGGTCTACATCATGCTCCTCTTCAAACCGTCTGACCATCTCAATCTGCTCATCTAAGATATCAATTCCGCATGTATCAAAGCCAAGTTTATGCAGAAGACCCAATGGAGGTATCTTGCCGCCTGCTCCACAATCAAGGACTGACTTCTCTACTTGATTATCTGGAAACAAGCGGTCCACAGAATACAGAAATCTATACACATTAGGGTTGAAAATGATGTTCTTCATCATGTCACTTCCGATTCCGGAATTCCAAACATCTGGCGGCATCTAAAGCCTATTGGTAGATGATGTGTAGATCGGTTCAAAAGTGGGATAGATCCTTGGATTTACATAAGTAGTATCCCGAGATAGCGAAATGGGTCTCTTATTCGTTACAATACATCGGGTGGTCGACGCATTCCTTGAATTCCTCTAGAGTAATCTTGTCGAAGTCTAGCTCCTGCCTCCGTTTATTATCAAGCTCATATGCACGCTCAAGAGTGACTTCCCAAACGGTATTATCTCCCGCATTAGAACATGCCATATCGCGGTTCTTGAAAAAAGTCCACATACAGCCACAACCCTCAAAGCCCCACACCTTTTCATTATTCATGTTATTTCGGTTCTTTTCTCCCGTTTTCTTCACTTAAGGAATTAGAAATGCGAGATTCTTTTCTCATGATGATATTCCGAAAAGCGGAACGCAGCAGAACTACTATATACTATCACGGTAGTCCTAGCTACGTTAAGCCATGACGAAACTGAAGATTACTGATACCACCCTTCGCGATGCACATCAATCATTGATTGCAACACGAATGCGCACTGAGCACATGCTACCTATATGTGAAACAATTGATCAGGTTGGATACCATTCACTAGAGATGTGGGGTGGAGCAACGTTTGATAGCATGATGCGCTTCTTGGACGAGGACCCGTGGGAACGTGTTGAGAATTTAAAGGACGTAATGCCAAAAACCCCATTCCAGATGCTACTTAGAGGGTCGAATATTGTTGGGTATCGTCAATATAGTGACGATGTCCTTGAAGCATTCATAGAAGAGGCTGTCAAAGCTGGCATTGACATATTCAGAATCTTCGATGCACTAAACGATGTAAGAAATATGGAACCATCAATGCGGTTTGTAAAGCGTGAAGGCGGACATGTTCAGGCAAGTTTCTGTTATACTCTTAGTCCGGTTCACAACAATGAGCGATTCGTAGAGAAAGCCAAAGAACTATACGCGTTAGACGCAGACTCCATTTGCATCAAAGATATGGCCGGGTTAATCACCCCCACCGCCGCTTATGACTTAGTCAAGAGGTTGAAAGACGAGCTGGACATCCCAATTCAGCTTCACTCACATTACACTAGTGGTATGGCCTCGATGGCATATCTGAAGGGCGCAGAGGCTGGCGTTGATGTTGTGGACTGCGCAATTTCTCCACTTTCTATGGCGACTTCTCAACCGGCTGTAGAGTCTATAGTAGAATCTCTGAAGGGGACACAAAGGGACACAGGTCTCGACGTCAATCTTCTATCCGAGATTGCTGATTATTTCAGAGACATCAGACGGAACTACACAGAATTCGAAGGCAGTCTTAAGGGGGTAAATCCACAGGTTCTGATATGGCAGATTCCCGGAGGGATGTTATCGAATCTAGATAACCAGCTTAGAGAACAGGGCGCCTTGGATCGGTATGACGAGGTACTTCAAGAAGTTCCTAGAGTCCGAGCTGATTTGGGTTATCCTCCACTAGTGACCCCATCGTCCCAAATTGTTGGCACTCAGGCAACGATGAATGTTATCACTGGCGAACGCTACAAGATGGTCCCCCATGAAGTCAAGCAGTATGTCCGAGGTTTCTATGGACGCCCCCCAGCCCCACTAGACCCCGAAATCCGGCAAAAAATCATTGGGGATGAAGAAACCCTTGAAGAGCGACCTGCAAGCCTACTTCCACCTGAGCTTCCTGAAGCACGAAAGGCTCTCAAGGATATTGAACATGACCGCCGGGATGAAATATCTTATGCCCTCTATCCTCAATATGCACTTGACTTTCTCGTACGTAAGTCAAAACGAAAGCACCATGGTGATATGACTCCTGAAAATCAGCTCGCCATTATGGCATCGGTCCTTCATATGATGAAGAAGCGGGGTGGATTTGCAGTCGCCTCCTCCAGTACAAGTGATACTTGGACTTCGAATGGGCGAGAAGACGGACAAAGACGACCTATCCCTGCTTCGACAAGCAGCTGGGCCAAGGTAGATTCACCATGGGTTGCCTCTGGAAGAAGAGAGCAGACACGACGCATGTAGTACAATCAATATGATAAGCAAATACGATGAATGAAATGAGGGTAGAACTAAAATGCCCGCTAATATGAAAACCTGTCAAGTGATTACCGATGAGTCCTGAGTATAAAGCCGAATTTACAGATGTGACTTATGATGTAGAGGTTGACTTGTTGGATGAAGGTGGAGTAATTGTTGTCAAAATTGGCGACCAAAGCTTCACCATGAAACCCACAAAGGGAGAAGATGGCATCTGGACGGTGAATAACAGGACTACGGACCACCGAGTGGAAGTACTCAAACGATCTGGCAATACTATATCAATCCAACTGGACGGAGAAAAACACACACTAGAGTGGGTGCGGGCTAAGAAGGCAGATACACCTGTTTCAGCACCGCTATCGTCGGGAACCAAAAATCCTGGAGGGGTCTATCCTCCCATGCCTGGGAAAATAACAGAGGTCCATGTTGCTCTCAATGATTCGGTACAAGACGGCGATACATTATGCATTCTCGAAGCCATGAAAATGTTCAATGAACTGAAAGCACCCAAATCTGGTAGGATTAGAGAGGTAAATGTGGAGCCCGGAGCGTCCGTTGTACCTAGTGACTTATTGATTCTAATCGAGTAGGTGGTCATATTGGGATCTGTTCATGTCATTGGAGCAGGAATGACCAAGTTCGGGCACTTGGAAGAATCCATCATAGACCTCGCCAGAAATGCCTCACTTAGGGCACTTGAGGACGCACAGGCGTCTGGCGAAAAGATTGACCACATCTTGGTAGCTTCTCAGAATCCCGATGAATTTACTGGAATAGGTCATTTATCGACTCTGATGGCTGATTCGTTGGGCATCGTCCCAGCTGGGGGAACTCGTATTGAGAGCGGACCTTCATCCGGTGCAAGTGCGGTTGAGGCTGGTTTTGCTATGATTCGTTCTGGTTTGGCTGAATTAGTCTTGGTCGTTGGTATGGAGAAGATGTCGGAGGTATCTCGTGAAAGAGCATCCGCTATCCTCGCCAAGATGATTTCCAAGGAGAATGAAGCCCGCTACGGAGCAACACCAGCTTCCTTGGCGGCCCTAATTGCCCGCCGATATATGCATGATTATGGACTTACCCGCGATGAGTTATCCTTAGTGCCAGTAAAAGCTCATAGAAACGGTGCGAGAAATCCCTTGGCTCACTTTCAAAAGGAAATCACTGTGGAAAAAGTGAATGCAAGCCCAATAGTATCAAGCCCCCTTACTCTCTTTGATTGTTGTCCAACTAGCGACGGGGCAGCCAGCGTTGTACTTGCATCTGCCGAAAAGGCAAGAAAACTAGGTGTTATCGGCGACTCGGCAACATTCAAGGGAATAGGGCATGCAACTGATTTCTTAGCAGTACAGCATAGAGAGTCTCTTACATCTCTTTCAGCAACGGTGAATGCAGCAAGAGATGCGTTCAGAATGGCAAAAACACGCCCTGAAGACATAGACGTATTCGAACTTCATGATGCATTCTCTATTTTGGAGATTATCGACATTGAGGATATGGGGCTAGCTAAGCAAGGAAAGGGAATTGAAATAATCAAATCGGGAGATGTTGAAGTTGACGGTAAGATACCAATCAACACAACTGGAGGCTTGAAGGCACGGGGCCATCCGACGGGTGCGACCGGTGTTGCTCAGATTCGAGATATCTTCCTGCAACTCACAAATAGGGCTCCCGGAAGTCTGCAGGTACCGAACGCACATAGAGGTCTTACACACAATATTGGTGGATTCGGCAATAATATGATTGTAACTATTTTTGAAAGCAACAGCATATGAAAGCCGTTAGATAAGCCACTAATCTGGAAGCTTTCTCCATATAAACGGGATTCTCTTATTAATTCCATATTATCTATGAGATTTAACACAGGTCTGACCATATTTTGCCAAACAAGGACTTGGACATTCAGATATGACTGGCTGTTTCAGATGAGAAGACGCGTTCCACGGAATAGCGTTTCTGGAACCATCCACCTTGGAACCGGAGTCTAAGACCAGAGTTGGCTCTATTGGAAAGATGGAGAGATAGTAAAGATGCCCAAAGGATTAGCTGTTTTGAAGTGGGATGATGAACTCGGTCCGGTGGTAACAGCGAAGACGCCGAAGAAATTCAAGACTGGATTGGATCCCACAACGAGCATGAGAGTATACGGAATTGCCACGCTTGGAGAAACTGAAGAGTCTCAGAAGCCTGGGTTTACGTCCCTTTCCTTCGACGAGTTCAAACTTGCAGTGTATTATGGCGGTTTGAATATGCACATGAAGGGCAAACCCTCCATGGTTTTTCTGGTTCTGGACCCTGATGAGGATCCCGAAGTCTACAAAGATGCACTTCCAGAGATTGCGACACAGATTTTCTTGAACACTGAAGACGATATTTACAAGAATATGGTGCCAAAGCTGTACAAACAGATTGCTCGCTATACCATGATGACACCAGAGCAACAGCAGGCATCCGTGTTAAACGATCCCGTTCGTCGAGCCATTCTTCAGACATTAACTCGGAATGGTACGATTGAGTCGAGCGATCTTGAACAAATAATCTTTGAAGAAGTCGGAAAGAAAATCGACATAGATATGGTTCTTCGTCCTTTGGTGAAGATGGGCATAATCGCCACAGGATGGGTTGAGGGATTATCAACTGAAGTAATCTATCTGGTCAGAGCAGTATTTATTCTCCGGAAGACATCATCTCCAACACTTAAATTGGTAAAATCAGGAGCACTACCTTCTGAGGTTAGCGACCAATACTTGAGTGCTGCTAAGCGCTATCATAGAAATTACGTGGCACGACTTCGCCGCGATTTATCTGACACAATATGGACTGAAGCACAAGAGCTTGCAACATATCTCCTTGACTTTGATGCCTATGACCTTATTGAAATTCTCCGAGATGGCCCACAGCTTACCGAAGACCTACCTCAACTACTCGATGCGGACAAGTCCAAGGTTAGGAAGGTAATTACGAAACTTGAGAAAGGAAACATTGTGTTTCGAATCAATGATGAGGAGGGCCGTGAACATATTATGCTGAATTGTAGCCCTCAAGTTGTAACAGTATATCCCGAATGGTTGATAGAGCGAACTGTTCACCTGTATAATGATGAGGATATCCCGAGCAGGCAGGCGACGCATTATCTGGAAGTTCTGAAGAATTTCCATCCGACTAATGCTTCTGCTACAATGGAGGTGGAATAAGTGAAGCGTTCTACCAAATTTCTAGTTCTAGCTGCGCTGGCTGTTGTATTGTTGCTTCCTCTAGCCACCGGCAATCCTGCAACGAATCCTGTAAATCAGAATCCAATTCTTGACGCAGATAATTCATTACAAATCCGTCACGGTAATCTAGAGGTTGCGGGCACTCAAGACGAGGCTAACTGGTGGAATAGCACATATATTTACAGACGTTATTTCAATTTCACAGAACCCAACGTAGCCTCACGCACACTTTCTCCTGTTCATCTATATCTTACATTCACTGAGGGTCACTGCTACGGGGACTCGATAAGAGTGGCATACTATGATAACCCTGATTGGACCCCTCTTCCGTTCCAAACTTGGAATACAACCTATGACTCAACTGGTGACTATGTTCTTTCAACCAGAGTCAGCTTCATGGTAAATGTTTCAAAAGGAGATACTGAAGAGAACTATTACATTTACTATGCAAAGGAAGATGTTGGGTCAGTAAGCCATCCGAACTTCTTTCCATTTGTCTACAAGAGCTACACATTCTCCCTGCTCAGTTTGGTATCTTATTACGATGATAACAACTACCTGATCGAGATGTATGACCCCTCAAGTAAGACCTGGGATGATCCCAGGAACCTTGATGATAGATGGTCCGGAACAAGCGGAAGTGTATATCCAAGCAATGTTCCTTATGGTACTCTTGACAAATATGATGCTGCTCGTTATGAGCCGAGTAGCTACTCCTATTCCCTATTCCATGGCTATTATGCAATATATTCCAATTATCCAATGGCAGTTAGCATGGGGCAAGGTAACGAGGGCTCCAATTCTGCAATAAATGACTGGTTCCCTGGAGTAAGCGAGATGAGCCATGGAACAGGTACTCACTTCATTATCGGTGGTGTTGAAGGTTTTGATGACAGAAACGAGGGTATGTACTGGGTTCAGGCTCACGAGAATGATACGGAGGTATGGGTCACCAGCATATCTGGTTCTGCAGAATCAGGATGGGCATTTTATAATCAAACCTCTGTTTCTGACACGGATTGGCCAGTGACCTTAGATGCGGGAGAGTACATCAGCAAGGGAGATGTTCTCTACACTGATTATAAGAAGGTAAATTCAACAAAGCCTGTATCCATAAGGGCTGGCGACGATGACGCTTCCCATGCTCGAGACATTTGGGGCTTTTATCCCGCAGTTGATGGTGGACTCGCTGGTGATGAATTCTATACCATTGATATGGGAAACTCCAAAGACAGAACACGAGTCACAAACTTAAAAGAAACCACGATAATTGTGGACTGGTGGAGAAACGCAGGTTCAGTCTGGTCATACGGCGGCGCCTTGGAAATATTTGCCAATAGCTCTCAGTCCATCGGTCCTGGTACTGCAAGCGATACGAATCCAGAGGATATCCTTCACCTGAAAGCACGTAATTCTGGAGATATGTTCATGGTCGAGGGTCTCTATGACCCAACAAATGCCAGAGACGCTGGAGATTGGATACCTACCACCTCAGGACATCGGTTCGGCTCTTCCTTCAAACTCTGGGGTATCAACTCTTACAAGTTCATGATTGTGGCTTTGGAGAATGCAGAAGTTAAAATCACCGGGTTCAATGATGGAACTCTTGAAATACCTGCAGGTGGAATGGCAGCATTTCGCCCCGTTTCATCAAGCATGACCCTCTATCATATTGAATCCAACGCAAGCATTGGTGTTGTTGACCTTGGCTTATTCTCAACTTCATCACCCTATAACCCAACAGGAGACACAGGATACGGATGGCACGTGCCTGCATATACTCCTGAGGCTGATGAGAATGGTCTTGTCATTGCAAAGGGTGATGAACGTCACTTGTTCGAATTCGACATCACCGTCGTTGACCTTGATGGTGTGCCAGTCGAAGGTGCAAGCATCACTCTATACAATTCCACAGATAGTACGCTTTGGTTGGACGAGCAGGGACGAAACAGAACTGATGTGACAGATTCAAATGGCCTTGTGGTATTTGAAGGGCTCCTAAATGCAACCTACGAAGTAAGGACGAGAATAGACGCTTCTAATTGGTTATCTCCAAGCCCCTCAGGCTCAATTTGGGTCACAAACACCTCGGATCATGCCATAACTGGGTCGGTTACACCTATTGAAATCACATTAGAAATGGCTAGCTTCAGTCTTCACTTCGAAGATTTAATGGGTAACTCTATGGACGCAACCCCGGATGATACCACTACTGTCCGTGTTACCAATGGTAGCAATCCTGCTGTATTCCTTCACTACGAAGAAACGAATAGCACTGGATGGGCGAGATTCTATAGAATGCCTGCTGATGACTACACTATCTTCGTCAGATATGATGGGCCCGTTCATAGCTATCTCTACTCAGATATGGCTAAGTTTGGAAGCTGGTCCATATCATCCAGCGAATTCTCACTTGGATCATTTGATCATCCAGACTGGGTACTGCCTCTCACCACACTCGATATCTACGTAGAGAGCTGGGATGAGCTCCCTGTTGAGAATGCAATGGTGGCTATTACTAATGAGAACGAAACAGGTTATCACATCACTAAATGGACAAACTCCTCCGGAGAGTTCACATTCTATAGGATTGTAAACGGTACTTGGAGTATCGAGGTGACCAAAGACGACCTCTATGGTGATACACCTACTGCTCTCAATGATACAGAGTCAATAGCCAATCTTCAAGGCTATCAATCCAAAACTGTTGAACTTCCAATTAGCCAGCTCAGGATAAGAGTGACAACAGAGGACGGTGAAAACTATCCAGTTTCCAATGCTGATGTCAACGTAACACTAGTAGGTGGAACACCATCACTAAACCCCATAGCTCAAGGGAAAACAAACAGCACTGGGTGGATTATATTCTACTATATCCATGGCAACATAACCGCTCCCTACTATAGTCCTGTGTCCTACAATATTACAGTCGTTTCTGGTAACGAATACGGACAGGTTTTAGGGGCCAAGGTGGACTATGGCTGGGAGTATTTCAATTGGATAATCATATCAACGCCTACATATTCTGATGCGTACACCGAGTTGAATTCAACAGTTGGCATTGTGAATGTTCGGTGGAAAACAAATAATTCTCAGCTAGTGGTTGGATGGTATGACAGGGATGGCGAAAATGACACATCTGCTGTATCACCTCAAACTTGGCTTAATATCACTGTCACTTATGGCGGTATTACCTATTTCGAAGATACATGGGCTGGTAGTGGCACTTGGATAACACGCACATCGCTAATTAACTTCACCATCGTTGTTAATGCCACTGCATGGGGACTGAATGTTATTGATGGTCAATATGTAATGACGGTTAGAGCACACTCTGATAGCGTGGATCATGACGATCCAAATCCGATGACAATCTATATCGACGTCAAACCTGCTCGAACAAATGAAGGTAAGGAAACAGATACAATCAGTGAGTATTACAACACACATTCAGCGCATTTATTCTGGTTAGATGACTACGATAATGATGCAAATGTGACGGATCTCGGAACATATTCATACTCAGTGATAGGCACAAGCTGCTCGGGAGACTTAGTGGATAATGGAAATGGTACATACTCTCTATCCGCTAGTGCTCTGAATGACTTGGCGGTAGGCATCTACTCTATGAGCATTTCACTGGAAAAGAGAAATTATGTTAACCAGACTTTCACCATCTCATTGCTAATCAAAGAAGTGCCAATGCTTGTCACCGATTTGACTGTGGATAACTATGATTGGGATATCACATCTCATTCATTGACATTTTCGTATGTTTTCAATTTACCAGGCAATACTTCTGACGCTGGTCTCACCGGTGTATCTGTAATATTAAGGTGGTATACCAAGGATGGCATTTCATATCTGAATGTTAGTCGAACTTTGTCCGAAACTGGAGCGGAATTCACATACACCTTTGGCAAGGATTTGTTACCTGTTGGAGACTGGAATGTAACAGTAACCTGTTCAAAAGATAACTATCAACAAGCAACAGGAACTTTGGCAGCTTTCTTAACGGTATCCAGAGCACCAACAAATCTTGAAGTCGTTGGATCGGATTCGCAGACCATTGACTGGTTAGAGTCAGCAACCTATCAAGTGAATTACACTCGGATTTCGGGTAATATTGGACTTGATGGTGCAACATTCAGTCACAATTGGAGTGATACTGTCACGCTCACATATGAGGGCGATGGAATATACAAAGTTACCCTTGGAGGATCCTTCGAGTCCGGAACCTATATCTTTCAGCTTAATCTTAGCAAAGCCAATCACGAATCAGATGTAGTAGCCCTGACCATAACGATTCGTGTGCCACTTTTTATTGAAGCGGAATATGGTTCTGCAGAGAATCCATTAGAAGTCTACTGGACGCAATCATTTAATCTGGAAATCCTTCTGTTGGACCAATCAATTGGAGCAGCAGTCGATGGAGCAACCGTTACTTATAGCTGGTTTTTGGAGTCAGTCATTGACCAGAGCGGCAATCTAGATGATTTCGCTGGTGGCATCTATAACATATCCCTTGATGCAAATGATGCAGTACCTCAAGAGGACTTCTACGAGATTGAAATCGTAGCAACAAAGGCTGGTGCCAGTTCAGACTCCACTACCATATTCGTGAGGATTTTGGCTGTTCCAAATGAAATAGTGCTGGAACTAGACTATTACGAGAAATACTACGCTGATGTGTTTGATGTCAGGTTCTACTGGAACAATACACTCGATAACGCTCCAGTATTGTCACCTGAGATTGCATCATATTATCTGGTTGACCTTGATACCTCAATCATGGACACAAGCGACTACAACAACGGTACATACGCTTTCACTGTTGACACTCGTGGCTTGGGCATGAATGTGTTTGGCGAAGGACCGGTCTATGTCATCAGAATAGAGATAACTCGGTCAGGGTTCCAGACACATGACTTCACCACGGTCATCATTCTAGTGCAAGAAACAGATGCCTCTCTTGTGATTGATTCAATCGACCCTGTAAATTGGTCTGCTTCCTTTGACATTACGGCACATCTTTATGATGATCGTCATGGCGGACTAATCTGGGAGAATGCAGTTATCACCGTCAGTTGGGGCACAATGAGTCTTCAATTAGACAACAATGGAGATGGAAGTTTTACAGGAACCATCAAATCAGATGAATGGTTCTCTGCTTCAGATGACCCGTATAACATCAC
>SDNP01000008.1 GCA_004524445.1 Candidatus Thorarchaeota archaeon | reverse complement strand
GTTTTGGTAGGCGGCCTAGTGGCTGTTATTGTCATCATATTGGTTCTATTGCGTCGTAGAAGGTAAACTATCAAGGGATGGCAACATCCCTTCTTTCCTTTTTTGAATCTACTCGCTGGAGAATACATCAGATACTGTACTCGGCTCACTGAGATACGTATTATCTGGTGGCAGTAGAAGTGCCCAGCCATTGTTAGAATACTCGTACGATGCACAGCTGCAGTATCCGAGATTCAGCCATTCATCCTTTGTGGGAACTCCCCCAACAACTAGTCTGTAAAATAGAATGAAGGGTATGGATTCACACACAACGACTATGCTTTGTCCTGAGTGATTTACCGCCAACTCATTTACACAATTCGACAATATTGACTGAATTTCCCGCATAGACTCTCCGTTTTCAGGTGAGCGGTCAAGGTCATCCCACATCTCTAAAATTTTCCTCTTTTTATCCTCAAGAGAACCATCTGATTTTCCCAAATTGGCGTTGCTTAGACACTCAACCATGATTGAAGGGATACCAAAATCAGATGATACAATATCGGCGGTCTGCATAACTGGGCCAGATATGCCCGAATAGATAGATTCGGGTCCTGTTATTAAACGAGAACGAAATAACTCATGACTTTGTTCTTTCCCCCTGTCTGTCAATGCTTCTCCTTCGGGATTAGGCTCCGCCGTATTGACCACATAGACGATTGTCTTTGACATTGTTTGTTCGATGCCCGGCTCCTGCACCATCTCAAACATCTATATTCTCCATCTCCTGTTTGCCTTGTTGGGTATTAATATCCGTCGCATATTCCAATTACGAGTCTAATCTGCGAAGGATTTCGTAAGAGCCATAACCACCAGTTATCTCATCAAGTTTGAATTTTCCGAACGATTGAATCAGAATTGACTCTCTTCCATCTCTTTCGGTAAATGGAACGGGAATAATCCGTCCTGGTTCAGCTTCCAAAATATGATAATTACCATTAGCGTCAGTCAGTTCAAGCACAGTTTTGATGGGATAGGCTCCATCTTCCTCGAACTTGTGCTCTTTGAGTGTTATCTCGATAAGAGGTATGTTTTTTCCATCCCTGAATAGAAAACCACCCGAACCAAGCTCTCCGTCATCCGTCACGATAGCAGCGGGATTGATTGCCAGATTAGGACCAAACCAGACTACGAAATAGAACCAGTTTCCCACTCCGGTCCAGTCTCTTATTCCATGCGTATGATCTCTCTGTGCCATGGCCTTTTCGACGATGTATTCTTTTTCACCGATTCTGATATTGCCGCTAACCTGTGCAATCTGTTCCCAGTGCTTATCTCCTGACTTCTTGCCAAGCTCTAGTGATTTCGTTGTCATATGCTCGCTATATTCATAGGGCTCATTTATGGGAGAAAATTGTAGTTCGATTTTTCCTCCAAGAAGATCTGTGATAACTTCTGGGCTCTTACTTACTTTTGGCAAATTTCTCGAATCATCTAGAATGATTAGCGGCCCCTCGAAGAGGAACTTCCAGCTACCATTTCTCAATGGCTTGTGAGTTACGCCACCAACAGCTAGGTTCTCAGGATAGTTCCCTGCATTATCTTCCAAATGATATGCGCCAACCGAACCATCTGGGAGAAAGATAAAGAAGAAAGTCATGCCTTCTGGTTTATTTGGCTTGAAACCAACTCTACTCATCCCACCAATCTCGTTTTCTTTGTCATAGAAAACCAAGTAGTAGCTCTCATTCCAATTTTCGTCAGTATTGCCAATATCGTGTGTCAATTGCTCCATCAGAATCGTTCCCTCTCAATGAATATGTATATGCCCCTTTGTACCATCAATTGATACCTTCTGCCCAGTTTGAAAGGTTTCACAAGCATGTCTAATATTCGTGATTGCCGGGATATCATATTCTCTCGATACTACTGCGCCATGGCTCAGAATTCCTCCGGTTTCAGTGATCAATCCACCTATCTTGGCAAATACGGGTGTCCAACCAGGGTCGGTCTTGGGAACCACAAGAATTTCACCCTCTAAAACTTCGGAAATTTCATGAATTGAGTGCAACACCCGAATTGTCCCTGTTGCTTTTCCCTGACTTGCTGGAATTCCTCTCAATACTCCATCTTCGATATCTACCTCAATGTCATCATATTCAGAACTGGCTACCAGAAATTTCGGCGGTGTGCTATCTTCATTTTCTTGGAAATCCTCTTTTCTCTCAAGCATTACCGAGCGGACATGTTTGATTGCTTCAGAATCTGGCTCATCACGAATTAAATTGCGTATCTCTTTCCTTCTAAGGAAGAATATGTCTGATGGCGTTTCAAGAATCCCCAACTGCATGAATCTGCTTCCCAACTCAAGAAACAACTCTCTGTTTCTAGTTATCCATCTATCCAAATTGAATCTTTGATCCTCCCGGAAGCAGATATAACGTCTAGCAAACCCAAGGATGGTGGAGAACAAGATCCACTTAACCTGTCCAAACCTTTGATTGAGGATGGATTTTCTAACCTCCTTCTCTATCTTCTCTCTCTCATATCGGAGTTGCTGTCTATCCCGGGACCTGACTTCTGACTGACCACGTAATAGGCTCTTCATGACATTAAAGACTAGACCGGGATCTTCCTTCCATCGTGGATAAAACGGCTCACGAGTGAAACCTCTTACTCCATATTCATCAATGAAATCATCAAATTCCTCAATAAATTGGCTGGACTCGATGCTCTCATCTTGACGAAGATTGTTTAGAACGCGGTCCGGTTTGGATTCTAAGATTATTCTCCGCACCAAGGGTTTCTTTGCCGCGAATTCAACCAGTTGGTAGAGTGCCTCATTTGTTTCACTTGTTTTATGGTCTAGCCCGGAAATCAGAATGGGATACACCCTTGAAGCCCTATCTTCTCCTAAGAACCTCCGCAGTAAATAGCTTGACATTAGGTTCATGCCTATGTTATGTACAGGTATGCCATAGCGCACCAATCTGAAATGATCCATCATCAACTTGTCCAGTTCATCGGCCAGATTCATGAGATCCTTATCTGACCCATTCATTCGCAAAGACTGTAGTTCCTTGTCGAAATATTTGCAATAGGGAACAAACACCTCATCATTCCACTCTTGATAGACATCTGCAGTCTTGGTCATACTTCCTTGACCATCAAATAGCATAACCCGTATCTCCGCCATCAAGCGGCTTTTGAGATTAAAGGGCAAGTTTTTCATTGTTTCCTTCCCATAGATGCCTGTGCCCTCTGGGAAATAATTTAGCACATCCTCCGAACGCAAGAATGGTGGTATCTCATTGATTACCTTTCGCTTGAGCACATCGAGGTTGAAATATGCATGTGCCTTGTGAAATCGTAAAAGCTCCGAAGACATTTGCTCGTATCCCATTATCGCATTCAATTCATTATTTACAATGTAGGTTAACTGATCGCCTAACAGGTCGAAAAATAAGGGCGTGACATTGTCATTCCAGTAATCGTCGGCATACCCTCTAGTCCAATAGGCGTCATCTTCTGCAATTGCTAGCGTCGTGATTGGTCGTGTCTGGAGGATGTGAATTGAGCCTTTCTTGTCGATTGCCCACTCGACATCTTGATAGAGACCAAATTCCTGTTCTATCCTTTCACCAATCGCTGCTATTTTCTTTGCCTGGTTTTTATTAATCGATGCAGATACATACTCTCCATTCCTAGGGGAGCTCCTCGCTGATGACTGCTCGTGCCCATTCAGTTCTGTTCTGATGATTGTGAAATCAGTGCGGCTGCCCTGCATCTCTCTTGATATATAGAAACGATCTGGAGTAACGTCGCCTGATACGACGCTCTCCCCCAAACCTGCTGTCGACTCGATGACTGCATAATCGTGGAATGGTGATACCGGGTCTCTAGTAAACAATACACCGGCACTCTTTGCATCAACTTGATTCTGGACAATCACAGCTAGCTTGATTTTGTCATGAGGAATTTCAAGTTCTTTTCTATAAGTGATGGCTCGTGGGGTCCAAAGAGAGGCGTAGCAAGCCACTATCTTCTGGATTACCTCGTCTTGTGTTGTGATGTTCAGAAATGTATCGTATTGTCCAGCGAATGAGGCATCGGGAAGGTCCTCAGCTGTGGCAGACGAACGAACTACCAGTACATCCGCATCCATTGCTTCTACCGTGGAAGTGATACTGACTATAAGGTCTGAAGGCAGTTGCCCCTTCAGCATCTGTCTGCGAATCTTGGTTGATACATCATTCAATTGACTGGGATCTGATAGGTCGCAGTCGCTTAGTGCCTCGTTTATGAAATCTCTCCATCCATTTGTTTCCACAATATAATCGAATGTTTCAGTATCCACCACAAATGCACTTGGAACGTTCAATCCCATTTTTGCAAGCCGAGCTAGGTTACAAGCCTTGGAGCCATAACGCTGGGTTTCAGGTTCTTTTATCTCAGCAATTTTTCTGATTCGTCTATTTTCAGCCACCGCACTTTGCTCCCTGATAAGGCACTTCTCTTGTTGACATCTTATCCTACTTTTTAGCGTTTTGCCGACTTCGCAATAGCCGCCTGTCGTATTCTTGCCCCCTTGGGCAAGCTTACAATCCAAAAGCAACAAAAGGGAATAATCAATAGTTAATTCATGAAGAGATGGAGGTGAAACGATAATGGATGTGAAAAAGAGAAATGGTAGACGAGAATCATTTGCACCCAACAAGGTAGCCGCCAGCGTGGCAAAGGCTGGAGCACCCCCTGAGGTTGCAGAAAAGATTGCCCAATCAACCGGTACTCATTTTACTGGTACAATAGAAAGCTCTGCGATTCGTGATTACGTTTTAGAGGAACTGCGTAACAGAGGTCATGACTCAGTGGCAAGTTCTTGGGAGAAATTCGAACGTGAGGAGAAGGGACGAATTGGAGAGAACTTCTGACCTTCGGAATCTGCTTAAGAGAAAGGGGGAGCTCTTCTCAGAGGAGCTCGGTATTGATGTCGAGAGGGATCCATTCAAGTGGTTAATCGCATCAATTCTCTTTGGCGGACGTATATCAGTCAATATAGCAAAACAGACATACAGGGTCTATGAGGATAGAGGACTTGTTACCCCTGAGGCAATTGATTCTGCTTGGCATCACACGTTGGTAAAAGCTCATGGAGAGGGCGGATATACCAGGTATGATGGAATAACTGCTGATTACATGAAGGCGATATCTCAAAGGCTGTTGAATGAATATGGCGGAAACGTAACCAAGCTCGATGAGCAGAGTGACTCTCCGGAAGAGCTTGAGAATAAGCTAGAACTTTTTCAAGGCATTGGCCCGATTACCACTCGAATATTTTTGAGGGAATTACGAGGCGTTTGGCAGAATGCAGACCCCAAGCTCACTGATATCGAAGTAAAAGCTGCTAGAGATTTGGGCATAATCTCTGACACCGGGCACCCCACTAGGTCTCTGAAAGAGTTTTGGAAGAAGAACAAGGTGGAGGGATACGATATTCGGAACCTAGAGGCGGTATTGGTTCGCCATGGATTAGAAATTCGAAGAAAAGGCTCCTAAACGTGGTACCATATAGAGGAGTTAAACTCATTCTAGAGTTTCTACAAATTTTCAGGTTCTCATATGTCCAATGGCACATTTTAAGAGCGAATAATGAAGACGGGATGCGAGGTCATTGTAAGTGCGTGTACAACCTGAGAGAATTGGTGCTTTTGATGGAAAACTCTGTTTCATTTGCGGCTCCTACCTCCTTAACAATAAGCCATCGGACCTGGCCTATGCACCAGTTCATACTGGGCGACAAGTAAAAGCACAGCCAGAACGCTATTACCTTTTTCAGTGTCCAAACTGCAACAAAATAGCCCATAAGAGATGCTGGTATGATGTCGGAGAAAAAAAGCACAAAGACGGTTGGTTCGGCCCTACTAGATGGCAGCTTGAATGTCCTTCGTGTGGTGAAACCCTCTCGCCAATGCGCGACGAACGCACAAAGTGGAAGGATGGCTATCAAATTCCAGGACACTCTGATGATAAACTGATAGAACTGAGGGTTACCGATGTCTTCGCCTGGAAGGCTGGCTCCGTCTTTGGAAAAATAGGCAAGGCACTGGATAGCTTCTTCAGAGCAGTCGGGCTAGGATCATTGACAGAGAATGAAACAAGCGCAGTTGCAAGAGCCGCCAATAGGATTGGCAAGACTACAAAGGACATAGCGAGTAAGGTATTCCGCCTTGAGATTCCGGCAGAAAAGCGTTCTGAAATAAAAAGTCTATCGTGCCAGAATTGTGGAGCCCCGTTGCCCTTGCCGGAGGCGTGGGAAGAAGCAGTGGTCTGTGAACATTGTGGAACTGCTCACCTATTGCCCGTATGAGTATTCATGCATATTGGTGAGGAATATAGATAGGCAAATTAGATATATGTATTAATTTCACTGTTATTTCGAATAAACTTCGGAGAGCTGCATATGGGTAACTACCTTCTATTTGATAAGAATGAGTCTCAGTGGAGAGAGAGCTTTGGAGAAATGCCTGATGAAGGGATTTCACTCTCTATCGATGATACACAGAAGAAACTGATAATGAATGTTCCAGCCAATGAAAGCATGATTATTCGGCGAGCAGCAGAACGGCAAGCCCGTGGAATCTCCAAGAGCGGATATTTGTCACGATCAGGTGAGAGAATCGGACGTGGCTACAGGCTGGAGATTGATGGCGAGGGAGGGCAGCTGCCAGATAGGCTACGGCAAAGTCCGCGTGAAGTGTATTAGAAACTACATTACGATTACTTCCAAGTCTAACACAATCCTTTATTACAGCGTGGTCAACAACCGAAGTAGAACGGGTTAGGTAAGCTTATATGGCAAACCCGGTTCTATATTAACAATAGTTAATGTCATGGGTGAGTAAGATGTACAAATGCTGTGGAATGAGATTCAGTCAATTAAAGCACAAACCAGTTTTGGATTCAGAAGGTACTAAGATTGGCAAGGTTGACGATTTTATTGTTGAGATTTCGGAGAAGGAAGTAGTTTTGAAATCAGTTGTCATAGCCGGTGGAAGAATCGAGGAGATTATGGAATCAATAGGAATCAAGCCAGATAAAGATCCGATTTTTCAAATGGACTGCATTAGCAGCATTGATGAAGAAGTAAATCTCAGTGTACCTGCCAATTCCCTCAAAAATACACTTGATGAGGGTGCAGTGGGCGAGAATGAAATGCGCTTATCCAAACTCGCGAAGATTCGGGTATATGATTCTGACGGCTTTAGAATTGGCACGGTCATTGATATTTGGTATGATATAGAGGGGAAACCGTGGTTAGTGCTTGGTGGCGGATTCATTGAAGAAACGCTTGAGAAGGTTGGTGTACAACCTGACATCGACCTGCTTGTGCCCATGGCATTCATTGAAAACATCTCGAAAGAGAAAATTCAGTTGAAGTATAGCAAGTTCCAGCTGGAATCCACTTGTGAAGATGAATATGAAAAAGTGAAGCGGCAAGTAAGTAGCCGTCATGAACCAAAAGATCCACGCGCTGAAACGTTGAGGCTTAGCCCAAGGCCGCATCGAAGCACTGTGTGATTGTTGTTCTGCAATATTAGCACGGCTGGAAGCAAAGTCCTCCAGCAGGCTCCCATTTATTGAACTTCCTTGCTAGCACCTGATTCTCTCTTACTATCTACGAAATGATTCTGCTATCCACATAATTCAGATTTTGCTCTTCGTATTCATCTGCTTTCATGAATCCTAAGAGCCTAGTGTAGTTTTTATGGATACTCCACTACACAATCGTGGGAGACTTATGAACCAAGAAGCGGGCATCAAAGATGCAATATATTGGCGTGACTATGGTCTTCTAGACAATCTCGTTGACGATGAACTTGCAGAATGGGGCTGGCCGTGCCTTAGGAAAATCTTACTGAGTAAGACGGGCGATTTGCCAGCCAGCAGATTGAGAGATGGTCTTCTTCACATTCTGGGCCTGGACACGGTCCGTGGTATTGAAATCGACCCACTTGAATGGATTCGCCAGAAAGAAGTAGCGGGAGATAAAGCTTCTGAGTTGAAGCGTATTGGAAGTGAAAAAGCATTAGAAGTCCTTGAAAACATGATCAGCGTGAGAAATACGTTCTTTCTAGACGTGAAGGAAATGGCATTAGGTCCGTTTGTACTATTGACCAAATCCGTCCTCAACGCCAGAAAAGAAGAAATCGATGATCTGAAGTCCCCCGTGAGTATCTGGGATGCTGTTCAGACCGCATACGGCTATTACGTTTTTAGTAGTGGGGGTGTACTGACTTCTCGACGAAGCCCCGATCACAAGAGTTTGCGTGAAGTTATGTCTGATGTTGCTGGAAATATCGGTTGCGACCTTGAGATTGACTCGTCACCCCTCCAGCTTGGCGGGAGTATTTCAGGTTTCAAGAATTGCTCCAAGCGAACACGAGAATTGCTTTGGCATCTGCTTAAACTAAAGACATACAAGGGAAAGCAGACTGTGAGGAAATCTGCAGCGTTTCTGGAGAAACATGCCCATTCGGTTGTAGCACCGTATCTTCATGAGTTCCTATCACAAACCAAATACTACTATACTGCAGTGAAAATATTCCGGGTTCTTGGAGCGATTGGACTCGAGGAATCTCTTGATGTCCTCTTACCATTTGTAAGCAAAGGTAGGAATTGGGGTGCAAGCGCTCTCAAAGCCATGAGTACGCTGGCCGGAGAGAGTGTGACAACGCGGCTCTCGGAAATGTGCGTAAGCAACACCCATTATAGTCGGTATAGAATACTGCGATATATCAGAACCCGACCTTCGATTGAAATCTTGAATAATGTTGACTTGCTCAAGCAGGGAATTGATGGGTGGCATCTACGCCGGGTGGAGCAAATGGAAAACAGGGCAAGAAATGCAATAGGACAGATGGTGTGACCTAAGAGCGCAAAAATCGTAATCTAAATCTGTGGATGTATTCAGCGAAAAAGGGAGACGCAGGAAGGCATCAGCTGAAACCTTCCTTGCTGGTTACAGCTTACTTCCAGGCCTCGTTGCTCTCAGGCAATGTATCCTCGGGAGGTTTAGAATCCTCAAACTTCTTGACCCATTCAACAACAGATGGAAAGTCAATACCGAGCTCTTCGACCTTCTCCATGGTTGGTACACCATTACGTGTCCAGCCTCTTCGCTTGTAGGCTGCATCAGTCAGCTGCCGATACATCTCTTCTCGATGCTCACGGAGCCTGTCTTTTCTCTCAGTGATAGTCATGTCTTTAATATCAATGCCCAATTCCTTCAGCTGCTCGTCATAACGTTCTTGACGACTCTCATATTCCGAATCGGTTACTGGCCCCATGCTTCTATAGGGTATGTAGGAGTCATGCAGTCTCAGACCCTTACCCTGCCTGATGTTGAAAATGCGCTGGAAGTTGTAGACCTTTTCTGACATCTTGATGAGGTCATCTGGTTCCGTTTCCCTGCCGGTCATGGATTGGAAGAAGCGAGCGTAGTATTCCAAGTGCTTCGGGACCTTCGATGGTTCATCGGTCTCCGCATTATCTGCAGGTACAACGTCATTCCATGGCAGTTTGCAAAGCCCATTCAAGCCGAACCATGTTCTCCACATCGGGAACCAATAGAGTGCCTCTGCTTTGTCTTCGAAAGTTGGCATATAGTTATGAACCATATCAAGAAAGATGAGCCATGCTTCGTCATGCTGTGGCCCTTTCAGTGTAAGCCCGTAACCACCCTGCTGAGCCAAGCTCTCCTTAGTCACATACTCGCTGTATTCGAGGCCCTTGTGTTCCATCCCAATGTCATGCATGAGGTCTTGGTCAACGCCAAATTCAATACCGAAGTATTTCTTCAGATATCGAACACCCTTTCCAAAATGATTTCCACCAAAGCTTTCTCCAGATGCCATCTCATGTAGCACTGCAAGAGCCTCCTCTGCGGCACCCCAATTCAAGGTATGACCACCGGTTGCTTCCTCATCGATATGTCCTCCCTCGAACAGCTCCATGACAAATCCCATGGTTGTGCCAAAGCTGATAGTATCGATGCCGTACGCATCGCAATAGAAGTTTATCTCCGCTACCCACTTTGGGTCGAAGACACCAATGTTAGAACCGCAACCCGCGATTGTTTCATATTCCGGACCATCGACAACAACCT
Organism: Candidatus Thorarchaeota archaeon; assembly: GCA_004524445.1. Lineage (GTDB taxonomy): Archaea > Asgardarchaeota > Thorarchaeia > Thorarchaeales > Thorarchaeaceae > TEKIR-14. The sequence goes on along the minus strand of SDNP01000008.1, from coordinate 82,935 downwards.
TCTGGCCGGCAAAATCACCGGTACGAATCTCGAAGTCCTCAATACAATGAGAACAATTGATGGCACAGGGTCTCCAACAGCCGTCCCATCCCTTACCTTCATTGGTATAGCTCTTCTCCCAAACATTTCCAAACAGGTTCTTGGCTTCGGGGTCGCTACCAGTTCTGAAATTTCTAGTCGGGAGTAAATCGAACTCATTCATGATAGATGGTAGATGAGCAGTTCCAATCTCTCTCATGCGGTTCTGTTTTTCGTCAAGCTGAAGTATCTCCCGAGAGTGGCTCCTGCCAACATCTTTCAACTCATCAGGGTCAGCTGGGTTATTCATGTCAAGAGTGATCCTGTCCAGTTTCGCAACAAGGGCTTTGATTTTCTTATTGCGGAAAACCGTTCCAGTTCCTCCCCTTCCAGCTTGCTTGTAACGTGGGAGGTTTCGCCTCATGTCCCACCACGAAAAATTGAGGCAGCCCATCCAGGCATGGTCTGCAGCAGGGCCAGCGGCGACAACAGACATATCTTTTCCTTTTTTCTCAGTATGTCGCTCACTCAGGATTCGTGTGATTTCGTAAGCAGTGTCTGGAAGGTCACTTGCGTCATGTATCTCGATTTTGCCCTTATCGCCATCGATGAAAATGTAGATGTCGTTCTTTGCTTTGCCCTGAATCTGCATGGCATCAAACCCAGCAAATTTCAGGTTAGGTCCAAAATAGCCTCCGACATTGCTGTCAATGGGAATGCCAGTTGCGGGTGAGATTGTTGTAACTATAGATTTACCTGCACCTGGATACATCGTCACCCCGCCTAGCGGACCGCAAGCGATGCAGAGAACATTCTCTTCGTCATTCCATTTTACAATCCTGTCATTAGGTAGGCTGTTCCACATTAACCAAAGGTCGAAACCCTTACCTCCGGTAAATGCCTCTTTCATTTTTCCATCAACCGGCTTGATTTCGATAGAATTGTCAGACAGGTTGACGTAGAGCGTCTGATTATTGTAGCCGTGCTCTAACTTGGGGATTTCGTATTCGAATTCCTTGATAGTCAATATTTGTCACCAGTTGGCTTGAGTACAACTAGGCATCAACAAGGTGATGCCCTACAACTCGACTCAAACGATGTGCTTAATCAGTCTTGCTTTAGCCGACCTGCATGATTGAACATATTGGACGTGGTCACTCCTTGCTCCAAAGCTACTGCAAATCATCGTAAATCTTTTGCAACTGACGGTGAAATTATAAACACACTTCTGAAGCACAATATGTCAGGGCTATACCGTCCTGTTGAGGTGTGCAAACTGCTTGATACCATGGAGATTCTGGACCGGTCTCTTAATGATTCCAATTTTAGAAAACTGATGAAGATCCGAAATCATCGGGTTCACGATTTTGTTGCTAATGCTATCGACCTCTGTGAACCCATGAAGGTCTTCGTATGTAGTGATAAAGAAGAAGATATCAGTTATATTCGGAAAACCGCCGTAGCTCGCGGAGAAGAAACTGAGCTTGCTAATCCTAATCATACAGTTCACTTTGATGGTTTCTATGACCAGGCACGGGACAAAGAACGGACCGTCTATCTAGTCCCGAAGAGTGAAAGCCTGGGAGACCAGCTGTTCCAAATGGACCGCCAAGAAGGTTTGGACATGGTCAAGAGACGCCTAAAGGGAAGTATGCATAACAAGAAACTGGTAGTTCGTTTCTTCTGTTTGGGTCCGGTTGACTCGCCATTTTCTGTTCCCTGTGTTCAGATTACAGACTCGTTTTATGTTGCGCATAGTGAAGATCTTCTCTACCGACAGGGCTACGAGTATTTCAAGAAACTGCCAAATGACGCTGAGATTTTCTGGATGCTCCACTCCTCAGGAAAATTGGTTCATGCGACAAGTATTGATTGGGATAAGCGGGGGGTTGCTATTGACTATAAGGAGAATACCGTCTATAGCGTAAATACTCAATATGCCGGTAACACCATCGGTCTAAAGAAATTGGCACTCCGACTTGCAATCCGAAAGGCAGACCGAGAGGATTGGCTCGCAGAGCACATGTTCTTGATGGCGGTTCATGGGCCAGACGAGAGGAAGACATACTTCACAGGAGCTTTCCCGAGCGGCTGTGGAAAGACGAGTACATCCATGGTTCCCGGTGCAACAATAGTAGGCGATGACATTGCTTATCTGAAGACCATAGATGATGAAATCAGGGGAGTAAACGTCGAAAGCGGTATATTTGGAATCATACGGTCGGTTTCACAAGAGAGTGATCCGATTATCTGGAATGTCTTACATTCAGACCGGCCTGCCATATTCTCCAACGTGCTTGTTCACGATGGGGTGCCGTATTGGCTTGATGACGGCAGGGAAACCCCCAAACGAGGAGTAAATCACTCCGGAATATGGTATGAGGGCAAAGTCGATGCTAATGGTGAGGAGATTTTACCATCTCATAAGAATGCCCGCTACACAATCAAGCTTGAAGGCTTGCCAAATTTGGACGATGGTTTAGACAAACCCAATGGCGTACCGATAGGCGGGATTATCTATGGAGGCAGAGACCCTGACACTTGGGTGCCTGTTCAACAATCATTCAGTTGGGCTCATGGTGTCATCACGATGGGTGCTTCCTTGGAATCAGAAACAACAGCTGCCACTCTTGGGAAGAGCGGCGTAAGAAAATTCCAGCCGTTCTCAAATATGGATTTTGTGTCGATTCCCTTGGGTGATTATATTCAGAATCATCTTCACTTTGGTGAATTCGTACCCAAAGCTCCTAGGATTTTTGCAGTGAATTATTTCTTAAAGGACGATGGCGGAAACTATCTGAATGCAAAGGAGGACAAACGTGTCTGGTTACAGTGGATGGATTTGAGAATTCATAAGGAAGCAGACGCCATAAGAACTCCCACAGGTTATATTCCTCTGTACTCCGACCTCAAGCGGCTGTTTGAAACACACTTGGGCAAAGTGTATTCGGAAGAGGACTATGAAACACAGTTTGCGGTAAGAGTTCCAGAGTTGATTGCAAAAATAGTTCGTATTCGGGAGATATATCAGGACAGCGTAGAAAATGTGCCTGATATTCTCTACCGACTATTGGACGAGCAACAGGAACGGCTCGAACAGGCAAGGGCGAAATTCGGGGACATCATCTCTCCCGTCCAGTTCCTATGATTCGTTGATGCCCCAAATGTGAATGTCCAAAATAGGAACAAGAAAGATAGAATTAGGTTTACGATAGTGTATTTATCAAGACGCGTGTCACCTTCTTTGCACTGACTTCTGACTCTGATGCTATTAGCACCCATTAGCAGCAATTCCAGCCATTATTGGTTGCAAGCCAATGGTCAATATGCTGCACCTCAATTCGAGGGAGAGCTAATTATCGACCACTCTTGTTTGGATATTGAGTCGATTTCGGTCAATTCGCTATCGGTGGCTACAGATGAGGTTAAGATTCACTATTGCCAAACTAGTCATGGATCACAAATTACAACTGGTCTTGACAGACTGGAAAACTCAGACTCAAAATATTCTCAAGAGCAACGCTCAGACCAACTACCCACGACTAATGATTCTCTTTGCATTCTAGACGGAAATCCACCGCACATATATATAATGCCTGACCTTCATTGGCAGACTAGAGAGGGGCTTCTTCTTACGCAAGATACTCTTGATGCTAGTCCTTCTATCACGGTTTCATTGTGGTCTTGGTGTATGCAACTAAACTACTATGACGAATCACAGCTTGAGGAATATCCTGAGGCCATACAATCTTTGGAAGCTGACAATCCCGATGTGGTCTATGTATACATGACCTGTAATGCACAGGCCAGGGGAGCAGAAGGATTCAATCGATGGCAAAATAATGAGATTATTAGAGAATTTTGCCGCAATTATGACAAAGTGCTTTTTGATTTTGCTGACTTGGATAGTTGGTCTGAAGGAGAACAAAATACATACGAGTATTCTGACGGGAACGAATCATACACTATCCCTCTTGAACATGAAAATTTCAATGGAAACGAGGCTGGTCATACCACCTATTCCAGCTGTGAGCAAAAGGCACGGGCTTTTTGGTGCCTTGCAGCTGCGTTGGCGGATGAAGATCAACCAACAACAGGGCACACAAATGATAACGACTCAAGTAGCGGTCAAGATACGCTAATCCCCAACCTAGAATATTTCGTGCTTATTGGCACGGGAATTCTCCTTGCGATCATTGCAGCTGTAGTCGTAATCTACCGACGGTAGTAATTGACTAGGCAAGTAAGCATAGTATGCTAACAGATCTATACGCCTGCTCTATAATGACAGACCACTCATCGATGCGTAAACCACGGTTAATCATGTGGCATTAAGCAGGTCTTTGCTACCGTATGTCAATGCTTTTTGCCGGAAAATACGATGATTCTGGTATGTGTGGTCGATTCTCACTACTGGCTCATCAGGAGCTATTGCGAGAACGATTTGAGATTGACCGATTTGAATATACTCCACAGCCTCAATACAACATATCTCCAGAACAGAAAATAGCGGTGATTCTTCACGGAGATGATGGCTCCCGAGTAATGATGTCTATGCGGTGGGGGTTGATTCCATTCTGGACAGAGAATCCTGATGAGCCCGATTATTCACCAATAAATGTTAGGGCTGAAACCATAATCGAGAAACGAATGTTCAAATATGCTTTTCAGAAACGCAGGTGTCTAGTTCCGGCAAGTGGTTTCTATGAATGGAAGGGAGATCCCGGTTCAAAAACCCCCTACTACTTTCATTTGAATGAGAGAAATCTATTTTCCTTTCCCGGCATTTATGAGAAATGGGTTTCAGAAGATGAGCAGAGTAGAATATACAGCGTTACATTTGCCACCACAACGCCAAACCAAACTGTCGAGAGAGTGCACACTAGGATGCCAGTCATACTTGCGGAGGGAGAGGAGGAATTGTGGCTCGACCCAGAAGCAAAAGAGGCTGACCTCCTGGATATTCTGGACCCTCATCCTGATGAATTCATGACAAGTTTCGAGGTGTCAACATACGTCAATGATCCGAGCAACGAAGGACCCCTTGCTATCAAGCCCATAGATGAGATAGAATGAAAAATACGTTATCGTCATTGATCAGGCTATATTGTCCGGTCTCACTTTCTCTGAATTGAAACATGAAGAATTTGCAGAGCTGGTATCCAGCTACAACTTCTTGGTACACCTTTTCTTTGGTGATATCACTGAGGATCGTTGCGATGTATTAGATGAATATACCACAATCAGGCATAATGGATTCTATTAGGACACATCTTGGTTGGATAATTTGCCTGTGAGCTCGATTCTGAAAAAGTGGATGGAGCAGAGTGCAATTCATCGGGAAAAAGGGACTCAGAACCGTTTTTGACGAGATTTATCAATGCCCAGACCTTCATCAGCCTATGTATAATGGAAGACTTGTCTATCTCCGAGCATTGGCAATATCCGATTTAGACCCAATTATGGAATCGTATAATCAGTGGGAATTGAGAAGATGGATGGGTGTTCCTATTCCGAAGTCTCGGGAGGTCATGAGGGAATGGCTTGAGAAAAGTATCAGGCTGGACCCCTGGCGTGACGGAAGAGTGTATTTTGCAGTACTCGGTAAAGAAAGCCGCAGCTTCTTGGGTATAGCTCGTTTCTATGACGTCAAAGTCCCTCATATGCGTGCCTCTATCGGAGTATCAATCTATGTTCCAGATAAACGCTCAATGGGTTATGGGACGGATACCACTCGGCTTATGCTTTGGTTTGGATTTCATGTACTAGGACTCCATAGCATCTATCTGGATACTATGGACGATAACACCCGTGCAATACATGTGGCTGAGAAAGCGGGATTCAAGAAGGTTGGAGTCTTCCGAGAAACTGAGTTTGTGGATGGCGAATACAAGGGACTGCTGTATATGGATATTCTTCGAGATGAGTTCATGAAGGAATATCCGCCTGGTACCATGATTGATGATTGATGGCCTAATACCTGATAGAATTAAAATTAACAAAAAAAAGAATCTGACTCCGAACCCCAGAAACGGGGTCCGAAGTGGTGTTTTTCATTATCTTCTTCTTAGAACCCAGACGACAGCGATTATTGCAACAAGGCCAATTCCTATAAAAAGAAGGAAATTATTTCCCTCGGAGGGTCCAGGGAGGATACCCAATCCCAGATTCGTATATGCGGTATAGACTGGATCCTGTTGGACTCTCAATCCATTCCATTCGGGGAATGTCACTGAATACCACCACTGACTACTGTGGAATGCATTCGTTGCGTTAGCCGCGAGTTTTCCTGGATTATCATATCTATCTCGAACTGTTGCTGAAAGCCCATATGCCATGTGCGCAAAGAGAAAAGCAGAGAGAGGGGCCTGCCATGCAATTAGAAGAAAGTCCCCTGGCTGAGTGGCAAGCAATGCATTAAGAGCATCCTGATTTTCTAGTATTACCTCATCCGTAGTTTCATTGATGAGGTCATAGTCTCTGCCTAATCCGATATCGAATGCCCGTTCTTGGTTATCACCAATTGTGATAGTTAGATTATCATCTAATAGGTCGGTGCTTGTTGGCGGTTGAATGCTATTTCCGCTGGATGATTGCGTTAAATTATAGTTGCTCTCAAAAGTGGATAGATAATGGACGGCACTTATCTCCATATTATCGGTGATGACTTCAGAGGGGTCCTTTTCCTGCAAGCCAACTCGTGCTCGTTTCACCTGGCCTATGGTGTATATTGTTTCAGCGTGAACCTCACCGGTTGTCTGGTCAATTTGAATGTCATATTCTACAACAATCTCGCTAAACAGAACAGTCATGAATGGCAATAGCAAGCTCAGAAGGAACCCTCCTCCGGTTGATACCACCCTAGCTGTCATGTTTATGTATCTCATACCAAACCGGTAATGACCCTCTTCGATTTTTTCGACAGGTATAGATTCAACATCAGGAGAAACGTCCTCCCATGGGTTGCCAGTTGACATAGGCACAACATACCATGCATTCTCATTTCCGATATCTGGTAAGTTATTGTCTCCATATGTTTCATTATGCACAAGAAGGAACGCAAAGATTGACCCGATGAAGACCTCTTTGCCTTCTGGCGTCAAGTAATTCATTCCGAATAGCTGATATGGCAAAATTATCTCTGTGCTATCGTTTGTTACAATTCGATTGAATGCAATGAGAAACGCAGAGAAGTTATCCTGATTCACATAGGATGTGGTGAAACTAGCATTTCCGCCGCTTGTTTCAACAGAAATCGAATCATTTGTCCAATACTCCTCATCAAATGTATGCCCGAAAATCTCTTCTTCGTCACCTGGCTGGTAAGCTGAAATTGACGGAAAAAAAACAAAGGGAGTAACGAGCGCTATTATAATCCATGCAGTCACTATTTTATTTGTGAAGGCGCGCATAAATCATCACTATAGTTAATATTGTCTACCAATTTTTAAATCACTTGGTACTGGAAATGCTGATAATATATGCTATTTCAACAAATTCGGGCGCTGAAGCTAAGTCCTATTGGAGAAAGCTATTAAGCATGTATGTTTCGTCACACGAACCATGAAACCACAGTGGGCATCAGCTTCTGAGGAACTGTTTCTTACTGATAGGCCTACCAGACACATTCACAAGATAGAAGGCAAATGTCCCATGATGGAGAGCTGGAAATGAATCAGTCTTCAATTTTCTTAGACCAATATCGCAAAAATGGCTTAAACCAAGCTAAATTGGAAATTGCGAATAAAACCAAATCATCCAGAAATAATGTAATTGTATCCCGCTTTGAGGAGGCCAGATAATGAGTCATCCAGTACCCGTAGCAATGGCACAGGGAAGTTCGTGCTGGGGTTGTTTCCAAAGTCTGGTTGACATCCATCTCAAGTTAGCTGATGTCCTGCCTCTCCTGGACATCAAATTCTGGGCAGGAGTTGTCGATTACAAGCTTGAAGACTTGGAAAATTATCCCAATAAATCAATCAAGATTGGACTATATGAGGGAATGGCAAGAACAGAAGAAGACGTTCATCTGCTAAAGGTTATGCGTGATAAGTGTGAGACCCTAATTGCCTTTGGAACATGTTCATGTTTTGGAGGTATTCCTGGTCTCGCGAACTTCTACGATATCGATGATGCACTAGAAGTGAAATTCAGAAACAATAAGACCGTTTCTGGAGGAAAAGTGCCAACAGAGAACTTGCCTGCAATTGAGCCAACAGTAAGACCGAACAAAGACATTGTGGATTTTGACATCTACTTGCCTGGTTGCCCGCCCACATCAGAACTCATTCTCACTGCTTTGACTGCATTGCTAAACGGAGAGGAGATTAATCTACCTCCTCATACCGTTTGTCACTATTGTAATCGCGAGAAGAAAGAAACTCCAATTCCAGAGGTTCTGCGTCCATATGAAGGGAAAGCTGATCCCGATAGCTGCCTTCTGGAACAAGGATACGTCTGTCTAGGATCTGCAACATGGGGTCTCTGTGAGGGACAGTGTGTCAACAAGGGCTCAACCTGTCGAGGTTGTTTTGGCCCACCGCCACCAATCATGTCTGACCAAGGCGCCGCTTCAATGTCAATGCTTGGTACATATGCCCCTATCGAACCGGAGAAGCTCCTTGAGAAGGTAAAGGATCCCCTTGCCACTTTCTACAGATTCACCTATGCAACTAGTCATCTTGGTAGAATCAGGCAGAAACGCGAGGAGGCGAAGAAATAATGGCAAAAGAGAAGACGATTAGAGTAGACCCAGTAACAAGGCTCGAAGGACACGGTGCATTAACTATCAAATTGAGTGAAGACGGGAAGGTCAAAGATGTTCAATTCAACGTTGGAAGCACCCGATTTTTCGAAAAATTCCTTGAAGGCAGACCAATGGAGGAGGCTATTCGGATTGCTCCACGAATCTGCGGCATTTGTCCAATCCCTCACCACTTAGCCTCTACAAAGGCAGTGGAAGCAGCTTGGGATATCACACCTCCCGAACCGGCAATCAAACTGCGTCGTCTAATGATGGAGGCAAAACAGCTATCCTCGCATGCAATTCATTTCTATGCTCTTGCCGCACCCGATTTTGTATTTGGACCTTTTGCTGACCCTGCAGTTCGAAATGTGGCAGCAATACTGAAGCATCTTCCTGATGTTGCTGTCCAAGCAATCAAGCTGATGGAGTTTGGGCAAGAGATGTGCAGAACAGTGGGAGCAAAGGCAATCCATCCAACAACCGCAATTCCTGGCGGCATGCTATCCCCCCTCAGTGAACAAGAGCGCGACGAATGGGTGGAAAAAGTGCCAGAACTCTTGGAGAATATAGACAAGACAGTTGACCTTGCCAAAAAGGTAATCACTGACTATGTAGATGTTGTGACAAAGGTTGCTGTCACTCCAACATACTATCTTGGGCTGACCAATGATGGTGTTCTAGATATCTATGAAGGAAATGTTCGAGTGATGGATCCTGACGGGAAAATAGTAGCCGACTTTGAACCAAGCGAGTACACAAAGTACTACGGTGAACATGTTCCCAACCATTCCTATGCCACTCATACCTACTTCAAACCAGCTGGTTATCCCGATGGAATCTGGCGTGCAAATACTCTGGCTCGGTGCAATGTAGCTGACAAGATGGCCACTCCGTTGGCTCAAGAAGCCCTTGAGGAGATGCGTGAATTGATTGGGCGGCCTTCACACCATACATTCGCGTTCCACTACGCTCGAGTTGTGGAGATGGTTCAGGCTGCTGAATGGATCAAGAGCTTGCTTGAAGACCCTGATATTGTTAGTACAGATATCAAATTATCAGATGTTGAACCAAAGGCGGGAGACGGCGTTGGCATAGTTGAGGCACCACGAGGAACCCTTCTCCACAATTACGAGTGCGACGAAGAGGGAATAGTTGTGAAGGCGAATCTAATCGTGGCAACCAACAACAATATTGCTGGAATTGAGAAATCATTGATGGTGGCAGCGAAGCAAATCTTTGAAGACAAAGCCCATGAGGATCTCAAATTACCAGAACCACTCGTTAAGACCTAAAAAAAGGAGTTGAAAAAAATAACAGATGATATACCAGAAGGGCTACTCAATCTCTTGGAGATGGTAGTCCGCTGCTATGACTGCTGACTATCCTGCGGCGCTCATCTAACCATCGTGGATGATGAGGGTCGCGAGATAGCCAGGAAGGAGATTGTGACCAGCGGCGGATGAAGGTTCGGCGTAAAGTTGTGAGCCGAATCGGACACCCCTGCCCGGGGCGCCGGTAACCTCCTTGAATCATTTTTAATCTATTTAGCTCGACACATAAGGTAATAAGCAAACTAGTTTTCGCTCAACATGCAGGTACCAACAACGTATGCGCACATACTCCAGATGAGACAGTTACTGGATCTACCAATGCACTTCCTTCAGAGATTTACGCTACTTTTCAAGTCCTGCAAACCGCATACGCGAGAGAAATAATATGAGTTATGACAGAGAGCCTGTTGAGGCTACAGTGGCTAACTTGAAGCCAGGAATGAAGAACGTATCTATCGCCTTTAGAGTCTTAGAGAAGGGCGATGAGCGAGAAGTGACTACTCGAGGAAGTGGCGAACACCATCGAGTTATGGATGCTGTTGTGGGAGATTCCACTGGCACCGTGACTGTTCCTTTGTGGGATGATTCAATTGACAATCTTGAAGTTGATCAGACCTACAATTTGAAGAATGGATATACAAAGCTATTTCGAGGAAATCTACAACTAAACATTGGCAAATATGGCGAAATCTCAGAAGCTGAGGCTCCCATAGATGAAGTTAACGAAGATGTAGACATGTCGGCAGAGAAACACGAAGATGATCGCTATCGAGGAAACCGCGGTGGAGGCAACTATCGCGGAAACCGTGGTGGAAGGTCAGGTGGCGGCCGAGACAATAGAGGTCGTCGCGATAATCGAGAAAGAAGCTACTAGATATCAAAAAACTCGATTCTTTTGAGGGGCGACATAGAAAAAGGCATGGAAAATAGTGCCTATGCATTTGCCCCACTCCTTTTTTTTCCGTTTCAATACCTGGTACAATATTCGTATATTAATCCAAACTGAGCATGCTTGTTTCTACGAGTCTTGAACTTTCTTTAGGAACTCTTCGAATGGACCCTTGAGATTGAATTTCTGCAAGAACCGATTCCAAGTAAGAGTTTCAATCCCTTCATTCTGTGCTCTTTGGATTTTCTTGTCTCCAGGGCGCTCCCCAAGTATCAGCAATTCTGTTTTCCCTGAGAATGAACCATACTCAAAGCCATGTGACTCAGTAAAAGTCTTGATATGCTTTTTTGTCATTCCTTGGATTTTGCCTGTTACGTATATCCTCCTAGACATAGCCATCTTATATCATGTCGTGACCGACATATATAATCTTGTTAGAGTTTGATATAGTTGAATTGAGCATGAAGAAGCAGCATTGGCTTAGGGATTGCTCGAAATTGGCTGTCGTCTCCTGGTGGATCTGTCAGTGAGTAAGCAGGCTTGTGTATACATGAATAGGTGAATTCGCTAGATTTACATTAGAGCAACGCCATACTATGAACATTCGCTTGTGCCTGGAGCCTAGAGAGTATGAGTACATTTCTTTGGATAATCGGAAGCACATTTGCAATGAGTCTTATTGCTTGGGTTGGACTTTTTGCTTTATCTCTGAATGAAGAGACCGTTGATCGAATCGCACTTCCATTGGTCGCATTTGCAGCAGGCTCTCTGCTCGGAGGCGCATTTCTGCATCTTCTGCCAGAGAGCATTGCAGATTATGGTTTGGACATTCAATTATTTATCTGGCTGGTAGCAGGATTTTTGCTATTCTTTATTCTTGAACAACTCCTTCAGTGGCGTCATTGTCATTTAGCGGGAGCTGAACACTATGGTGTGGTGACTTATTTGGTATTGCTGGCAGACGGTCTCCATAATTTCATAGGTGGTCTTGCAATAGCTGGGTCTTTTCTGGCGAGCATTCCCGTTGGTATTGTTACTTGGTTTGCTGCCGCCGCTCATGAGATCCCACAAGAATTAGGTGATTTTGGAATCTTGATTCATGGTGGCTGGGAGAAACGGAAGGCTCTGACTTTTAATTTTCTTTCTGCTCTTACGGTAGTACTCGGAGGACTATTTGCTTTTTATCTAGCATCAACCATCAATATTGCCTTCCTTTTGCCATTTGCAGCTGGGAATTTCATTTATATTGCAGCAGCTGACTTGATCCCTGAAGTTAAGCATGCCGAATCATTGAAGGAACGAGTGGGGTATACAATTGCTCTGCTTTTTGGAGTTATTATTATCCTATTAGTCCGAAGTCTCTTTCACCTATGAGAATTCATTCCCATGGTGCTGGAGGCTAACGCCTTAAGCTAAGAAGCAATCGCACAAGCTAAAGCTCTTCCGACTTTAACAAGTTCTCGATGTGGCGACGACTATGCTCTTCGTCGAGCTTTGTTTCCTTATGTTCTATGACTTCTCTCTCCAACCTATCGAGTGCGAGTTTGTATGCCTCTTCGACACTCCATGCCTCTGCCGTGCTATAGTATTGCGTATGTGCCGTTCTGAATTGAAGACGACATTGAATCAACTGATTGCCTTTAGAAACCGGTCCGTATTGCTTGAAGTATGCGAAGAGACCACCTATACCCACTACATCTTTGTAACGTCTGACGAAAGAGTCGAATTCCCGTCTCATTGCAGCTTTCTCTTCTTCAGACATACGTATGCCTGGTTTCACTGAGAATTGTACACTAATTCGCTTCTTTTCCATAGCTTTCTGAGCAATGGGTTCAAGAAGATCTCTCTTTGTTATGATTCCAACAGGTCTGTCCTCTTCTATGACGACTAAACTGGAAATGTCATTCTCACGCATCTTATTTTCAGCTTCTTGAATAGAATCACTGGGCTTTGCTGCATATACTGGATATGACATCACTGAGGATATCGACATGTGAACAAGGTCGGATTTTTCTCCTGCCCTTTCACCTTGACCTCCATGATCCTCAGCACCTCCATATCTGCCCTTTTGCCTATCACGGCTTCTGTACACCACATCAATCAAATCTTGAATGCTGACAATGCCCTCCAACTTACCATCTTCTGTGACTGGTGCATGGGAAAACCCATATGTTCTGAACAACTCCAAGACGTGCGCTATTGAATCATTTGGACGAGCAGTTACAGGATTTTCCGTCATTACCTGTTTCACGCTGGTTGATGCCCAATCATCGCCCGCTGCATTTTCAAGAATAGCATCTCTTGTTATGAATCCCACCAGCTTCTCTCCTCTATACACAATTAACACTGGACTACCACTCTCTATAATTAGTCTGGCAGCCTCTGCTACATCCTCCGTTGACTGGATTCTTGGAGGTCTAGCAGCGAGTGTCTTGATTTTTGTTTGAGTCTTATTTTGTCTCGTTCTATTTGCCAGTCTGCGGGTTATGACGCCATTATAATCTCCGTTTTGATCTTCAACAATGAGAGCCTGATGTTCCTGTTCCCTTAGTTTTGGAATTGCATCAGAGAGATACTTGTCGTCACTAATTGTATCGTAGGTTTTCTGGCAAAATGAATCCACTTTAATACCATTCATGGTCTTCGAATCCTGGAGATAACAATAGATAAGGCCCATATATGAATCCTATTCTAGCACAAACCATAATGACATAATGGAGAGCAGGTGATATAGTCCATTCCATTGAAGTCATGGGATTTAGGTACTGTACTTTTTATGAAAAACATCGTCATGGTCGAGTATCTTTGTCATATCGATTCTGCCTACTGGCGCTAGATATATCACAAACTCCTCTTCACCATCAAGATCGAGCATGTTATCCATTTCTTCTTGGTAATATGCGCCAATCGCACAAGTCCCAGCTCCAATCGCAGTTGAAGCAAGATAGAGATTCTGACAGAGGTGCCCTGAATCCTGCGCAATAACTTTTGTTGCTAAATCCGAATAGCGCCAAAAAGTACGATATGGAATACAACTCCAGACAAAGACCACAGAAGCATCTCGAAAATAGGGTTGGTTTCTGCACACATTCTTCATATCAGTGGTAGTTACATTTTGTTTCTGCTGTAGCGGGAGAAGGGCATGACTCAATGGTATATAGCGGTAGATTCCAGCAGGCAAGTCTTTCACATTGAACACAACAAGATAGGTTTCGAATGGGTGTCGTCCTCCGCCAGAAGGAACGGTCCTAAGATTCGCTCCCTGATTTCCGACTACTTTCTGAATCCCTTGTGTGCTCCATAGTAGAAAGCCGAGCTCATCCAAGGAAAGTGCACCTCCAGTGAATTTTCTGTGGCTTCTGCGAGCTGAGATAATTGCTGCTAAGTTATTCTCTCTTATCTGAAATTTCTCAAGGTCTGGAAGGCTGATGATTTTCGATTCATCCTCCACGGGTTTCTGCAACGGGGGCGGGTCTTTTTTCTGCTTCTGATGGGTCCGCAGGGTTTCCCACTCTAGCCATTTATCTGCTTTGAGTATTTTTCGTAATTCATCCATTTTCAGCACCAGAATATTTCTCAGTCTATCAAGAATGTATTAGCATGTAAATAATACGCTCGAAAGATACAGTTTGCATCACCAAAGCACAAAATGTTCATTTTCTTACATTCTCCCGACATTGGTGTTAGTTATGGCATCATTCTACTGAATTCAGTGTCAGTTGTACACAGCGTTACATCTATAATATTTTAACACGGGACACACACGGATATCTCCCTGAAAATAACAGTCAGAACTCTGGGGCAGAAACTCCTCTGACTTGATAGATTCGATATCCGAGTGTGAAAAATATTGGAAGGCGAGCTTCACCATCCATCCTCTGACTTCGCTAAGGAGCTTGAAAAGGTTCCCGGAGGCGAAGCAATAAAGAAATGTGTTCAATGCGGAATTTGCACTGCAACCTGCATGGTTGCCCGCGAATCGGACAAGTATCGACCCCGTCAACTCATACAGAAGATACTGCTAGGCGAACGTGAAGAAGTTCTCAAAAGTCTTCAGCCGTGGCTATGCATGTCTTGTATGATGTGCGAGGAGAGATGTCAAGAAGGAGTTAGTCCTTCAGATATATTCCACGCAGTTCGACGTATAGCTGCAAAAGAAGGCCATGTTCCATCTGCCTATAAGCAGACCGTTGAAACAGTTCTCAAAGATGGTTGGCTTTTGGAAGATTCTTACTCGGATTTCATTGAAGATGACCGAGATGATTTGGGTCTCGAAATGAATTTGAAATGGAATAAGAAATTCGTAGAACATGTCAAGAAGAAATACTTTCCCGAGGTAGAAGAATAATGGACGAGATTATGCTTTATCGCGGCTGTACGACCCCAGTTCGACTTCCTAATTATGAAGCCGCTACCATTGCAGTATTAGAAAAATTAGGTGTGAAAGTTCGAATAATGGAGGATGCTAATTGTTGTGGCGCACAATACGTAGAATCTCTATCAAGGAACGCTTACGCCGCAATGAGTGGAAGAATATTAGCTCTTGCTGAAAAAGAGGGACTAGATGTGTTAGCTATTTGTGGGGCCTGCTCGGGGTCTTTGAAAGTAAACAAGCATTATCTTGATAATAATGATGAAGCCAAGGATGAACTCAATGAACTTTTGGCCGACGAAGACCTTGAATATTCTGGTACAACTAGAGTGCGGCATCTCTTGCAGGTTTTCAATGAAGATATTGGGTTTGAGAAAATAGGGGCGGCAGTTATTCGGCCATATAATGGCCTGAAGCTTGCAGCACACTATGGATGCCATGTGACTCGACCTGGCGATATTGTTCAAGTAGATGATCCCGAAGAGCCTACGATTATTGATGACCTTATTAGCATTGTAGGAGCAACTCCTGTTGACTATACTGGAAAGACTCGATGTTGTGGAGGTCCAATGTTAGCGATGGATGAAGGCATCGCAACAGCTATTGGTCAGGACAAGATTACCAACATCAAGAAGGCAGGAGCTCAGGGTGTTGTAACTGCCTGTGTATTTTGTAATGTCCAATTGACTCAAGCACAATTTTCTGGTGAAATTGATAGAAGCCAACTCTTGCCAACAATCACATTACCACAGCTGCTTGGGCCAGCAATAGGAATCGAGGACGATGCTCTTGGCCTGGCGCTCAATCGAATCAGTCCTGAAACAATTATGAATACTCTGGGAGGTTAAGAAAGTGACAATCACAAAGTCATCCACAAAGATGAAGGAGAAATCACCATCTAAAGACGCACTCATTATTGGTGGAGGCGTTTCTGGCATGCAAGCTGCCCTTGATATTGCAAATCAGGGTTTCCATGTCTATTTGGTTGAAAAATCTCCCTCTATTGGTGGACGCATGGCTCAAATCGACAAGACGTTTCCAACATTGGACTGCTCTGCATGTATTCTCACACCGAAACTGAGTGAGGTTGGACGTCATCCCGACATCGAGCTTTTTACATATTCGGAGGTTAAGGAAGTTACAGGGGAAGAGGGAAACTTCACTGTTGAGGTCTTGAAGAAGGCACGAATGGTAGAAGAAGAACTATGCTCAGGATGCGGTCAGTGTATTGAAGTCTGCCCTATCGAGGTTCCAAATGAGTTCGACCAGAATCTGGGTTTCAGAAAGGCGGTCTATATGCCCTTTCCACAAGCAACTCCCAGTGTGGTTACGGTAGATATGGAGAACTGTATCGAGTGCAGCAGATGTGTCACCGCCTGCGAGCGAGAGGCAATAAACCATAGCCAGAGAGACGAAACTATAACGCTGAATGTCGGAGCAATCATCATCGCAACAGGATACAATCTCTTTGATGTTTCAGAATACTCTCGTTTTGGATATAGCAAGTTCCCCAACGTCATTCATGCAATGGAATATGAACGTTTAATCAATGCTGCAGGTCCAACTGCAGGACACATGATTCGATTGAGTGACGGTAAGATACCCCAAAGCATCGCCTTTATTCAATGCGTAGGTGCTCGAGATGTGAACAAGGGCGTTCCGCTTTGCTCGCGAATTTGTTGCATGTACGGCATCAAGAATGCCGTAATGGCAAAAGAACACGAACCCGACACAGATGTGACTGTCTACTATCTAGACATCCGCGCATTTGGAAAAGACTTCGAGCAGTTCTACGAGCGAGCGAAGACGCGATTTGGCGTGAAATTCATACGTGGCAGGGTTGGAGAAGTTGTCGAAGACCCTGAATCGAATAATTTGATTGTAACTGTGGAAGACACGGAGACCGGTGAAGTGCTTCAAGTTGAACATGACTTAGTTGTTCTCAGTCCTGGCATTCAACCACCGCCAGAACTTGCAGAGCTCGTAGAAAAGATAGGATTAGATGTTGACGAAAATGGCTATGTCGAGGCCCGAGACACCCTTTCAACTCCCGTTGATACTACTATATCTGGAGTTTACGTCTGTGGATGTGCAGAGGGACCAAAAGACATTCCCGATTCTGTATCTGAGGGAAGCGCCGCGGCAATGCGTGCAACCATTTCCCTTAATGATGGAGGCGACTGAGATGTCTGATGATGCAGAACCAAGAATTGGCGTCTTCGTGTGTCACTGTGGTCACAACATCGCAGGAACAGTGGATGTCGTGTCAGTGGCAGAGATGGCACAGGATCTGCCCTATGTTGTCTACTCAACTGATGACATGTTTATGTGTGCTGACAGCGGTCAACAGCTAATCAAGGATAAAGTAGCAGAACACAACCTGAATCGGGTTGTGGTTGCGAGTTGTTCTCCAAGAATGCATGAACCAACGTTCAGACGAGTCGTGGAAGAGGCGGGTCTTAACAGATATCTCTTCGAGCAGGTTAATTTGCGAGAGCACGTATCTTGGTGCCACATGAGAGAACCAGAGGCAGCCACAGAGAAGGCGAAAGATCTTGTTCGTATGTCAGTGGCTCGAGCCGCCAAGCTTGAATCCCTACCCATCAAGAGCGTTTCTGTAACTCCGCGAACGCTGGTAGTGGGTGGAGGTGTGACTGGAATGCACACTGCGCTTGACATCGCAGACAGAGGGTTCGACGTTGTCCTTGTAGAACGTGAGCCAGATTTGGGGGGGCATGTGAAAAAATGGCACAGCCTTTACCCGACAGGTAGGTCTGGAGAGGAGATTGTAGATGAACTCTCGGAAAGAATTCTGAAACATAAGCGCATCAAAGTTTACACAAATAGCGAAGTTGTGGGCTTTGATGGATACATCGGCAATTTTGAGGTAACAATCAAAAATAAAGATACAAACAAGGAAGAGAAGCTGGATATCGGAACAGCTGTCATCGCGACTGGTTTCAAATCTTTCAAGCCCGAAGGTTACTACGGATATGACTGGTCTCCAGACATCGTTACCTTGGCAGAACTAGAGGAGATGAAGACTGACGGAGATCTCAAGAGACCTAGTGATGGACGACCGGTGAAGAAGATTGCAATGATTGGGTGTGTCGGGTCCCGAGAGCCTGATACGAAGGGACACGAACACTGCTCACGGTATTGCTGTACTGCGGTGGCAAATACAGCATCTCAGCTTAGGGATGAATTAGATGAGGTAGTAATCCTCTACCAAGACATACGAACTTATGGAAAGAATCATGAAGAAATTCACAGACAATCGCGGGGCAAACATGTTATATACAGCAAGTTTCCAACCGATGAGAAACCCGTCGTGCACTACAAAGATGGACAGATTACAATAACCTGGACCGATGTGCTCTCGGGTGATAGGTTGGAGTTTTTCCCAGATATGGTTGTTCTTGCATCTGCAATGCTACCGGCTGAAGGCACCCAAGAGGTTGCAAAGCTATTTAGTCTGACCCGTAGTCCTGATGGATTCTTCAACCCGGAGCATATCAAACTGGCTCCGCTGACCACACACACCGCCGGTGTCATGATTGCTGGAACGGCCCAAGCTGCAAAAGGTGCATCTGAATCTATTGTTGATGCAAGTGGTGCGGCAGCAAAGGCTGTTGCCCTTATGGCTCGAGGCGAGGTGGAAATCGAATCTACAGTTTCACATGTCATTGAGGACCTATGTTCCTCATGCCATACCTGTGTTTCAGCTTGTCCATATGGGGCGATTGCTATTGATCAAACAAAAGAACCCGCAGTCGCAAAAGTGACTGAGGCAAAATGTCACGGGTGTGGTACTTGTGCTGCGGCATGTCCAAGTGGAGCGATAATAATGCGACACTCTACCGATGAACAGATATTGACGATGGTGGAAGCATATCTTTGCCCCGAACAGCTTGTAGAGGGAGGTGCCAAGTAATGACACAGGCGAAGACAGCCCCTTCACAGTCGGATTCTAAGGAATGGGAGCCACAGATAGTTGCGTTCTGTTGTAATTGGTGCAGCTACGCTGGGGCGGACCTTGCTGGCACGTCACGAATACAATACGCCCCAAACGCACGGATCATCCGAGTGAATTGTACTGGGCGTATCACACCTGAGTTCATACTATCTGCCCTAGAAATGGGTGCCGATGGTGTGTTGGTTTCAGGCTGCCACCCAGGCGATTGTCATTACACAAACGGAAACTTAAAGGCTCGAGCCAGATGGGCATTGATGGAAAAGGCCATTGAGCAATCTGGATTGAATCCACGAAGAGTAAGGCTGCAATGGGCCTCGGCTTCTGAGGCACAAGTCTTTGCAGATGGAGTCAATAAATTGACAGAACAAGTGAGAGAGCTCGGACCAATTAGGAGAGAATGGAAATGACCAAGTTCCGACAATTCTTCGACCAGAAACGCGGCGAAGTGCGCAGACAAAGACGGAAAATCCAAGAAATGTTGACAGAAGGAGCTGCCACAGTCAGTCAGCTATCCTCAAGGACGGAATATCCAAAAGACTTGATTGTCTGGAATCTTATGGGCATGCTGCGGTGGGGTCAAATTGAAGTCACAGGTCATGAAAACGAAGAGCTGGTTTATTCCCTGAAGGAAGAATAGTCTACTGAGGTTGACTCCAGAGCATATTCTGAACCCAGCTTGTGGCCTATATAACAATCTCGTCCATCTAAATACCTATGCCATCTTAATAGTATCATTTGTAGATCCTAGAATTCCATGATAGTGCTACTTGAATAGAACAATTCATCTGTTAGACGCGGTGCATAAAATCAGCGGCATTATTGCAAGCAATACAAAGAATGTTGTATATATCAGCTTTTTCGGCTGAATGAGCCAAACAGGAACCAGAATTATGACCAGAATTGGAGAGGTTGCAGCAAAGGACCATATTAGACCAAGGAGATGCTTCATTATTTCTCACTGGTTCTCCTTTTTTGTGGGTATTACGGATAGCTATCCTATGGAATTATCGAATGCTTTTCATCCAAATCTGTAATATCCCTTAGCAACTCAGCAGTAAAGGTGATTTTCAAGAGACCTCCACAAAAAATACCAGCGAGTAATCTAAATTGATATGTAAGAATTTGTTTCCAAATCCATAGTGTTTCAGCTGAAAACTGCTATGTATTCGTAACGGGTTTCTTTATCAACATCTTTTAACCAGAAATGTGACAAGAGGTCTATCTTTGCCAGATGATGAGAAGGAAACTGAATGGCTACATAACATTCTCGAGATTGTAACCGATGGAATTGTCGTGTTGCAAGACAACGAGATAGTTGATGCAAATTCTGTTTTCTCTGCAATGATAGGATACCAGAAGGATGACCTCATTTTCATGCCATTTGAAAATCTTGTAGATTCTTTATCCCGTAAGCACCATAGGAACCTACTAGATGCCCTTGCGGACGCGGATGATGTTGAAGCGTTTAATACCCGGTTAAGGACAAAACATGGCGACTTGTTACATGTAGAAATCAACCCCCGCATTGTTAATTTCGATGGTGCTGATGCTGTTCTGATTTCTGTAAATAATGTAACCGGACAAATTGCTCTTGAGGAAACTGTTCTTGAATTAGAAAACAGATTTGCGAATCTTTACGACTTGTCGCCCATTGCCTACCTGACATTGAACCGTGAAGGTATAATCGAGCAGGTAAACAAAGCAGCAGAAGAACTCTTTGGTTACACGGCAGATAGGCTTATTGGGGCTAATTTTTCGACCCTTTTCCTAGAGAAAACGGAAGAATATGACCCAGCTGGAGACATCTTGACAGAAGTTTCCAGAGGGCGGACGGTGAATGCCCTAGAAGTGGAGATGGTCCGCTCGGATAAGCGTCCCATTTGGGCTTCCATCTCCTCTAGTTCACTTACCCCGGGCTCTGAAAAGCCTCGTGAGATAGGCCTAATGGCAGTAGACATCACTAGGAGAAAGCTAGCTGAGGATCGACTCAGAGAAGAAAGAGAGAGAGCAGACCTCTATCTTGGGCTTATGACAAGTGACTTGAATATTATTAATCAAAGCGCTCTCTTTGCACTTGAAAATCTGAAAGTGTCTTTGGATCTCCCTGAAGAAGAACTCGAACTCATCAACGAAACGGCATGGGATATTCGAAGATCATCGCGTATGATTGCCAATATGGAGGTTCTCTTTAAACTTGCAAGAAGTCCTCCTGACCGAGTTAAGACAAGAGTAAGTACACACTTCAACAGGGCAGCAACTGAGGTCGACCGCGATTTTGAATGGAAGGACCTAGATATCAGCACAAATATTGGAGAGGAGTCTTTGGAAGTCCTTGGCGATATGTTTCTCTGGAGTATTTTCTTCAATATTCTTCACAATGCCATGATATATGACCCGAGCAAGAAAGTACGAGTCGATGTTAATGCGAGTATTGTCGATATGGGTCGTGAAGTACGTCTAGAATTCGCAGATCGAGGACCCGGCATACCTGATGACCGTAAGCCACATGTATTCAAGAGAGAAAGTATTGCTGAGGCTGGCTCCCCAGGAAAAGGTTTGGGTTTGACAGTTGTTGATAGATATGTTTCAGACCTCGGAGGAAGGGTCTGGGTGGAAGACCGGATACCAGGAGATTCATCAAAGGGTAGTAAGTTTATTCTCGTTCTGCCACGATGGCAAGAACAACTACAAATCCCGCCTATCACATTTTACAAATCCCAGCATTGTGTATTCTGTGACCCAGTATTGGACACTCTAACATCAGTTCTGGATGATATGGGCATCAGTAGGTCGACCATCAGAGTTGTGGATGTGGAAGACCCAGACGCAGGCATTTCAGAAGATGCCCTACCGGCATTACCCGCAATACAATTGGGAAGTCGTAGACTGGCGGGATACGTACCTGAACAGGACATGCGTCAGGAAATCGTAAGACTGATGATGATGGCAGCTGAATAAATTCCGCTACAGAAAGCACAATTAAGAATGATTTTACTAATTTTGTTGCAGACCAGTGATTTGAATGATAAAAGAAGACATGAAAGCAACAGCCATAGGGAAAATTGTTCGTGAAGATGACTATACCGCCATCAGAGTCTTTGACAAATATTGGACAGGAGTCCAAAATCTCGACAGATTTTCTCATCTTGTCGTGCTGTGGTGGCTTACGGAGAATGACAATGAAGAAGCAAGAAATCATCTGAGAGCAAAGCCTCCACACATTCCAGAGGCAAAAGAATCAGGTGTATTTGCCACAAGATCCAGCCACCGTCCCACACCCATTGCCCTGTCTATCGTAAATCTGCTGTCTGTTGACGAAGAAAAGAAACATCTTGTCATCGACCAAATTGATGCATTCGATGAAACCCCTGTGGTCGATATCAAACCCTACATGCCAACATCTGACAGAGTAGATGAAGCCAAAGTTGCAGAATGGTTTGAGGATCTTGAGCCTAGATATACTGAAACAAATTTCTAGTTGTCCAACAGGCCGCTAAATCGAGTCAAGTCTGCGGAAGTATGCCAGTAATATAATCGTAATCTAGCCATCATTGCGATCTTTCTGTTGAAGTTAGATCAGGTTATACCCCCTGAATTTCCAGTTAGCGCTCAGTCATTGGCTATTACGCTATAACTCTTTGTTAAACAGAATAATCCTAGTTCCATGAATATCGTCAGTAAACCAAGGAAGACTCTCAATTGTGCTTTCAAAAGCACTTTCAGCAATACACATTACTGCATCAAATTGTTGGTCGCAGGCCAAATCAAGATGAAAAGAAAGATGCGAAAGAAACGCCTCCTCATTTGTAGCATAAACTGTAAATGACCATTGATCGCTATCTGCCTCCTTCCTGATTCCCCCAACGGAGAGTCCAGTCACAGCATCTTTCTCCCGGCTCAGATAGTAACAGCACTTTTGCCCAAGATCCTGCAAAGATTGGTCGGTAAACTCCCAAGCCTTCCAATCATGAATGATCACAGGATGAAGGAATTCGAAAACATTCTCTTCCAGTAATTCTTGTACGTCACGAGGGCTTACTTGTAGTACCTCTCTCTCCGAGTAGCTCCAATCAAGCTCCAACAAATCCCCCTTCCAGAAGACGTACATCTCAAGTATTTTCTCAAGGCCAATTCTCTTAGCGAGTGCTAGTGACTCCACATTATCCTTGGCTGTTGTATATCTTACTCTCTCAACTCCAATGTCATGAGAAACCTCGACAAGATGATCAGTGAGCCTATTTGCGTACCCCTGTTCTCGGTGATTAGGATGAACTCGCAATCCCTCAAACCAAGCTGTATTTCCGCCATCTATGACCCGAAGATTGGCAATAGCAATGAGTTTTCCATCCACTTCTGTACCGAAGGTATGGCAATCGGGATCTTTAAGCCAGTCATTGATATGACGAGGTAGGTAATCATGTCCCCCCCAAACATTCTTTGATATCTCCAAGATGTCGGGCATGTCATCTTTTCTAATGTCACGGATTACAGCCATCTTACTATCAGCTCTTGACCCATTTGGTTGGTCGTAAATCAATCATCCAGTTAAATCATTGCTTGGAATCGAAAATCAATGTCTTCACAATAACCGGTACAACGACCCCTTCAATGATTGGTTCTCCGATATCAATAAAATCACCCTCTTCAAGAGAAATTTCATCAATAGCCAAGATTTCGTTGGTAATGGCAGTTTCACGTTTCATGACATTTCCGACGCTGTTTCCCACATCCGTGTCGAAACACATCATAATCGGTTCATTTTTCCTTACTGTATTCGGTAATGCATTCACAACGCCATGGGCAAATTCGCATAGATTATCATAGGATGGACGAACTGCATCTCTGAAAGTCAAAATGAATGGGTCCTCTCCCTCGACCAAATCAAAGCGCTGAAAAGCGCGCCGTAGTGCTCTAGTCACTTCGTTCCTCCGTGTTGTGCCTTTCTCAACGTAGGGAATAACAGCTGGTAGATTTCTAATCGGATACTCAATGCCTGAGGATAGGAAAGTTGTTGAACCACTGACTCTAAGACTAAATTGACCAGCTCCAATGACTGTTGCACGAATGCGTTGTGCCGGCTCCTGATATTGTAGACCCTTCTCCTGCATGAGGCCAATGATCGCATCTGCAAGCTCTTTTCCAATATCGTTGTATTCCTGCTTTTCCCTTCCGTAGATGAATTCAGCTACTCCGCCAGAAAATGTGATGATATCGACATGATTGTGCTCAGGTAGAGGTTCTGTCATCAATAGCATTTCCGAAACTGGGTTATTGGGTTTTCCCGTAAGAGTATCGACAAGAGCCTCAGCGAGAGTTTTCGCCAAATGCCGTTTTTGGCTGTCATCAAGTCTGGAGCCTAGTTGTAAATCAACACCTATGACCTCTCCTATTTTTCTGCCGGTTTCCTCCAATCGTGTAATGATGTCATCCTTTTCAAAAGCTACAAGTCGCCCTCCTACATTGATGGCACCAGTATCAGTTATTTTCCCGTTTCTACAAATAGCTATGTTAGAAGAGCCACCTCCAATGTCTATATTCATCACAGTCAAACCTGACTCCTCCGACAAGGCGATTGCTCCAGAACCATGAGCTGCCAGCACTGACTCAAAATTCGGACCCGCAGTTGCTGCAACGAATTTGCCTGCTTCTCCTGCTAGCATCTCCACAATTTGTTCTGCATTTTGCTTCTTGGCACTCTCTCCCGTAATAATGACCGCTCCTGTGTCGATATCCCCTATAGACATGCCCGCTGCCTTATAGTCAGACAATAGGAGATTCTGAAGCGCAACATAGTCAATAGTGTGAGCATCTTTGAATGGTGTCAAATGTATTGGTCCGGAGAAAATAACTTCCTTGTCTACAATCTCGAATTTCTCGGTGCGGCTTTTAATGTCTTTTTCTAATATGATCTTACTGAAGACAACATGCGATGTAGATGACCCGATGTCTACACCGATGCTCGTTAGTTCCTTTCTATCTGTCTTCACAAACATGGAATTGTTCTCCGAGTCATAGCTAAATCGACGCTTGCTCGTATTGATTTTGAGTGTTATGTTCTGTACAGTCAATGAACCGAGTAGTTAACCAGTCATTTAAAACGCCTAATTTATTCATATAATGTGACCAACCATGGATGTATTAGAGGCTATTCGAGAGCGAAGAAGTATAAGGAAATACAAGGATGCCCCTGTTGAAGATGATAAGCTAGAGAAGGTTTTAGAAGCAGGAAGATGGGCCCCGTCAGCATCCAACAAGCAACCTTGGCATTTCATTGTGGTTAGGGACCCTGGTGCTCGGAATACAATGGCTAATCAGCACACGTATGGCAGATTCATGGCAGAATCACCGGTTGTTATTGTTGTGCTTGGTGACCCTGAATCCCACCCCAAGTACCATCTCGCAGACCCACACAATGCAGTACAGAATATGCTATTGGCTGCTTATGCCCAAGGACTTGGCACATGTTGGATGGGAGTTAGAGACACCTCGATTGAACCCAAATTCAAACAGTTGTTGGATATTCCTGACAAGTATCGGGTTATCTGCTGCGTTTCACTAGGATATAGTCGCACCACGCCGACAAAGACGCGAAAACCCCTTGAAGATATTGTGTCTTACGGAAAATATGGTCAAGAAAAATAAAATCAGATAAAGAACCGTGCAACACTGAAAGGACTGGTTTTCCGATAGCGTCGGATATTGGAAGGAACGAATTCATTAGAATGTGTAGCGAGGGTAAATAGAATGAAAAATGACTCCCGGTATGCATTATGCATAGGTCTGCTGATCGCATTTCTTGGTTTGTTGGTGCCTTTACAAGTCACTCTCGTATTTATATCAGGCCGCATAGAATACTCAATGTTTTGGATTTTCTCATCTTGGAACCCCTTCTCACAGGAATCGATTTTTCAAATCTATCCAATGACAATCATCATTCCTAATCTCCTGTTCTTCTCTCCATTCAGGTTTCTACTCGCTCTGCAAATGTATAGGTTATATCGTGCAAAGGCATCAAAAATGGCAACAGCACTGCTGGGGGTATTGAGTGAAATGCCAATAGCTTTTTCAGCTTCAATTTCTTTCTTATCAAGACTTGCCGCTGGAGATATTTTTCCATTTGGAATGCCTGTGCCTATACCATTCATAGCTTCTATTCTGATCTACAAGTTTAGCCCGCCCCCAGGGCCTGTAGGCCTATGGGATGATGAATAGGTCGTTTGAGTCTGTGACAAAACAGAAAGTAGATCTGCATTGAGGGCATCTTCTGATGGATAGTCTTATGATGAGAGGTGATTGATGCTGTTTCCAAGCAATCATACTGATTGCATCAGATTCAGGGACTAGAAAGCTGATGAAGATGATTTCCTTACAAGATGTACAAGAGGCACATTCACGCATTAGGGAGCATGTAATCAAGACACCTGTCATGACATCGAATACTATCAATGAAATGACTAACTCTGAAGTATTCTTCAAATGTGAAAACTTCCAGCGTGTTGGCGCCTTCAAATTCAGAGGAGCCCTGAATGCTGTTTCACAATTAGACGAAGAACAAAAGACACGGGGTGTTGTAACGCATTCCTCAGGTAATCATGCACAGGCGCTTTCGCTGGCAGCCTCGAAGCTCGGCGTGAAAGCTACAATTGTGATGCCAAGTAATGCTCCACAGGTTAAGGTTGATGCCACCAGAGGCTATGGCGCTTCAATAGTATTCTGCGAGCCTACTGTTGAAAGCAGGGTCTATACTGCAAATGAGCTTGTAAAGCAGCATGGGTATTTCTTGATACATCCCTATGATAATGAGCAAATAATAGCGGGGGCAGGCACTGCTGCTCTGGAGCTTGTGCAAGAGTACGGGGAGTTAGATGCATTATTCTGCCCAATAGGGGGAGGTGGTCTTATCAGCGGAACTAGTATTGCTGTCAAGGGCCTTTCGGAATCCACGAAAGTAATAGGAGCGGAACCGAAGCAGGCAGATGATGCATACCGTTCAATTAGGGATGGTAAAATTTACCCCAGCATCAAACCCAATACAATAGCAGACGGCTTGCGAACTAGCCTTGCTGAGCTCACCTTTAATATCATTTCTGAAAATGTCGATGAAATCGTACTTGTTACTGAAACTGAGATTGTAGATGCAATGCGACTGCTGTGGGAGAGAATGAAACTAGTAGTTGAGCCGTCAGGAGCAGTGCCATTAGCTGCCCTCTTGAGTGAAGGAAAAAGGTTTCAAAAACAGAGAATTGGAGTGATTCTAAGTGGTGGAAATGTGGATCTCAGCTCATTCTTCGAAAACTACTATGCCATGATTAACTCCGAATCTTCATAATCCGACATAATAGATTCGCTCTACTCTCCACTCACCTAATGTGGTTTCAAGTGAATCATTAAATCACAAAACTGAGAAAGGATTACTAGGGGACATATCCTTGGGTGCTGGATTGAAAAGGTGGATAATGCATATTGATATGGATGCATTCTTCGCTTCGGTTGAGCAATATCGCCATTACCCTGAGTTAGTGGGTCAACCTGTCTGCGTAGGACACGATCCAAAGAAAGGCAGAGGCCGAGGTGTGGTACGAGCAGCATCATATGAAGCTCGAAGATTTGGCATAAAATCAGGAATGCCCGTTTCAAAAGCCTATAAACTATGTCCAGATGCGATTTTTGTTCAGGGTGACTTTTCGAGTTATACGGAGGCTTCTGATGAATTTATGGATGTTCTCAGGCAATATGCTGATGGCGAACGTGTGCGAAGAGCAAGTATTGACGAAGCCTACATAGAAACAACAGACAGCTGTAGAACTCAAGAAGATGCTGCGAAATTGGCTAGGTTGATACAGAAAGCTGTGAAGGAAGAAACAAGTCTTCCATGTTCAATAGGTGTGGCACCGAATATGACTCTGGCCAAGATTGCCTCGGACATTGAGAAACCTGAGGGCATAACCGTTGTTGGTCAAGGCTTGGAAGAGCGAGCTAAATTCCTTGCCCCACTTCCACTGCAAGCCATCCCCGGAATAGGGCCTAAAACTTCAGAGCGTCTCGGAGACCATGGGATTGAAAAGATTCGTCAATTGCAGGCAATGACCATCACCGAATTATATCCGATTATGGGTAAAGGTTCTGAATGGTTACTTAATCGCGCCTTAGGCATAGATGAACGCTCCTTGATAGACAATGGTCCAAGAATAAGGAAGTCAATCAGTAAAGATAGAACATTCATGCAAGATGTTGATGCTGAAAATCTCGATTTTCTGAAATCTGAGATTCGTTCAATCAGTGCCCGTATCACGAGAAAACTACATGAAAAGAAACTTTGGTTCAGAACTGTTACTCTCAAACTACGGTATGCCGATTATGAAACAATTCAAAGAAGCCGCTCCCTGCCTATCGATACAAATGACGGAATAGCGTTGGAAAAGACCGCTATCTCATTGCTGGAAGAAGAATTAGATTTTGCTAGACAATTACGTCTGATCGGGGTGAAGGTTTCGAGTCTCTCGAGAAATGAGTTACAAATGGTTCTGACGGAGTTCATCTAGCGAGTAGAGGGCTGTTTCAGAAGGCTTATTGACTGGTAATCATTGAAATTCCAAAATCGAAACGGAAGTAATGTTCCTGAACAGAATCCAACAGTGTCAGTTTTTGGAAAGAAAAAATAGATTCCTAGGTACAGTCATTTGTAGCGGGCAGAAGAACGATGTTTTCATTCCAAATCCGGGTCGCATGAAAGAGCTAATGGTCAAAGGAAAAGAAATGTACATTGAAGAAAAGCCAGGCCCTCAAAGGAAGACTGACTATGACCTCATTGCAGTCAAACATAATGATGTATTGATTTCTATCGATTCAAACAAACCAAACAGATTCATGTATCGGATGCTCTCAAATCATGAATTACCACAATTTGAAGGGTATGAGGTAGTCAAAAGTGAACCATCATATCATAGTGGAAGATTCGATTTTAGATTAGAGGGTGAAAGAAGCATTCTGATAGAAGTGAAGTCTTGTACATTGGTACAAGACGGACGGGCATTGTTTCCAGATGCGCCTACCATCCGTGGAGCAAGGCATGTCCGTCATTTGGCTCTTCTGCTGGAAGAAAAAGCTATCGATGAAGCTACAGTAGTGTTCGTTATTCAACGACCAGATGCTCATGTCTTTTCACCGAATTGGCAGATGGATCCTGAATTTGGAGCCGCTCTTGATGACGCAAGTGATAAAGGAGTCCGCTTACTTGCATTGAGGACAAAGCTTGCGGATTGGGAGCTTCAGTTCTTAGATGAAGTCCCAATTGAAATAAGGTACCAGAGATATATATGACGCGTTAGCCATCAACCTTTTTATTTCGCGATGTATTTTGAGAATCGAATATCAGGAGTGACATGGGGTGAGCAATAGGAGGTATTGGCTGAGTTTCATAGGAATAGTCCTTATTTTACTCCTTATTCCATACAATATTTCATACCATGCCTCAGCTCCAATTATCATTGAAGGCCTATTTTATGGAAGATATCCCTCCTTGGTTTCTCAGCTCGCCATTCAGCTGGTCAATCTTGCACTCATCACGCTACCCAGTGCGTATTTCAAGTACAGAATGAATGATGAAAAGAGCAAAGACCAAATGGCCCAATTAGCAGTCTACGTATATATCCTGACCATCATCGTTCTATGGATTATCGTTCCAACTCAAGTCTACGGTTGGTATCCAGGTGGGTATACCGATTCCCCCTCTAGATTCTTGACAAACTATGGTTCGATGCTACTCATATTTGCGGTATTATTACCTGTTCTAAGACGTTTTAGATCAAAGCACAGTCCCCAGAAAAATTCACGAAACATTTGGCCCATAGTTTTCTTTGTTTCCCTAGTGTTTGCTCCAATCTACACCATGTTCTATTCTATGGGAGTTGGACCTGACACATTTTCTATTGCCATGATTTATGCAGCAATAGGTTTTGTAGCGTGGTTTGAAACGCGATACTCTAGCCAAGGAGGAGGAATATCATTCGAATATAGACTAGGAATGTTCCCCGTGGCATGGCTGTCGATATTTGTGCTATTCCCCCTAACATATTTCATCTATACTTTGCAGGAATTCAAGAGAGGAAATGCTTCCAGGCGTAGACTTGTTCTCTCGGCACTACTGGCAAGTTCTGTATTTATTTTCGAAGTATTTTCATTGATACTGGAATTCCTGTTTGGGGTAGGTTTTTACATCTCGTTTCCAACGCCAATCATACTGATTGTTGCATACTTTTACAACAAGCATGCTGCAACTGAAATTTCTGAAGAGCCGCCTGCCAGTTCGGCTCCAGAGGAGCAAGCTCTTGTAAAGGTCCCAGTGACTTATCTAGTGCTATCAAAAATTAGAAAGATGCTATCACGGAGGGAGTGAGGAATTGATTCCGGATGAAAGGAACGACACGTTTTATGGATGTTCGTTAGAGTGCATATTGGTTCAACTACAAAACTTTGAATGGCAACTTCATAGGGAGAACGACTAACATGGACGCAGATACTAACATCTTACAACGGATGACATCCAATGAGCTGGTAAGCATGGCTGTTGCTCTAGACATTCCTTTGACACAACGAAGCATCATCAGGGATGAGCTAGTTGATAGGATAGCTTCGGAACTAGAGAAAACCGAAAAAAAGGGTCTTAAGCCTCTCACTTCTCCAGCAATTCGAATTGAGAATATGACCAAGCGATTTGGACCGAAAGTTGCTGTACGTGATTTGAATCTGAAGGTTAATCCTGGAGAGATAGTAGGGTTAGTAGGCCCTAATGGCGCAGGAAAAACTACAACTCTTCGAGTGCTGACCGGAATAATCCGTCCTACCAGTGGAAGTGTTCATGTTAATGGGCATGATATGTGCAAGAAGCCAATTCCAGGAAAGCGAGTGCTGGGCTACATTCCTGAGCGCCCAACCTGCTATCCCAGTTTGAAGGTGAGGGAGTATCTGACCTTCATGGCACGCATATATGGCGTTTCGAAAGTTAATACAATTCTTAGGATTCGGGAACAAATTGATCTCTTCCACTTGAACGAGTTTGTTGATTCCTACATTGGTACACTATCGAAAGGCAATCTGCAACGGGCATTACTTGCTGGCATTTTCATCAGAGATCCTCCGTACATCCTGGCATTTGATGAGCCTATCTACGGTTTGGATCCGCGCGGCGCATGGAATCTGAAGTCTCTTCTCAAACGTCTAAAGAAGGAAGGGTCAGCAATTCTGGTTTCCACACACATTTTGGAGGTAGCTGAAAGCCTTTGTGATAGATTTATTATTATGAACCATGGCAACGTAGTTGGAAGGGGCACCCTGTCTAAATTGAGCTCTCTTTTTGATAAGGCAACTACTCTAGAGGAAATATTCTTGATGCTAACAGGTGGAATCCCACAGACTTGAGGAGGTGATGTCCAGAGTGCAGCTACCTACACTTATTATGAACGAGTTTAGAATGCTCTGGAATCAGTTTAAGAGAACTCTCACTTCTCCGTCAATGCTCGGTTTCTATTTGATTACGTTTGTTGGTGGTTTCATCATTACGAGTATTCTTGGAACACTGATCAGTTTCTCCGCTCTTTTTGTTGGGGTGGCTGAAGCCATAGAAGAGTTGATTTCACCTTCGGATATCTTTGCGGCTCTTGGCTTCATAACGGTATCTTCGATTGTTTCGGGATATGTCGGCGTTGGCCCTGCTTCAGTATGGGAAAAAGAAGATGAAAGCATCGCGATGCCTGCCCCCATCCATCCTTATCAACTATTCATCAGTAGGTATATCCGACGGGTGATCCGAAAAATTGGATATGTGTTATTGGCATTGGTTGTTTTTCTACCCCTGGTTGAATCAGCCCTCATTCTCGTTAATGCTGCCCTTTTTTTTGTAATTGGAACAATTTTGTTCCTAGAAACCAACTATTTCCTTGGTGGCATTGCTTCATATATCCGTCTGAAATTGAATTCCATGTTTCAGACCCGAGTACGTCATCTCACATTAGCAGCACTGATCATTGTTGCGTATCTTCCGTCGAGCTCGTTCCTTTCAGACAATGTTTTCATTCAGATCTCTATACCTGCGAACATATTCGGCTTACTTCTGATGCAGCTGAGCTATGTTCATGCACCTGGGCTTTCTCCCTCTAATTTCCTAGTGTTAATCCTGATTGGTGCTTCAATCGCATTTCTCTTCTTAGTCAACTTAATTGACAGACAGTTCTACGATGTATTTGCTGGTGCCGTAACAAGACAACGAAGTGAAAGCAAGATTGCAAATAGAATACGCGGGGATGTTGATTTCTCTGATTCCAGCATTCAGGATCCTCTAGGATGGATAATACTAAAGGATTTTTGGAGCAAGATGAGGAGCCCAATACAGTTTTGGAAGTACATCTACGTCATTATTGGTTCAGCTTTCGCAATCTATCTTAATTTGTTCCAGCCGACCTGGCTTCCTCCTCTTCAGCTACCTCCCGAACTCAGCCAGTCTTTGACTCCTGCATTCCTCCTTGTTCTGGCACTTGTTGCACAGCTTGTTTCACTACCGGCCCTCTTGGCATTCGTTGATGAAAGGGAGAATATCTACCTTTTGAAGGCTTCACCATTCCGTTCAAGTGATATCGTACTAGCGAAGTACACACTGAGTCTTCTCGAAATTGGATTATCGGCATTGCCGATTCTTGGTTTCTTGCTCTATTTCTTCAGAGCTCCGGGTTCGGCATTTATAATTACACTCGCGGGACCGATGATAGCAGTTTTCGCAGCCACTGGAGTAATGACAGGAGCATACGTCCCCGTTTTTACGAACAACCCGCAGAATCCGCCTGTACCTATCGCCTTCTCTTTTCCTGCGATTAACCTAGGATTGGGTGTCCTTATTGCTGTAGTAGCATCTAACTACGCTGAGAGCGTTTTGTTGTTATTCCTTCTTCCAGTCCTAACCATATTTCTCGTGTTTGGCTTCCTCAGGTTATCGATGAATGCTTTGAATTCATACAAGTAAATCGAAAATTACGCAGTGCTTTTCGTCTTCATAGTGAGCCTGAATGCATTAGCAATAACTAGCATTGTGAGGCCCATGTCTCCCAGTGCTATAGCAAGCCAGAGACTCATTAAGCCCAATATGGACAGAGACCCCAGAACTGCCTTCAAGCTAATTGATAGACCAACATTGTTCCGAACAATACTCATGGTCCGTTTCGCTCTTTCAATGAGTAAAGGAACCTTGGTAAGATCAGTATCCATCAAAGCAATATCAGCTGTTTCTATGGCCACATCACTAGATATTGCGCCCATCGCTATGCCCACATCCGCAGTGGCTAAAGCTGGCGCGTCATTAACGCCGTCACCGACCATAATCACCGTACCATTTCTTCTGATTTCCTTAACAGCCTCAACTTTCTCATTTGGTAGCATATTAGCTTTGAAGTCATCAGCTCCGACCTCAGCTGAAACGCTTTGAGCGACTTCCTGGTTATCTCCGGTCAGTATTACTGTCTTGATCCCCTTTCCTTTCAGCTGGTCAATCGCCACCTTAGCACTGGGTCGCAAGATGTCCTTGAGGACCAATGTACCAATGTGCTTCCCATCTTGAGATACATACACAAGGGTACCTTGTCCACATGAATGAGTTTCTTGATTGACCAAGACCACCCCTTCATCTTCCATGAGTTGTCGACTACCCACTGCGTAATCTGAGCTACTGTATGTTCCAACTATGCCTTTTCCCGGCACGGATGAAAAGGTGTCTGCAGGTGGAACTTTTGCTTGACTATTCTCTGTTTCTTCCATTATTGCTTTTGCAATTGGATGCTCAGAGTACTGCTCAAGTGACGATGCTACTCTCAAGACATCGGTCTTATCATTTTGATTATGGACACAAATATTGCTGACTCGAAGCTTACCTTCTGTTAGTGTTCCAGTTTTGTCAAAGACGACAGTTTTCGCTTTACTTGTTGCCTCTATGTACTCTCCACCCTTCACGAGAATTCCTTCACGGGCAGATCCCGCTATTGTTGACACCATGCTAACGGGAATTGATAGGGCAAATGCACATGGACAAGAAATCACCAGCAGTGTTAGTGCTCTGTATACAGCCGCTACTATCCCAGCTCCAAGGAGGAATGTTCCGAGCCCCAATAGAAAAGAACCAAGAACAACTACGGGAGTATAATAGTGCGAGAATCTTGAAACAAATCTCTCTGTTTTCGCCTTTTTCTCTCGTGCACCTTTGACAGTTTCGACGATTTTTGCCAGTAATGTATTCTTTGCCTCTTTTGTGACTTTTATCTCCAAATAGCCTTCCTGATTTAGGGTGCCTGCATATGCTTGATTTCCGACGACTTTGCGCACAGGTTTGGACTCGCCAGTGATTGATGCTTGATTTACATGTGATTCTCCCTTTACCACCACCCCGTCCATTCCAATTCTATCGCCCGGTTTAATGACGATTTTTTCTCCTATTTTCACACCATCTGGGGATTTGTATACTTCCTGACCATCCTCCATAACCGTAACTGAAGGGGGTTCTAGTTCCATTAGACTTTGTATTTCCGTTCTAGCTCTATCCCCAGCTTTCTCTTCTAGTATTTCAGCAAGATAAAACAGAAACATCACAGCTGCACCCTCTGCTGGTTCTCCTATTAGAACTGCCCCGATTGCCGCAACAGTCATGAGGAAAGTTATGCCCAGATGGACCTTGATGATACTTCTTATACCATTTGGAATTATCCACCTGCCCGCGGAGAGTATTGAAATCAGAAATAGGATCACAGGAACATATCCTATTGATGTGAATACATCTATCAATATACCACCAATGAGTGACATGCCCGATATCAGTGCCAAGGCATACTTGACTCTGAAGTCTATTTCTTCACGTTGAGCTCTCTCAGCTTCGCAATGCTGGCACGCCGTTTCACTGATCTCTAACATGCACAGTTGCTCTCCTTAATATGGAATAAATACAATCATCTTTGACTCTATAGATTGCTTTTCGACCTATCTTCTTGGCTCCCACAAATCCTCTATCCTTTAGTTTGCTCAATTGATGGCTAACACTGCTAACACTCAGATTCACTCTTTCAGCTATTTCGCTTACGGTGATATTTTCATCTTGTGTCAGAATCTCTATAATGCGCAGTCTCGATGGGTCTGATAGCGTTTGAAACACCTTCGACAGCTCTTCTATATCTGATTCAGTTAGGTTGATGGGTTCCATGACTTTCCTCTTCCCTGGTGATATATGTGAATGATTGAGCATATATTCAAATATTTTGGCCATGATAAATATTCCTGTGCAGTAGGAGAAGAAGGGGCCATATCAAGCCAATACGCGAGCAGATAGCAGGCTTTTGGGAACTCAATCTCCTGCACTTTTACAAAGGAATATCAATTAATACGTGACAAGTTATGAAGCCCACTGGTTTGGTTTGAGGGTGAAGACACATAGAGATGAGCATGTCAGGTTACAGTAGTAAATTCATCTCCAAGATTTCGTGATTGGGAAATGTTAATACCGACTGCTTGCTTGAAAACAGAAGTCATCCTGCAAAGATATTTGTGAGTGGAGTACATGACTGAAGAAGCAACAGAAAGCAAAGAACCTGTATCACGTCGAAGGCCTGTTATTGTAGACCCTGAGTTCAAACATAAGGTGTTGAGAGAACCGGGTGGTGAAAGCCTAAGGCGGTGTTTCCAGTGCGGTACGTGTACTGCAGGAT
Organism: Candidatus Thorarchaeota archaeon; assembly: GCA_004524445.1. Lineage (GTDB taxonomy): Archaea > Asgardarchaeota > Thorarchaeia > Thorarchaeales > Thorarchaeaceae > TEKIR-14. The sequence goes on along the minus strand of SDNP01000008.1, from coordinate 46,873 downwards.
GCATTATCGCTCAATATAGTGATGAATATCAAGGACCTCGGAAAATGATACGCATGGTTCAGCTTGGCTTAGTTGAAGACCTTATCTCCAGCTCTGAAATATGGGTCTGTAGTAAGTGTCATTCATGCACGGAGGTGTGCCCACAAGGGGTTAGCCCTGCGGATATATTGAACGCAGTTCGACGCATAGCTGCAAAAGAAAAGCATATTCCTCACGCTTACAGGCAAATTGTTGACACAGTTCTTGAAGATGGATGGCTTTTGGAAGATTCTTACTCAGATTTTATTGAAGATGATCGGGACGATATGGGTCTCGAAACAGAGTTGAATTGGAACAAAAAATTCGTAGAACGTATTAAGAAGAAATACTTCCCCGAGGCAGAAGAATAATGAATGACATTTTGCTCTATCTTGGGTGCAAGACGCCAGTTCGGCTTCTTAATTACGAAGCCCCTACTATCGAAGTTTTCACGAACTTGGAGCGAAGGGAAGAAGAGGGAGTCTAGGAGGCTTAGGCTATGTGGAATTACTACGCAGTCTGGAGAGTCTTAGAGGAATTGCTTGGCGATCTCAAGGAAAGAAATGTCGAGATACCTGCAGACTTTTTGAGGAAACTAAAGGCTGTCCACGGCAATATCAACATCCTGAAAGCAGACCCCACCTATGAAGAGACTATGCAAAAGGTAGAGGAACAGTTGAACAATCTGGAGGGACAACTGGTCTATCTTGCTGAAAACAGGGTGGGTCCAGAATATGCGGACAAATGGATAGCCAGAATCAAACAGGCCAGAGAGTCTGAGCCTCAGATATCACGGGCAAGACCGTTCTCTCCGGGGGTTCCACGAGCAGACTACTGGATCCGCCTTACGATAGGTGAGGTAATTAGAGAGGGGGAGATAAAGGAAATGGCCTCAGATTTGGGCCTCTCAATCAAAGAGGAAGACCCTGACACAGTCATAGTCCATGGTGAAGAGGCAAAGGTAAAGAGCTTGGTCAAGAACATGACTGCGAAGATGAGAAACGAGAGAAACAAAACCTAGGCTCTGTCATACTTGTTCTATTTGTCGACCTCTGAGGCTTCAGCTGCCAACATTCGGGCGACTGTTGCAGTTATTCGAGACTTCCGTGCTGCAGTTTCACGGCTCTGCAATGAGAGAGCTTCTACTGGACAGACTTCTATACATTTTGGCTCACCATCACAAAGGTCGCAGACGATAGCAATTCTGTCAGTGCCTACTGTGATTGCTCCAAAATCGCACGCTTCAACGCACCAACCACATCCATTGCACTTGTCTTCATTGACGATGATATGACCGTCTTTCTCACTCTGTTGCAGAGCATCTCGTGGGCAAGCGATGACACAGGGGGCGTCTTCGCACATTATGCAAGCTATTGCGAGATTGCTGCTCGGATAGACACGAACGGCCCTAATCCGAGACCTGATGGGGTTGAAGACCCTGTCCTTCTCAAGGGAACATGCATATTCACAGACAGTACAACCAGTGCAGAGATCTGGGTCACAACTCACAAACTTGTTTCCTTTCGCCATTCTGTTGTCTCCATCAATCCTTCTTCGTCATCTTCTTCGTGGTCTTTTTCTTCCCACTCTTCCTCTTGGTGTCTGTCCTCTTCAAGCCTCTCAGGTGCTCGGCATAATCCTCGAGTCCTAACTCCTTGAGCTTGGCATCTGATGGGATACCATCTTCTGACCAACCCCGCGTTTCATAATAGTCATCAAGAAGAAGATCCAGTTCCTCCCGAGTGACTAGAGAACCCTTTGCAATTCCCGACTTAATCGGTTCAGTCATGCATCGGATGGGCAGTGTGTCCCTTTCACGACCGATGCCCTCCCGGAGATTGTAGATTTTGCCCAAATTGCTGATTCTCTCGCCACAGCGTCGCATTTCCTCTGCAGTCATTGGAATTCCAGTAGCCAGAGTGTACATCTTGGCATAACTGTCGTAGTCCCATATCCCTCTTGAGAACTTGCAAATTATGAGCGAATCGATGACGCTATAGAGGTCTTCTCCATCGATGACAAGTTGACCCCTTCCTTTCTCAGCCTTGAAACGGTCGACCTGCCCTTTCAAATCGGGCCCGTAGGCACCATGTCGTTGATGGTCGGCGCCTCTGCGCGACACGGCATAACCTAGAGCACAGGTCTTGAGGCCCCGCACATCATAACCCGTCATTTCCACACCTTTAATATGCATAGCGAATTTCTCTGCCCCTTTTCCTAGTTTAGCGGCTGCACGTTCCACACCTTCAGCCAAGAGGTCCCCTATGTCTTCTCTGAGGGCAATCTTTTCTATCATGTCACACATACCCTCGGCGTTACCGAACTCGAGCTCTATACCACCTGTGTCCTTCTTGCTGATGATTCCCTTCTCGTATGCTTCCATAGCAAATGCAACCACAACACCTGTTGACAGCGCATCTGTACCGTATAAGTCAGAGAGCTGTACAGCCCGGATAATGGCATCGGGTCTGTCAACACCTGTACACGATCCAAAAGCATAGCTTGGCTCATATTCGACACGACCGATTGCACCTTTGAATGGGCCTTCTCTTACCACACCAACATGCTCGCAGCGCATTCCACAGCTATCGCAACCCTGTATTTTCTCAACATGCATTTCATTGAGAGCTTCTCCACTTATCTTGTCTGCGTTCTCAAATACTGCATCTTGCCAGTTTCTCGTGGGCATGGCAGCCTGCTTGTTTAGTGTCAGAACGTTGGCCGCGGTACCAAGTAGTCGGTACTTCTCTGTGGCGGGTCCTTTTGACTTTTCATAGATCTCAAGCGCGAACTCTTTGAAGCCATCAACATCAGCAACTTCTACATCATTGAAGCCTCTAACTGCGACAGCCTTGAGGTTCTTAGATCCCATCACCGCGCCCATTCCTGTGCGCCCGGCTGCTCTGAGCCTATCATTGATAATAGCTGAAAAGCGAACGAGATTCTCTCCTGCTGGACCTATCGATGCTACTCTCACCCCAGGATCTCCCAGGTCTGATTTGATTGTGTCCTCAGTGTCCCAGTTATGCTTCCCCCACAAGTGGTTGGCGTCGAGGATTTGGACGCTGTCATCCTCTAAGTAGATATATGACGGCCGCTCAGCCTTTCCCGTCACCATGACGATGTCATATCCAGCTCTCCGTAGTTCAGCGCCAAAGAATCCGGTTGAATATGCCTCGCCAAGTCCTTGTGATTGAGGCGATTTTGCAGCGACACCCCACTTGCTGCCGCTCCCGGCTACCATCATACCAGAAAAGGTACCACACGAGTATACTATAGGATTCTCAGGATCAAAGGCATCTGTGGTGGGTCGCTGATGATCTGTAATCATTTTGATACCGAATCCTGCACCACCAAGGAAATTTCTAGCCATCTCCTTCCCTAGTGGTTCGGTCTTTGTTTTTCCAGAGCTCAAGTTGATGTACAAGATATTATTCGCGTATCCTTTCACGCTATCCACTCTCGGCCAGTTCGAAATGCATATTTACGCGTCAGAACGAATGAACATGTGATAAAAGTATTGAGGCTTGTCCACCTACGACCAAACGAATTGACTTAGGACAGTAGAGAAGATGAGTAGTCGGATCGATAGAATCTATGAACAAGACACGAATACTTGCAGCTGGCAGGTTCTATTCTGAATAAAGAAACATGGACGTGGTCTATCCAAACATAGGATTCCCACCAAGTTTTTGTTTCCCTAAAAAATAGATTTAATATATGTGACATTGCAAGACGCATCCTAGTCACAATGTAGCAAGACGATAGAGGAAGTTTAGATATTTGCCATTACGACTGAAGAAGACAGAAACTCACAATGCTTTGGTCATCGAACGGGGGCTTTACACAAAACGCTTCCTGCTAATCGTGGACAGAGAAAAGTGTAGAGGATGTGGCGTTTGTGAAACAATCTGTCATATAGGCGCAATTTCTCTTGTCGACAGAGAAAAGACAATAGTAGACGGGGAAGAGGTTGCGCAAGCGTCGATTCTTAATATTGACGAACATCTCTGCGACCACTGCGGCATGTGCGAAGCAATGTGTCCGTTCGGGGCAATCGAACATACAGTCAATGGTGAGCCAGTCGTGTGTGTCCAGGAAACGGAGAGTTTCCCTCATTATGTTCGCGAAATCAAGGTCAATGAAGAGAGGATAAATCCTTATCTGGATAGGGCAGACGAGTTGTGTCCGTTGAATCTAATCTCAGTAGAAGACGGAAAACTAGTCATCGATGAGAAATCATGTCCCTGTTGCAGACATTGTGAAGACAGGACAGAAGGGGCGATTCTTGTTCGTCCGGTATTCTTGGGCTCCATCATCATCCATCAGGAGAAGTGTCCTGAAGGCTGCAAGAGCTGCCTAGATGTTTGTCCCGTAGAGGCTCTGGAACTAAGCGAGGATGGGAATGTTCATCCCCTAGGAAGGCACTGTGTTTACTGCGAGGCATGCCTCCAAGTCTGCCCAAAGCCGGAGGAGGCGTTGATTGTTACACGGACATCAGTTCGACATACCCCTGTCAAATCTGGGGCGTGGAACAAAGCGTTGGAGAAACTGGCAACCTCTGATGCCTTCGATCGTGAAATTCGGAGGAAAAGAACAAGCAAAGTTGCCGAGGCCATGAAACGACGAAACATGGGTGGAGAAAAGTGATCAACATTGACTGACACGCAGGCCGAACAGAATCACGTGACACTCGTAGCCGAAAAGCCCCGAATTGGTGTCTTCATCTGTCATTGCGGTTCCAACATTGCTGGCACTCTCGATATTGACGCATTGGAAGAATACGTGAAAACGCTGGACTCGGTTGTCTACGCAAAACAGAACCGATACACATGTTCTGATCCTGGTCAGAAGGAGATTCGTGAGGGGATTAAGGAACACAATCTCAACAAGGTGGTGGTCGCCGCATGTTCGCCTCGGATGCACGAACCCACCTTTAGGGTCACGGTTTCGGAGGCAGGAATGAATCCGTTCAATTTTATTATGGCGAATATCAGAGAACACTGCTCATGGTGTCACGAGGAAACGGAGGACTCTCTGCAAAAAGCGAAAGAAATCATAAAAATGGCGGTTGTCAAGGCTGCACTGACCGTGCCTTTGCAGAAGTTCGAAGTACCTGTGACAGATAGAGCCATGGTAATCGGAGGAGGAGTCTCCGGAATCCATGCCGCTCTTGACCTTGCCAATATGGGATACAAGACATATCTAGTCGAACATGACGAGAGCCTTGGTGGTCACATGGCTCAGCTCGACAAGACCTTCCCCACACTGGACTGTTCAATCTGCATCGAGGGGCCAAAGATGGTCGAGGTGGGACGACACCCCAACATCGAAATCCTCTCGTTTGCGGACATTTTACATGTAGATGGATACGTCGGCAACTTCAAGGTCAGAATTCGAAAGAATCCCCGGTACGTCATCCAAGATAACTGCACCGGCTGTGGCGAGTGCGCTGAGGTCTGCCCAATCGAGTACCCCAACGCGTGGGAACAGAATCTCGGAACACGAAAGGCCATCTCTGTACCCTTCGCACAAGCAGTACCTCTCGTGTTCACAATAAACCGTGACCATTGTATCGAGTGTTACAAGTGTGTTGATGTCTGCGGCGAACGGCAAGCCATCGACTTCGAACAGGAAGCAGAAGAGATCGAAGTTGAGGTGGGAACTATCACCGTGGCTACGGGCTATCATTCCATGTACGAACCTGTCAGAGGAGGAGAATCTGAAGCTGTGCAAGAAGGGTATTACGGTTACGGGAAATTCGAGAATGTCATAACCGCCCTTGAAGTAGAGCGACTCGTTTGTGCGGGAGGACCCACAGGAGGCGAAGTAATTCGCAGGTCTGATGGTAAACACCCTCATCGCGTGGGCTTCATCCAATGTGTGGGGTCTCGCGATGTCAATAAATACGAGTATTGCTCCAACTTTTGCTGCATGTACACTTTAAAGAATTCTACTTTGATCAAGGAACACTACCCAGACACTGAGATATTCATATGGTACATCGACATAAGGACTACTGGGAAGGGATATGAGGAATTTTACACAAGAGGAAGAGAAGCGGGCTTCACCTTCATAAAGGGCAGACCATATGAGGTCATCGAGGACCCCAGAACCAAGAATCTCATTGTGCGTTCTGAAGATATACTGCTAGGACGCGAGGTCCAAGTTGAGGTCGACCTGCTAATCCTAGCAACTGCTGGTGAGCCAAGCTTTGGGACTGGGGAGCTTGGCTCGAAACTCCATATCACTAGAAGCGCTGACGGATTCTTCATGGAGGCACATCCGAAGCTCAAGCCCCTCGATACACCTGTGGATGGAATCACCCTGTCCGGTGCCTGCCAGGGTCTCAAAGATATACCCTATTCAGTATCAGCTGGCAGCGGTGCAGCGTCGCGTGCTGCAACCATTCTGTCCAAAGACACTGTCGAGATTGAACCCATCGTTGCCGTTGTTAACCCCGAGAGATGCAAGAATCTTGAGCGAGACTGTGGCATCTGTGTCGATAAATGCCCCTACATTGCCATCACAGCGATAGACGGTAAAGCTGCCGTTGTCAACGTAGCCAATTGTCATGGTTGCGGCACGTGTGTTGCGTCTTGTCCCCACGATGCTATTGAGCAGATGCACTACACTGACCCTATGATTTTCTCACAGATCAGAGCAGCACTGGAGGACAAGGCCGAGGAAAAGATTCTGGTCTTTGCCTGCAATTGGTGCTGTTATGGAGGGTCTGATCTTGCAGGAACAAGCAGGTTCACCTATCCCCCCAATTCACGGATCATCAGAGTGATGTGCTCCGGCAGGGTGGACACGGATTTTGTCGCGGAGGCCTTCAGACTTGGCGCCGGAGCAGTCATGGTGGGTGCATGCCACAGACCCACAGACTGTCACTACATCAGCGGAAATATTATCGCGTATGAGAGGTTCCAACGCTACCATAAGGTGCTTGAAGGAGCAGGAATCAGCACCGAGAGATTCCTATGGAAGGAGATCTCCGCTGCTGAGGGACTCATCTTTGCAAGAACAATGAAAGAGCTGAATCAGAGCCTCAAGGATATTGGTATCGACATGATCAAGGAAGAGAATGAAAAGGCGAGGAATAGAATCTCAGCACCTCTAAAGAGGAAGGGGCTTATTCCGATCATCGAGAAGGGCGAACAAGAAGAGTAACCATTGATTGAGAAACCAGTTACTCTCGCTTTTTCTCCTCGCATAGCTCACCGAGCTGAGGTAGATGACGCTCTCTGAATCGGCATCCGGTTCCAACATGCGATTCAGCTCACCATAGAGTGCTGCAATCTGACAACTCCCAAGACTCATGTTTTCTCATGTAAGAGCAAGATTCTATGCGATATGACCATCATTCGGCAAGACGTAGAGGTACGCCTTCTGGAATAACATAGTACCTTCCTTTTTCTAGTTCATTTGTCCAGCAAAAGTGTCCAATTCCTGTCTGATTATCTCATAGCTGATCCCAACATGAAGTCTGTGGAAGATCAAATAGCCCAAGACACATACAATAGTGTACTAGGTGAGTGGCCCAGCTACATCAAGCGGAGCTCGCGGCCGAAAGCCTGAGGAAAGTTATGCCCAAATGAACCCTGATGATGCTCTTAATGTCATTGGGAATTATCCATCTACCTGCAGAGAATATTGAAATCAGAAATAGGACTGGAGGAACATATGCTATTGATGTGAATACTTGTATCAATGTTCCACCAATAAGTGGTATGTCCGAAATTAGTGCCAAGGCATACTTGACCCTGAAGTCTATTTCCTGCTGTTGAGCTCTCTCTGCTTCGCAGTGCTGACACGCAGTATCACTGATATCTAACATGTGGGGTGGCTCTCCTCAGTATGGCCTGAATACATTCATCTTCAATTCTATAGATTGCTTTTCGACCTATTTTCTTGGCTCCCACAAATCCTCTTTCCTTTAGTTTACTCAATTGATGACTAACACTACTAATACTGAGGTTAACTCCTTTAGCTATCCCGCTCACGGTGATATTCTCATCTTGAGCTAGAATCTCTATGATACGAGGTCTTGAGGGGCCTGACAAGATTTGAAACGCCTTTGTAAGATTCTCGATATCTGATTCGCTTAGATTGATGGGTTCCCTAACGCTCATCCTCTTTGGTTTTATACTTGTATACTTGAGCACATATGCAATTTATTGAGTAATGATAAACATATCCATGCGTCAGGAAAACCAATAGACCTAACGCAAAAATCATATCCATAGATTTTGCAGAAAAGATTACCTGCGGAAGAATAGGACTAGAAACAAAGATGGAATCCCGTTGAACACCTTTTCAGGTTACATCTGTAGAGATTGGTCCTAGCTAGGGGTTGTCATGAAATGAAATGGAGTCTTGAGAGCGAATCCTTCGTACAAAAAATTCTCAACCTTTCAAATGAACCCCTTTTGATAATTAATGGAGATACCATTGACACATGTAATAACGCTGCTGAGCGATTTCTTGAAGTTCCCAGGGATGAACTGGTAGGAAAAAGAATTCTCGATGTTATTGATTTGGAAATCAAACATGACCAAGGTGGCGCATCTTTTCTCTCCAATCTTGCCAGATCAAAAGATAATGTCCTCGCCGCTAGGATGATTAGGTATAAGGGCACGTCTACGCCTTATGATATAGAGTGCTCCGTTGTTTCATTGAACGCAAACAATGGCTTCATAATCAAACTCCGTGGGGGCATGCGAGATTATCAAGAATCCAAGTCCGATTATGAAACCGTAATATACGACTCCCTCGTCCCGAGCTTTAGATTGAGTAAGAGGGGGATCATTCAGGATATAAATGCCTCCGCAGTTGAACTATTGGGTTACAAAAGAGATGATCTTCTAAAACGGCACTTCGATCCTCTGATAAAGCGATCAGGTGGCAATGAAAACTCTATTACGTCTCAACTCATCCGAGAATTGCTTCAGGGTAAGAAAATTCAGGATATTGAGGTCGAGCTTGTAAATTCTGATAATGAGTCGGTTTGGGTTAGCTTGACCGCCCTATATTTTGATTTAGAACAGAAGCCGGTCATTGATATTCTGGCTGTCGATATTACGGCCAGAAAAACGGCAGAGGAAAGCAGGAATATTGCCCAAGAGCAAGTAGCGCTGTGGACTGAAGTAATGACCCATGATTTGAATAATGTGAACCAGAGTATTTTGTTTTCCATCGGATATGTTCTGGAAACTGTGAAACTGCCCCAAGACGCAAAGACGAAGCTTCTAGAAGCGAACTGGGAGATAAGGAGGGGAGCGAGAATGATATCCAATCTCCGCAAACTCAATCAGCTTCGAGATCACCCTCCCAAACGTGAAGCAGTAAATCTAGCATCATGCATACGTAATGTGGTTTCACATATAGAAGACCAGATAGTTCACAAGGATATAGAAATAACTCTTGAGGGTAGTATTGACGGCGTGGAGGTCTTTGCAAACGAGAACCTGGAAGATGTTTTTTTTAATGTACTTGAGAATGCGATTGTTCATGATCCCAGTACTGCGACGAATATCAGAGTAGAAGTAAACGAGAAGACTTTCAAAGACAGAGTTAGGATTGAGATTGAAGATCAAGGCCCAGGAATACCTGATAGTCTTAAGCGAATCATATTCAATAGAACGCAGTCTTTAGGAGGTAGGAACGGCGGAAGAGGATTAGGTCTGACCCTTGTTCGTACGATTATTCACAGTATTGGGGGAGAAATTTGGGTAGAAGATAGAGTAGAAGGCAAACCTTCTCTCGGAACCCGTATTGCTATCGAGTTGGACCTGTGGAAGGAAGATGAGACTTTAGAGTGTGGCCGGGACTCCTGCATTGCCTTTTATATGTCCGACCATTGCTTATTTTGCGGTCCATCCTTGGATATTTTGGTCGGTGTCTTAGAGTTGTTTGATATTAGCTCTTCTGCAATTGAGATCATAAATATCGATGACCCATCTGTTCACTTAGATAGGAAAGCCCTGCCAATGTTGCCTGTAACAAGAATATGTGACCGAGAAATTGCTGGTCTTACAGACGCAACAAGAATTCGTCAAGCAGTAACAGAGATGATGATAAGAGGATGTGCCAGATTCTCACGGGTGGCAAGTCATTGCTAATAGTGACAAAGTTAATCCATGCTCAACCACATCATTATCCTTGATTGCAATGACTGGCTTTGGCATTCAAATTGAACCACAATTTGGCTTCGAACTCGATGAAATCGTGAAACTTGCTGACCTAGCAGTGGAGAACAAGCTAGCTACTCTTTGGTTCTCTGATCATTTCATGTTGAATCAGGATACAGCCGACCGGGTTCTGCTTGATCCTTGGATTATTATGGCCGCACTGAGCCAGCTCAATAAAGAAGTCAGAATGGGCAGTCTTGTATTCTGTAATAGCTACCGGTATCCCCCGTTACATGCAAAGATGGGTGCATCGTTAGACAATGTTTCAGATGGACGACTTGAATTCGGTATCGGTGCCGGCTGGAAGCAATTGGAATATCAGGCATATGGGATTCCCTTTCCCGATGATTCAGTTAGAATAGCACAGCTCGCTGAGGCCATTCAGATCATTAGAGGAATATGGACCGAAGAAAAATTCTCGATGAATGGAGACCATTATGAAGTTAAAGAGGTCGTTTCTTATCCTAAGCCAGTGCAGCAACCGCATCCGACGATTTGGGTTGGTACGATGAAGGCGGGTCCTAAAATGCTTGATGTGGCAGCTGAATTTGGCGATGGAATCAACATTGCTTGGTCATTTACTCCAGGTGATACCAAGGATATCTTTGAACGACTAGACAAGAAACTGCGACAATATGACAGAAATCCTGATGAATTCAAATATTCTGTTGGCCTTTGGACCCATGTTTTTGAAACTGACGAGCAGATGGAAGAAACCATTAGACAAAACGCAAAGTCGAGAGGGATTAGTGAGAAAGAATATCGCGAACGCGTAAAATCAGCTTTCTGGGGAACTCCTGAACATATTTCTCAGACTATACATGAGTATATTGAGTTTGGGTGTGATCAATTGATATTCATGTTTCCGCACGAACAAGAGGAAGAACAAATTGAGCTGATGGGCCGGGAGGTTTTGTCGAAGCTTTGACTCCCAAAACTCCAAGAAGGAGGGAACCCCTCCTTACTAGAAGTACATCGTACGATCGTAATTCAGAGTATCATCGACCATAGTAGCTGCGCCAGCGATGGTGATTCTGTCATCGCGGAACTGGTCCGATGTAAGTCCCCTGAATTGAGCCGAATTTGAGCAAACCTCAATTTTGCCTCCTTCCTCAAGAAATGTATCTATCAGATCGGGCAACGGTGGAAATCCAGGCGCTGTGACTTTCTCAGCAATGCCTTTTTTTACGAGCCAAACTGCATCCATCATCAAGAAGATTTTCGCTTCGACTTCTTGAGCCTGAGCTGTTGTTCCCGTGACGAACGGTGCATAACAGCGTTCAGCAGCCTCAGGACCCCATTGTGCGATTATATATATGCTCGAGTTGTTATTGCTTGTTTCCATTATTTTTCATCTCCTCACATTATCGTTGCAATATCTACATAATAGATAACCATGGCTAGAGCTAAGAACATTGTCAGCAGAAGATTAGTGATGTGTGAACTGTGTATTGGAGCCCCTTGCATAGTTTTCATCAGAATTGGCAGGACCTGGATGAATTCCATCAGAGCTGCCAGGAAAACTAGCACAAAGTCAATCAATACTATAAGATGTAATAGGTCAAACAATACTGGTACTGCAGGGTACAGAAGTATACCAAATGCCAGTCCAACCAGTCCAGCAAACATTGCTAACATCAACATCATTACCTGTGTCATAAGATACATACCCATTCGTCTCGCAAGCAAGAATCCTGAAAACATACTGCTGATATTCAGTGCAAAGAGTACGAAGAGAAGTAGCTGGTATACCGCCATATCACTCACCGAAACTTAGGTTAACTATAGACAATGGCATTGATAAATGTGTCGCAAAGACAAATGCCAGGAGTTTCATATTGTAATAACAATTCATAATCATGCACGAATAGGTAAATGAAAACTCATAAAAATGGAAACGAGATTCATTTTGGTACTAGTTGATAACCTATGACTGAACATCAAGTTGCTAGGGAGTTTGACGCCAGTGGGTTGCGATGCCCTATGCCGGTTTTAAAGACAAAGAAAGAAATGAAGGAAATAGAAGTTGGAGAAATTCTCAAGGTAATTGCGACAGATATCGGAACAAAGAAAGATTTTCCAGCTTGGGCTGACCGCACAGGCAATGAAATCCTTGAATTGCGAGAAGAAGATGATAAGCTAGTGTGGTTCCTGAAACGCAAGAAGTAGTAATTAACCTCAATCATGATGAATAAGGCATTCATTGGGATCCGCCATCAATACTGAAGCCATCCCGCGAGGATTGATACTTGTCGTCTTGTTTTGGGACCGGAATCGCTGGCTGAGGGATGCTAGTTTAAATTGTCATCATTGAGTACGGAGTCTAGTTTCTTCTTGAGGCCTTTTAGTTCCTCAATTGCAGGGCCGGTTTCCATCATATCCAGCGGGGCTATTCCCTTTAGATCGGCAAGCTTGAGTTTTCGATCAACCGGGATATATGCAAGAATCTTGACTCCATGTTCGGATGCGTATTCTTCAATGATTTTTCTATCAGACTCTCCGTCTACTCTATTGGCAACGGCAAATACTCTATCGGTCCCAATGTCTGCGGCTAGCTTCTTTATCCTACCAAGGGTTTCTAGGGATCGTTTCCCTGGTTCTACCACAATCAACAGCGCATCCATTCCTTTTGTGGTTCCTCTACCCATATTCTCAATTCCTGCATCCATGTCCATAATGAGAGTTTCATTTTCTTGGAGAGCAAGGTGCTGAATTAGGGATTTAAGGAGTGCTGCAGAGGGACACATGCATCCCGAATCACCCATGGTAACAGTTCCAGCAACAAGTAGTCTGACATTGTCTGGTCCGTCAACTGCGAATTTGTCAGCAATGTCATCTACCCGTGGATTCAAAGCAAAGTAGTCGCCTAGGACTCTTACAATCTTACTACGAGTTCTATCGTGTACCAAATTTTCGTCATTTAGTAGTGGTACAATTTTCGAAGCACGGCTCTGTTGTATGCCAATAGCGGACCAGAGATTATAGTTAGGATCTGCATCAACAGCGAGAACACTATTCCCATCGCGACCTATCAATCTAGCAAGTGTTCCAGCCACAGTTGTCTTTCCAACGCCACCTTTTCCAACTACTGCCAGCTTCATGGTTGATGCATCGAATGATGAACACGTAATGAAGCTTATGATACTTGAATTCTAAATGGAATGACTGTTTGCAAACGGCACGAGGCTGAGCGGGTTCACATTCCTCCCGAGTAACAGACATCTTAATATGTCGGGTAGAATGGGCTAGATACAGTGGTGATAATGGGCGTACTTGACCATATTTCCGGTCTTCTTGATGAAATCGACATAAAGTACACACATGATGAAAACGTCCTAACTATGCGGTGGCGAACCGACCACTTTCAAGACTTGAAAATAAAGGTGGTTGCGAATGCCGATGAATCATGGGTCTATATAGTTGCACCCTTCACAAACTTCTATCAGGTAGATGAGGATGATAGAGGAAAATTAGCAGTTGATATGCTGAGAGAGTCTTGGAAAGCCAATGGCGTAAAGTTCGCTATTGATGAAGAAGACGATATTATTGTTCTAGCAGAAACGAACGATACCGACATAACTGCTGAAGAAATCAAGATACTAATCGGGCATGTTGTGAACGCATGTGATACTCTCTGGAAGATTTATCCATCAGAATAGATGATGTGCCACAATGGTTTTGCTTATGAAATAGACAATTAAGTCCTGAACGGAATATAATTTGAATCAATGATGTGTGACATATGAGCGGTGTAGAAAAGCCTGAATCTATTCAAAGAGAAAAGCTAATCATTACTTTTCGCCCGAAAAGGATTTCCTCGCTATTCAACTACATATCTGGGGCTATTTTCATCACTGTTGGGTTAGTCTTTATGATTGGTAGTTCTGCAGGATTTATTGCATATAGCTTCATCGCTTGGACTTTTGGACTGGGTGCAATTCTGTTCGGTTCTGTAGTGATGATCTGGACGGAACTAAAGAGGAGAAGTACATTATATATTTTGACAGACTGGAACGTGAGAATGAGGACTGGCTATCTAAGCAAGACAACTCGCAGAGTATTTTATGACGATATTGATTCAGTCGAAGTACAAACTGATGCCCAAGATGAAATAGCAGACCAGGGAAAAATCGAAATCTATGCAGAAGGCGAGAGTGAACCAGCTCTCTCATTAGATGCTGTCGAAAACCCTTATGGAATTCGAGAGATTGTTTTGAGATTCAAGGAGACCATTGAGCAACCTGTCCCATGGAATCATATTGAGAAAACCCGAATTGCTCCATACTAGAAACGAGGATAGGAAAACAGTGGTTCGAGAGGGAATATAGATTCAAGGTTTTGAGCTACTTCTTCAGAACAAGATATCTCCTGCAAAGAATGCAACTGGCTCACGGAATTTAATCCTGAAACTACCTTCGATAATTCAAAATCGCTAAGAACTATATCCGGAGTTTCATCAACATGTTCAACTTCAAGCTTGCCCCGTGAAGGGGTTATCTTGTGGACACCGGTGTTCCACGGACAATTTCCATCTATGAGCTTGATCACGACGCTCTCAGTAGCATCTTTGGGCACTTCAATGCGGCCACAATACTTTTCGAAATCAATCAATCGAATCATCATTCTTCCTTCTATGGTGGAGCCTAAATCATCATCATCAACAACGAAGTTCCTGATTGGGAATGAAGGATCACTGATAATCTCAATTTGATTAGCATTTGTTCCGTATTTGTAAATTAGATTCATCAATGAAAGGATGTATTTCTCGTGAGTGTAGCCAATTGTATCCGCAGTCAGTTTCCTCTTGCCGTTCTGTAACTTACTAAATGAAAATCGTATCATTGCAACGGTTTCATTCATATCCTTAATGGCATAGAGATGGTTCTTCTTGGTATATGTCTGAAGCCACCGCTTTGGATGAAATATTCTTGAGCCGTACCGGCCCATTGACTGCTGAACCGTCATTAAATCTGTGATGTCCTCATTTTCTTTGATTTGATGGAATGTGATGTTCTCGTTTGCATGTGCCAATCTTAGTGATTCCCTAGTCATCAGATGTCTTCTAAATACCTCAGCTTGAGCATATCCAAATTTCTCATAGAATGGAATGTAGAATGGGTCAAGAATAGAGAATACAATCTCTTCATTTTTCATTCGCTGAAATGCAGCATTCATCAATTTACGTGCTAACCCCTGATACCTGTATTGCGGCACAGTAGCCACTCCCCAAACTCCCGCGATTGGCAGTTCAACACCTCGAATAGAATTATCAAAATGTGAGAATGATGCAGTTGCTACAGGTTTCTCATCCTCGACTGCGACATACGACCAGTTCTTCTTGTCTGGCGTATTCCAATACGGTACCTCTTCTACTTCGCCCAAGACATTGAACGATTTCCAGAAGAGTTTATAGATTTCTTCTCTGTCTTCGTTGCGAGCTTCTCGAATCGGGGACATGAATCAGCAAGAATATGCTGTCACTCAAAAACATAGGCATATGTGATAAAAAAATTTCACCTTCTTTCCATGATAGTTAGTCATACGCGGGCAACACTAGCTCTAATCTTTTGTGTGTAGTTTGGTATCATGTGGTTTTAATGGGAAGTCCAGATGAAACAGCGGCAAAGTTGACACTCAAGATGGCTGGAGTTTTTCAAGAAGTTCGTGACATTTGGGTTTCTAGACTCGATACCTACTTCTCCCGACTGGATCAGCTAATTGAGGGACAATGGTTTGATGTTTCGGATATGACAGGGATTATCAATGAATCTCATATGGCAGCGAAAGAAGCCCTAGACGGATTGGCTAATGACCTCAGCACCGAACTCGTTCATTCATCATCAGGTGCATTTGGCCGATTTGAGGCAGAACGGGCGTCTCTCCTTGAAGAGATAAACGGCTTGAGGTCAACACTGTCTACCTACATGCATCAGGATGAAAATGCAGTTCTCAGAGAGAATCTTCTTCTACGAGATGCCATCTTTTCTATGCCCCAGTTCAGGATATTGGAAGTAATCCGGGCTCTAGGAAACACAACATACAAAGAAGTATCTGAGGAGTCAGGAGTATCAATTGGTAAGACTCGGAAGCATGTAAAGGGACTGATGAAGAACGGCTATGTTAATATTGATAGAAACACGCGGCCTCACTCTATCACTTTTCTATCGGCTCCGTGGGGAAAAGAGATTTCCACCCTGCCTGACGAAACGATTAGTATGCCAAATTCAAAATATCATCAGCACTATTTCGGGAATATTGGTACATCCGAATGACGCTACGAATACTGTGACAAATCAATTACTTTATATCCGATTGTGCAAAAACCTTGCACAGGTGTGAGTGGCGATAATGAATGCTGAGAAAATTATGATTGGAAGTGTAATCGCGGCAATCGTAATTGTTGGGCTATTGATTGGATTTTCGCTAGCCTCGTTTTCACCTAGTGACCAGAATACCGGTGGAAATTCAGGTGGTAGTCCGGACATCCAGACTGACGTTGACTTAATTGACCAAGAGCTTGAAGTGCCAAACTGGGGCTTGATCATGTCAGACGGGGAAGTACTGGAACTTGAATCGCTTGAAGGGAAATTTTTGCTGGTCGACCTCATGGCATTTGGTTGCTCAGCATGCGAACTGCAGAATGATGAATTTGAAACTCTGATGGAGGACATGGGCGATAATATACATGTGGTTTCACTGAATGTGGATACTAGTGCGACAGCAGATCAAATGGCGGACTACAAAGAAGACCGCTCACTAGCTTGGTACCATGGGCTAGATACTAATGGCGTCTTTTCGTCATATTTCAGTATACGATTCACGCCCACCATCGTCATAATAGATGATACAGGATACTTCAGGATGTACCACGAAGGGGTCTGGGAAAGCGAGACTATTCAAGAACAAATATCATTAATGGATAATTAGTCAATTTTAGTCGTTTTCCAGTTGCATTGCGTAAAACACACCAATAGGATGGCGAATTATGAATCAGCATTGGATGGATCAATTTCTGATGAGTGCAAGTTCTCGTAGTCTTTGAATCCAGCAGCTATACGCAAATCCTCAGGTATTATCTTATAGAAGGCTCCGCCCCCAATTACATTCACAATTGCCTGAAGAACATTCCATGGCATGTATAGGGCTGATGTGGCAACTGCTATTTCTAATGGGATGCCATAGAAAAGGGGGAGCAGGAGTATATTCACCACATACATTCCGACAGCACAGAAGATAGAGGATATAGCTGCATAAACCACCAGTTTCTTTCCATGGGAAACATCTCTATTTCTGAGAAGAACCCACCCAACTGCAATACCTAGTATTCTGAAGATTTCTGCAAATCCTTTGAATGCAGCACCTGGAAAATTCCGGAATGCAATTGATATCCACATTATCGCGATTGCTATCAAGGAATATACAAAACCAAAACTCATGAATACGATAACGATGGGTATACCAGTCCAATCAAGCGTGAAATTCAAGCCGGGTACCTTGATATCGGTAATCCCGAGGATCGGAAACGCCTCCAATGAAACAACCATTGAGCAAAAAATCGCCAAGAGAGAAATGCTCTTTGCATCTTTTCGTAATTTGAGTGAAGCAACCATTTTGTGTCATCTCCTCTCTAATCTAGCATGAAATCGCAGATTTATCCAATTGAGAAGCGAAGAGTTCGACTAATAAAACACTTGCATATGATTGTTTGTACGTATATGTTCATGTGGAAATCCTTTTCAAACTGTGAGTACTGGAAACGAGGCAAGTGATTCGCCATGTTCCTTGGACGAGCAAAAGAATATCCCGTTGACCAGATGATTGATGTTGCCTCTGGCCGGACAAGAGCAGATTTGGTACTGAAGAATGCATCAGTAGTGAATGTATTCAACGGTGAGATAGAGTCCGGAGATGTCGCCATACATCAAGGTTTTGTAGCTGGCGTTGGCGAATACGTTGGAAAGATAGTCTATGATTTAGAAGGCAAGTACATCGCACCAGCGTTTATTGATGGGCACGTTCATGTCGAGTCTTCGTTGGTTATGCCTATTCAATATGCCCGTGCGGTTGTCCCTCATGGCACAAGTGCAGTTGTTGCAGATCCACATGAGATTGCAAACGTTCTTGGCATGGAAGGCATAATGTATATGTCAAAGTCAATGAGAGGCGGCCCACTTGACTTCTACATCATGCTACCCTCATGTGTGCCCTCAACGGACCTGGAAACAAATGGTGTCACGCTTGATTTTCTCGATATCAAGCCTCTAATGACAGAGGACTATGTTCTGGGTCTTGCTGAAGCTATGAATTATAGAGGAGTGATTTTCAGAGACCCTGAGATTCTATCCAAAATCAAAATTGCATTATCTATGGGCAAGCGAATTGATGGTCACGCGCCAGGTCTATCAGGAAATGACCTCATGGCGTATGCAGCAGCACGAATAACATCCGAGCATGAAGCGACCACACTAGAGGAGGCAAAAGAGAAGCTATCAGCAGGCATGCACATTCATATCCGTGAAGGCTCTACTGCAAAGAACTTGACCTCATTAGCCGACCTAATTACGCCGAGCACTGATTTGTTTTGCAGTTTTGTGACCGATGATAGAAATACATTGGATTTGATATCCAAGGGGCATATCGATAGTATGGTTCGAACGGCCATTGAGCTTGGGGTTGACCCTATTTCAGCCATTAGAGTTGCATCATATTCCACTGCCAGACACTATGGTCTGCAATATATTGGGGCAGTGGCTCCTGGGTTCCATGCAGATGTGGTAGTCTTGGACTCACTTGAAAACATAGGCGTTGAAATGGTCTTCAAAGAGGGAACCCTCGTGGCTAAGAATGGGGAGCTGGTGCAAGAGTTCGGTGTCGAGCAGCAACCTCAATTAAGAAGATCTGTAAATATACATTGGTTGGAACCTGAAGACTTGCAAATTAAGGCCAGAGGGGAACAAATGAATGTGATTGGTCACATTCCTGACCAAATTGTAACAGATCACCTTGTTGAAGAAGTTCATGAGCAAGACGGCTTTGCGATTCCTGATATGGATGAAGACATTGCTAAGGTTGCCATCATTGAACGGCATAATGCTACCATTCCAAGAGGTATCGGTTTCGTCAAGGGCTTCGGGTTGAAAGAGGGGGCTATGGTATCCTCTATTGCCCATGACTCGCATAACATTGTGGTTGTCGGCACCAATGACCACGACATGATTGAGGCAGCTGTTCAGATAGTGAGAATGCAGGGAGGTCTCTCTGTGGTGGCAGATGGCAAAGTTCTTTCATCGTTACCATTGCCCATAGCCGGACTCATGTCTGACAAACCGGTTGAAGAGGTCAGTAAGAAACTGATAGAACTTCGTGAGAAAGCAGCACATATCGGTTGCAGCCTTGAGGAGCCATTCATGGCAATGGCGTTTCTTTCCTTGCCTGTTATTCCCCACCTCAAAATCACTGATAAGGGACTAGTCGATGTTGAGAAATTCCGAATCATAGACCTTTTTGACACTGCCGACTATCAGTAGGACAAGGGGTCTGCCTTCTACCATGTGTCACCTTCGGCAGTCAATCCTAATTCCTTCCTTGCATGCTTGATTTGTCTCCGTTTCTTGAATCCGGTTTGGATAGATAGGATTGACCCAATGAGAATCATCAGTGCACCTAGGCTGAATGCAACTAGTAATGCCAACGGGTATTCTCTCACTGGATAATTTAGCAAATTGAAATGGAGACCTCGATAGACAAGAAATGCCGCCTCTAAGATTAAGAGAACAAAAAGCACAAACCCTGCACCCAATTGCTTCTCATGTACATAAACTTGAAGCGCAGTTTGAAGCAGTAGGGCCGAAATGAAATTTCCCAAAATCATCATGACCAGGAGTTGGTCTCCCCTCACGAACCAATATGGTATATTTGGGGGATCCGCGAGACCCCAAGGAGTGAGGTATTGTATATATAGCATGGTCAAGATGAATATTAATTCAAAGACCATCATTAGGACAGAACCCAACCCAGTAATCCGCAGGATTTTGTTATCGATTGAATCAGCCCAATCCATATTGGTAAGTTGCTGATACTCCGGATTCAGAGGCTGGGCCCAGCTGCTCTGACGCCTACACTCATCTTTGAAGCAGTTGATAATTGTGAAGAGTTTGCCGCCATAATCTGCAACGCGTCTTTGCAGGCAGTCTTCACAGACCAAATCTCCACAGACATGACAAACACCTTTTGCCAATCTATCTGGATGATTAATACAATTTCTATCTTGATCTGCCCCCAAAACGGGACTATTACAATATGAGCATCGACTTACCTGATCCCTGCTAGAAAACCCAACCCTTCCTCCGCAAACAGGGCACATTACATATTCCTGCATGATATCACGTCCTGAAAAAGCCCTCCGCAGGAGCATTTTCTTTCTCGCGGCTTCTGTTAACCCAGCTCCTAGAATCGTTTCTAAGAACAGATTCCTTCTTCTCAGCAGGTTTACCAAGGCGGATGCCTTCTTCTCTTGCCTTATTCAGTGAAATGAAATCGGTGTGCCTGATTATTTTGACTGCTTCAATCGTAATCCCAATTAATCCAGCATAAAAGAGGAGAGGTATAATGATAATTCCTCCGAGGAGCATCAGCAAAGCAACCACAACCGGTACTGCGACTACGATAATGATGAGCACCAACAAGAAAGCTGCCGCGTCGTCGCTTTTTCCTCCCCCCCGCTTACCACCTGACTTTCCCAATTGTGCGGCAAAGCGGAGACCCCAATATAGCACCCATTTCATTGCTGATGCATATTTTTTCAAGAAACTGGCATACATCCTACCTATTTTGGAAAAGCGACCACTTGCTTGACCGAAGAGCTGGTCAATGGGGATAACCAAAGAGGTTGTTGTGACGGCTGGGCGATAGCGTCCTTCAAAGCATTTCTTACAGAGGAATACCATAGAACCCTCCCATTTCTCGTCAACAGGCGGTTCTTGTGCGGTCAGGCATTCTCGACAATAGTAGTCGCCACAGACAGCACACTTTGTTGCGGCGAGCAAGTTGGGATGATTTTCGCAAGGCACAAAGACACTTGCAACTCCAAGCTGAACTCCACAATAATTGCACTTTACAGTATTATCCTGTTGAATTTCCTCAATCGGTGTTGCTCCACCACAGTTTGAGCAGAGGATGGCCATGCCTTCTTCAGTTTCAACTCTTCGAACATTCAAAATATGCCTACCATCTTCTTCCGAGAGGAGAGTTTTGCCATCTGGGCCCACAAGTCTTGTTTCCATTGGTGACGGAATCGTACCGCGTTCAATGAGTTCTGCCTTTGTCTTATCTCGTTCGATTCTCATATCACTAGGTGGTGCAACTGTTTTCCACCTAGCTATCAAATATAGAGCAAAAATCGATTCAATGGCTAGTATTCCTGCAGCTAGGTTTCCAATGTAAACATCAAATGAAAAGTCAAACCAAGGAAATGTCCACTGGTAAGCCAAACCAAATTCCCAGAGAAACCAGCCTGCAATTAGTCCCGAAGCTAGACTATAGAAAATTTGAGCAATGACCGCACTTCTTCTGAGATCATCAACGTAATTTCCGATAACTAGACAGGGTACTGCTACACCGAGAAAGAGTAGAATTGCATATACATAGCCCATATCTGCAAGCTGGGGCTGTTCTTGCCATGCTGCAACAATCAACCCAATAGACCCTAGAAGCCCAAACAGCCCGAACAACATTTGTGTGAGACCGATAAAACGCAACGCTCTAGGTCTATCTAATATTGTGTCGATTACAGTGTTCTCTTCGGACAATCTCTTCACCATTTAGAATAGACTGAACTATTTCTATCCTCATGCTTGAATTCCACCTTTTTACTTTTTACGGATTTCTTTGTTTTGAGGATTTGGGAGGTGAGAAGTTGATAATGCCAACTCCTGAAATCACCAACAATAGTCCGACCAAAAAGGTCCAATAGAACGGTTCTTGAAGCAGAAGCAGCGAAAATAGAGTGCCAAATACTGGAACGAAATTAATGAAGCCCCCTGATTGCGTTGCTCCAATTTCCTTGACAGATATGAAGTACAGCAGGAATCCAACGAAGGTGACTGCTACACCAAGATATGCTACATTGCTCCAGAATAGGACATTTGTAAATGATGATAGATTCCATGGTTTTTCAAATATCATGGCTGTTCCGAACAATAGGGCACCAACAATAGTGCCACCTGCATTGGCCTCTAAGGGTGAGATTTTCTTCATCGTTTCTTTTCCGATTGAGGAATACAGACCCCATAGTATCATGCCTCCAAGAATAATCAAATTGCCAATAAGGTAGTCAAGACGAAAATCCAGCAAGGATTGCACTCCAACGACAAAAATTACTCCTGCAAAACTGAGAGCGAAACCGACGTATTGCCATTTTCTAACAAGCTTTTCTTTATGAATTATAGCCGCAAAAATGCTTGTGGTGACTGGATTGAAACCCGCTATTATGGACCCTTGAGCCGCTGTTGTGAACCTCATCCCTGTCAGAAACAAGACTCCATAACCGAAAATGCCTGTGGTTCCTAGTAGCAGGAATGCCTTGATATTTTGTCTGTTCAACAGATTTTGAACGGATCCCTGAGATATCTTTAACGTGACGACGAATAGAAAGGCGGCAATGAGAAACCTAAAAAATCCAATGGTCATTGGAGGTGCGATATCTACAACAACTTTGGCCGAAACCCATGAGCCTCCCCATGCAACCATGGCTATCATGAGGCCACCGTAATATTTCAGATTCCTATTGCCCATGATGTTCAGACTCCAATGTCGTGTGGGGCACATATGGAGGGTGTATTAAACCGATTCATTTGAACATCGTGCCAATAGTTTTTCACTAATCGAAGAGTTGATATACGGTTGTTCATAAGAAGCGCACAAGCGAAAGAGGTTTTCAAATTTGAGTGATGATGATTTGGCGGAGATTAGACGTCGTAAAATTGAACGTCTCAGACAGATGGCTAAAGAACCAGTAGTCAGGGAGCCACTAGCTAATGGTAGCGTGAACTTGCTGACCGATTCAAATTTTTGGGAAACTGTCCAAAAAACAAAAACCGCGATGGTTGACTTCTTTGGAACATGGTGTAATCCATGCAAAGCACTTGCTCCTATATTACAGCAGTTGGCACAAGACTACAAGAGGGATGTATTCTTCGCTAAGATCGATATAGACCGAAACCCGCGTACAACCGCCCAATTTGGTGTTCAGTCGGTTCCAATGGTAGTGATATTCAAAAATGGAAAACCAGCGGGAAACATCCCCGGCCTCAGAAGGTATGCAGAGTACGACATGGTAATTCAGCGTTTGTTAGAGAGCTAATGCTATAGAATATGTCTTCAATAACTAATTCTACTGTTAGTACTTATTTTGCCAGGATAGCCGCGATTCGTACGGCATCTTGGGCATCTTTTGCGTATCCATCTGCTCTTATGGAATCAGCAAACTCTGGAGTGATTGGGCCACCGCCGACCAGAGTCTTCACAGGGATTTTTCTTTCATGGATATCTTCGATTACCTTCTTCATGGAATCCATAGAGGTAGTCATGAGAGCAGAAACTGCAACTATGTCTGCTTCTTGCTTCAGAGCTGTGTCACCGAAATTCTCCAGTGGTACGTCTTCTCCCAGATCTATAACATTGAACCCTGCGGCATCAAGCATAGATGCTACCAGATTCTTTCCGAGAGAATGAATATCCCCCTTGCATGTTCCGATAACAATAGTGCCCTTCGCATCAATATCCGCATCCTTTAATTTAGGTTTAATAACGGCCATTGCAGCCTCAAATGCCTTTGCTGACATCAGCATCTCAGGAATGAAATATTCACCATTTTGATATAGGTCACCAACCTCTGACATGGCCTTGCTACAGCCATCAATCACAATGCTAAAGGGGGGAATTCCCGATTCTAATGCCTTTTCAGCCTCTATAGTAGTTGCCTCCCTGTTTCCCTCTACAATTGCCTCGATTAGTCCATGCATGTCCGCTTCAGCTGCCATTGTCCATGTTCCTCTTAATGCGCACCTTTATCAGGTGTCCACTTGCTGCCGGTATTAAAGCCAAATTAAACCAATAATAAAGTGCTCGGTTTGGTAAGGATAACGCAATGACATCTACATCACTGGAATTAATTCGTAAAGCCCTTGCATTTGAGGAACCGGAGAGACTTCCAGTCCTACCTCTGGTTGGTCTATTTGCTTCAAAGATAGGAAACGTATCACTCTCTGAAATGTTGCATGACCCTTCAAAACAAAGCCAAGCCTTGCTCAAGGCTCGAGAGAAACATGGATATGATGGGGTTTTCAATGTCATGGATTTGACTGTCGAGGCTGAAGTACTTGGGGCCGAGGTCATATTTGAGAATCAAACATTTCCATATGTAAAGAAACATCCTTATGATTCAACAGATGATCTGAATAGTTTAGAACTGCCCCCGATCTCCAATACAAGATTAGGAGTGTTTGTTGAAAGCAGCAAGAAGCTCTATTCTGACATTGGCAGTACACACCTTGTGAGTAGTTACATTATTGGACCATTCACTCTAGCTGGGCATTTGTTGGGTGTAGAGAAGCTCTTGACGGAAACATTCGAAAACCCAGATGGGGTAGATAACGCGGTTGAAAGCTGTGTAAAAATATTGGAGCCCTACCTGAGAGAGCTACTTGCTACAGGCTCACATAATATAGCAGTGTTGGAACCTAGTGCAAGCAATAGCATAATATCTCCTAGATATTTCAAGAGGTTTTCAGCCCCACATCTAAAAAACATGAATGACATTATCCATTCTGAAGGTGCATACGCGACACTGCATATTTGTGGAGATACTAATAGAATAATTCAAGCAATGACGGATACAAATGCCGACGCTCTGAGCATAGATTCTGCAGTGGACTTGGAGGCTGCCAAGAAAATTGCAGAAAACAACTCTGCTCTTATTGGTAATGTAGATACAACACTCCTTCTGAAGGGTGATGCTGACCAGGTTAGAGAAGCAGCATTGAACTGCGTAAGAAACGCTGCAAAGGGCGGCGGATATATCCTGAGCAGCGGATGTGATTGTCCCATAGAAACACCTACGGAAAACTTGGCTTCCCTTGTTGAAACAGTATTTATCTAGATGGAGCAATCAGTGTTAAGACTGTCTGGATATTGGGAGAGAGATATCATTGGTTGACACGGAACTAATCCTAGAGCCTTCGGGTATAAGAATAGTTGTCGATACCAGTCAAACCATATTGGATGCAATTCGAGAAGCTGGTCACTATGTGCCCTCGGACTGCGGAGGACGTGGAACCTGTGGCAAATGTAAAGTTGTAGTGAAGCCCATACCCGACCCGAGCACTGCTGATTTGGAGCAGCTTAGTATATCTGAAATTAGGGATGGAACGCGACTAGCATGTCAGCATCAGGTTGGAAATGCCAAACGAGTAGGAATTCCTAGTCAAGACATGGGTGCACAAATTCTCACGGATTCTCTTATGTCTGAACGTTTGGTTGCTGATTTGGGTGATACAAATGACGTAGGTGTGGCTATAGACATCGGTACTACAACTATAGTATGCTACTTCATGAATATGGGCACAGGCATACAGCTTGGTCAAAAGAGTGCAATTAACCCACAAATCGTCCATGGCGAGGATGTAATGAGTCGCCTAAGCTATGCCATCGAGAATCCAGAAGGCTCAACTGAATTGCAAGAACAGATTTGGAGTAAAGTGGAAGAACTTATTGATTCCTTTCTTGATGAGAAGGGCATTGACCCCCGAAATATCACGGCTGGATCTGTCGTTGGAAATACGGCAATGCAACATTTTGCACTTGGCTATGAAGTCCAACCGCTTGCCATGGCGCCTTACACTCCCCATAAGAAGGAATCAACGTTAGTCAGGGGCACTGAAATCGGATTGACTCGATTTCTTAATGTATCTATATATTTCTCTCCTGTTGTAGCAGGCTTTGTTGGAGGTGATGCGCTTGCGTTCATGTTATCCCGACGAATGGAGGACTATTCGGGTGTTTCCTTGGGTATAGATGTTGGCACAAATGGCGAGATGATTCTTTCAAAGCATGGTGAGATATTCTGCTGTTCGGCGGCAGCCGGGCCTGCATTTGAAGGTGCAAGGATCAAGGATGGAATGCGAGCACAGAAAGGAGCTATAGAATATGCAAATATTAGGGATGCACAAAGCACTCCTGATCTTGGCGTAATCGGCAATGTATCCCCTGAGGGGATATGTGGTTCTGGAGTCCTAGATATTGTTGCTGAATTGCGGAGTATAGGTCAGATTGATGATACAGGGCGTATTCATGAAGGGCCACGAGTAGAAGAACATCCCAAGCATGGACGCGTATATCGAGTGGCCGATCTAGGCGAAAGAAACGCCCGGAGGGAGATTATTTTGACTCAGAACGATGTACGACAGGTCCAACTGGCAAAAGCTGCAATCCGAGCAGGAACAGAAATACTCCTTTCGAAAGCTGGGCTAAAATCATCTAATATTGATGCCGTGTTTCTAGCAGGCGCATTTGGAAATTACATGCGACCTGAGAGTGCCCTCAGCATTGGTCTATTACCGCCAGTAAGCGCCAATAGAGTAATACCAGTAGGAAATGCAGCTGGGGCAGGTGCAAAACGAATCCTGGTATCTTCAGAAGAAAGAAAACGAATAGAAAATATAGCGGAAACGGCCAATTATATCGAATTAGCGAGTGCTGAGGATTTCAATTCTCTATTCGCGATATGCACACGCTTGATACCCGAACTAGTCGAGCTCGACGCCAAAGAAGGAAAATAATGCAGGAGCGTTCTACTCCTGCACTACCCGTTCGCAGTTACGGGATTACTTCTTGTGTTCAGCAATGACAGACAGGAATGCCTTCACATTTTCAGTTATCTTGCCAAAGTTGCCGGCTGCAATAGCTTTCTTATCTGTAATTGCACTCCCAACACCTAATGCAAACGACCCCGCATCTAATAATGGTCCTGCCGTGTCAATGTTAACTCCTCCAGTCGGGATTACAGGTACTTGAGGAAGAGGTGCCTTGACAGCTTTGATATAGGAAGCGCCTCCCAGATTACCGCATGGGAATACCTTGACCGCATCTGCTCCCATAGTATAGGCTTCAAGAATCTCTGTTGGAGTCACCGCTCCGGGAAAGACGGGTTTTGAGTATCTTCGAGCAGTTTCTATCAAATCACGTGAGTAAATTGGACTGACAATGAACTCGCTTCCAGCTAGAATGGCTTGACGGGCAGTTGCACCATCCAATACTGTTCCTGTACCAATCAGTACTTTATCACCCAGTTTTTCAGACAGCTCACTGACAACATCAACCGCACCAGGGACACTGAAAGTTACTTCGATTATTGACACGCCGCCTTCTAGAAAAGCATCTGCAACTTGTAAGGCAGTTTCACTCGAGTCCACTCTAATAATAGGAATGAGAGCGGTTTCTTCTATCAGATTCATTGCTTCCTGTTTATTCCACATCTCTTCTGCACCTACCTCTGAATTCTGAGCCCTCTCTCATAGCCTTCAACTAGTTTCTTGATTTCTTCTTTGTTTACGAATGCAAGGTCTCCGGGTATTGTCTGTTTGAATGCTGAGAAGGCTGAGCCAAAGTTAACTGCTTGCTGCAGGTCTCCAAGCTCCAAATAGCCATAGATAAAACCGGCACTGCATGAGTCGCCACCGCCAAGACGATCTATGACTTCAATATCATATTTCGGACTCCGATAGACCGCTCCATCTGCATAAGCAAAGACGGACCACTTATTCTCGAGAACAGATGGCGTCTCGCGAAGGGTGATCAGGACTACTTCGAAGCCAAACTTGTCAGTCAGTTTGGCAGCTACTTCCTCGTAGTTTTCACCTTCGATTCCGTAAACAACTTTGGTATCCTCTTCAGTGGTAATGAGGATGTCAATGTATTCTGATGCCGGTTCAGTGAATTTTCTTGCCTCTTCTGGAGTCCAAAGCTTACCTCTATAATTGACGTCATAAGATACCTTGACGTCGTGTTTTCTGGCTGCTTTGAATACCTCCATAGTGGTATCTGCACAACCCTTGCTGAGAGCAGGAGTTATTCCGCTTGTATGGAACAGTTTTGTCCCATCAAGGATATCATCCCAATGTACCTCTCCAGGTTTGATCTTGCTAATTGCTGAATGTGCCCTATCATAGATTACGCGATTTGTTCGAGGTGCAGCACCAAACTCCACGAAATAAACTCCGCATCGACTATCCGGGTCCCAAAGGATGTGAGAAGTATCCACATCATGCATTCGTGCCTGATTTCTAATGAAATGCCCAATTGAATTATCACCCAATTTAGTGACGTATGCAGAACTTAATCCTAATCGGGAACAGGCCACTGCAACGTTCATCTCAGCTCCACCTGCATGTGCATCATAACTGTGTGTCTGTTCAAATCGTTTGAAATCGGGTGGAGAAAGCCTTAGCATGACCTCCCCAAAAGTAACAACGTCGTAACTCATATTTCACACTCTCATTTTCTCTCATGGATTTAAGTTGAATTTAATATTGGAGTTCTGAATGTTAAACTTGTCGTAAGCTCCATGTTGGGTTAGTGTGTAGAGGAAAATTCCGTTCGAGCGATTATCTCATCTTGCACGAAGGGGTCCAGTTCAATGAAATATGCGCTATAGCCTGCCACTCGAACTATGAGATTACGGTGTTGTAGAGGGTGTATCTTCGCATCCTCTAATGTTGCCTTATCTACAACATTGAACTGGACATGTAATCCATTCATTTTGAAATATCCTTCAACAAGGCCAATGAATTTGCTTCTTGAGTTGTTGCTGCTGAACATCTCTGGAGTAAATTTCATATTATACAGAGTTCCATTATAGCAGCGTTGATGATCCAATCGAGCAACTGATTTCATAGCAGCAGTGGGTCCATTAACATCTCGATTCTGAGTTGGTGAAACACCATCAGAAAGCATGATACCTGCCTTTCTGCCATCCGGAGTAGCTCCTAGGACCTCTCCTTGAGGAATATACATAGAAACTGAAAACA
Source organism: Candidatus Thorarchaeota archaeon (assembly GCA_004524445.1). GTDB lineage: Archaea > Asgardarchaeota > Thorarchaeia > Thorarchaeales > Thorarchaeaceae > TEKIR-14. The sequence goes on along the minus strand of SDNP01000008.1, from coordinate 17,580 downwards.
GTGCACCATGATATGGCCCATCACGTGTTGTCATGCGACTCTGGATTGCATCACAGAATGCTACACCTGTATCTCGAGCAAGAAAATCTACTCTTGCAATATCATTCCCATATTTTGATGGGTCATTATCAAGAAGGACTCTCAGTTCTTCGTAACCCTCATAGTCAGCATGTAATGCCTCCAACAGATTATCCATCGTGATGGTATTTTGTTCAAAAACATGCTTTCTAATCATCTCAAGTGAATCAGCAACTATTGCAACCCCAACACCCATGATGCCACCAGAATTGTAGACCGCTCCACCTTCTTGCATTGTCTTGCCGGTTTCCAGACAGCCCTCTAATAGGCATGAAATGAACGGCGTAGGTTTGTTTTTAGAAAGAATTCCTGCTGCAACGTGGTCTGCCTTTGTCAGCAGTTCAATAGCATAATCGATTTGCTTTTCGTAGGCATTCCACAGCTGCTCAAAGGAAGTGAATCTTGTGATGTCACCGGTTTCTAGTCCCACTTTCTCGCTACGCATCGGGTCAGTTCCATTATTGAGAGTTATCTCTAGGATCTTGGGCAAATTGACATAACCAATGTTTGGTCGAGGATCCGATTTGCCAGCAATTATTGGCTCCACGCACCCGAGGATTGAGTAATCATAAGCCTCAGAAGGGTCTGTCCCTTTATCGATCATCAGAGGAATTATGATTTCATCATTGAAGATACCTGGCATCCCCAAGCCCTTAGAAACAACCTCGACAACCTCCCTCATGTAGCTGTCAGGTGTACCCTCATGCCATCTGAATGAAACCGTAGGTTGCGTGACTCGTATATTCTTCGTCGCCTCCAAAACGAGACTGGTCAAGTCATTACAGGCATCATTACCTTCGGCATCTTGTCCCCCAATAGTCAAATTCTGAAACATGGGATGACCTGCGAAAGCCACACTGTAGTACTCATTTCTTAGCTTGATTAGAGAGGTCAACTTGATCCATAGCATTTCTAGAAGTTCGAGTGCTTGGTTTCTAGTGATCTTACCTGACTTCATATCCTGCTGAAAATATGAAAACATATACTGATCAAAGCGACCGGTGGATATCGAATGACCGTTTGATTCGGTCTGCACAAGCAGATGCACAAACCAAAATGACTGAAGTGCCTCGTGAAATGATTCTGCAGGATGTTCAGGAACTTTTGCACATATTTGTGAGATTTCAATCAATTCCGCCTTTCTTTGTTGGTCGGATTCCTCATCTGCAAGATTGGCAGCAAGCTTGGAAAACCTGTTCGCAAATGCAATTACCGCCTCCAACTCAATTATTACTGCTTCATAGAATTCTCTCTTCTCTTTAGAGGTCGAATCCTTCAGCTTGTTTCTTATATCAGATGCAATATTCGCGATGCCTTCTCTGAGGACTGTGGGATAATCCACGATAACATGCCCGATTCCAGTCCCTGGTGCACCAATCGTGAATAATCCGGCCTTGGAGGCCCTCTGAGCATCCATTGGCATTTTGTTACGAGCGATTTCTGCCGTACTTTTTTCATTCCAATATTCGAAGACCTCTCTGAGAATTTCTTTATCACCTTCAGCTATCTGAAATGGTTCTGTTCTACGCGCATCGAATCTATCGAGCTCCTCGTTTATCCATTCCCAGCTATACTCTGGGAATATTTGACAAGAACGGGGAGTAGGGCCCATATTTCCAACAATTAATTCCTCTGGCTCTATTCGAATGGTCATCTGATCTAGAACCTCGGCGAATGCATTGGCCAATCGAATTTTCATTGGTCTAGATTCATGAGATATCAAGTAGTTAGTGAAAATTGAAGCTCTTTCGCTTGATATAGTAGGCTCTGCAGCAAGCATCCTATCCTTGATTCGTTGCGTTCTGGAGGTCATCTTGTTACAATACACCTCTAAGTAGATTATTTTTTGCATCCATCACTTCGATTTTCTTAGGAGCTTCGGTAGGAAAGTATCAAGCCTTTGTAGTGCCTTTTCAATGCTCTCAGTTGACATTGCATAACATAGTCTCAGGAATCCTTCACCAAAATGTCCGAATGCAGAACCATGAACTGTTGCAACATTAACTTCATTGAGTATTCTCATAACCAATTCAAAGGTCTCCATTCCAAATGCTGAAACATCTGGAAATACATAAAACGCTCCGCCGGGAGGCTGTAAGTCGACCCCCTCAATTTGCTGTAGGCCCTTCACCATAATATCTCGTCTTTCTTTGAAGGTATCCAGCATTTCCTTGACACAATCCTGTGACCCCTCGACAGCTGCCGCTGCTGCTTTTTGGGAAATCGAGGTTGGCATCGCAATGACATGTTCTTGCAGTTTTGTCATTGCACCAATAACCTCAGACGGTCCCGTGCAAATGCCAATTCGCCAGCCTGTCATAGCATATGACTTAGACAAAGAGAAGAGAGATACTACTCGTTCTTTCATTCCCGGCAAGGAACCGATGAATAGTGGTTTCTCATTATCGTAGCGGAATTTTTCATAAGCCTCATCTGAGAGAATATAGAAGTCCTTCTCAATTGCGAGTTCCGCAATCTTCTTGAGTTCTTCATTGGAGATGACTCCGCCTGTTGGATTGTTGGGAGAGTTCAAGACCAACATCTTGGTCTTGTCCGTGACCAGCTTGCTAACCCCCTCAGCAGTTACCCCAAAGCCGTTTTCCTTCTTTAGTTGAAGTGGAATCGCTTTGCCTTCCGCCAACTTCACATGGGCATAATGACTGACGAATCCCGGATCTGGATATATTACTTCATCTCCCGGCTCAACAAGAACAAGGTTCGCAAGGACGAGTGCACCCATGCCGCCGGCGGTGGCCATAATCTCGCTAACAGGATCTGCATCAATACCATTATCTCGCTTCAGCTTATCAGCGAACACTTGACGTACATCTATGAAACCTGCATTGTGGGTATATTTAGTAAAACCATCATCAATTGCCTGCTTTGCTGCTTGTTTGATATGCTGTGGTGTATCAAAATCTGGGATTCCCACTGTCAGGTCAATAACGTCATCTCGTCCGAGAATCATGTTGTAGATTCTTCGTATTTCACTGGCTGGAACAAATTGGTTTCTTTCCGCTAGCATAGCATGCACCACTGGTTTTCCTAAAACTTAATCCAACATAAATACTCTATCAAACGACCAAAGAATACTTTAACTTCTGACACGTTATCATCCTAAACTAATTTAAGAAAATGTGTCGGTCGATTAGGTGAGCAATATGACTGGTCCAACAGCAGATGAAGTCAGGAAAACGAATATGGAAACACTAGCCAGCGCGCATGCTGTCTATGTGGAAGCGATGAGAGAACATTGCGGGGAAGAGGGATTGGAGGCACTAAGACAAGCAAATATCAAGCATGGCCTGGAACTGGGTAAAGCTGGAATTGAGAGTGGCGCACTAAGAGAAGGAGATCCAGAATCTATTTTCGAATTTTTTGAGGGGGCTCACCCATATTTTGGATTTGAATTAGAATTGATTGACTCTGGTGATGATACCGCTGAAATCAAGGTTCATTCGTGTCCTTGGATTGATACATTCAAAGCGGAAGGAGCACAAGAAGACATCTGTCATTGGGTATGTGCTATGGATGATGGAATAGGTCGGGCAGTTGATTCGGATTTGAGATTGTCAATTCCAAAGTGCATGATGCGTGGCGATGACTATTGTATTTATCTTTGGAAAAAATGAGTGATTGACCATGGCAAACAAACTGCAGACAATAGAGAGAACTCTGAAGCTTTATGTAGCTGCGGTATCCGATGCCGCCGACGAAGTGGGGATAAGCCCAGTCTGTATGGATCGGGGAATTAAGCCCTTAACAAAGAAATATCGAATGGCTGGGTTTGCAAGAACTGGAAAACTTGTGCGTACCCCTCCAAATAGTCCGTATGACGAGGGGCAATTGGACTTATTCATGAGCTTGGCCACCAAGGCGAAGGAAGGGGATATAGCATGCATCAATTCAAGTGGCGCAACCGATTGCTCTGTTTGGGGACAGGTTCTAACGAGAATTGGCATTCCAAAAGGGCTGACCGGAGCAGTTGTAGACGGTACTTCCAGAGATATTAATGATATTGACAAAATGAATTTTCCAGTGTTTGCTCGTGGACGTCATCCCGGAACAATGAGAGGTCGCTTAGATATGCAATCCGTTGATGAGCCAATCACTTGTGGTGGTCTCAGAGTTGAGGTGGGCGACTTGATCTTCGCTGATGGTGATGGAGTTGTCGTTATTCCAAAGTCCCGCATTGAAGATGTTCTCACAGCGGCAGAGGAAGTAGTATCTACTGACGTATGGTGGGCCGATAAGTTGGATGAGGGAGAGGACCCTCATGAAATGCATAAAGAGAAGCCAATCCCCTAACGGATTGGATACCGCCCTTTCTTAGCTGCATAATCATACATTTCCAGTATCTTCTCAGGAGTCGAATCTGGCTGTATGTTATGGGCTGGGGCTAAAATGTAGCCTCCACCCGGTGCGAATGCCTGCAATCTAGTGTCAATTTCGTCCCTGAGATCGGTGATTGTACCAGCAGATGACATTGCTTGTTGCAAATCGATTCCCCCATGAAAAGTCAGTCGGTCTCCGTATTTCTGTTTTAATTTGTTGGAGTCCATCCCTTTTGCCAGTGGCTGAACAGGATTCAGAATGTCAACCTCTACGTCAATCAAATCCTCTACCATTGGCTCGATGGCTCCGCAAGTGTGATAGAGAATCTTGACATGAGGGGCTCTCCTGTGAATATCCGAGTAAATTTTCTTGTGTTTCGGTTTAACCATATCGCGATACATCTTGGGACTCATTATCAATCCGTTTTGATGACCCAAGTCATCTCCTACTTGCACAATATCCAAGTAATCTCCCACTGCATCCAGAAAGACAGCGTTCATGTCTAGAGCCAACTCCATTGATTTATTCATCATGGCTTCAGCTAATTTGGGTCGAGCTATGAGGTCCATGAGGAATTTATCAAAACCTCTCATGTAATGCGCACAAACCTCGAATACTCCCCAAGGGCCCCCAACCATTCCGACAACTGCATAATGCGCTTCTTCATGAAGATGTCTGGCCCACTCTACAACACCATCTAGTCGCGAAGGATCTTCTGGATCCAGCCATTCGTACTCCTCCACTTCTTCTACTTCGGTGAAATCCGCCCACGGAAAATGCACTATCTCCCAGTACTTCCCAATCCACTTCCCTCTACAACCGAACTCGGTTTCAACACTTCCATCAGGGTATTCCTTTGCCTTGAAGTCTGCGGCGGGTTTCATGTATACCCGCCTAAAATCAATATTGAGTCTCTGTAGCATCTCTTCAGAAATTTGCCAGACACTCATTATGCCCCATTCTTGGGTTTCTGGCGCATCAATCCCCAAATAGTCTCTTAGGCTTTCATAGGCTTGTGGTGTAATCCAGAGGTCAAGAGGTACTCTATCGGGTTCCTCGTGGGACACAGTCTTATGGAATCGCTCTCTTGGTTTCATGATTGGTCCACGAATAGGAGCATATCTTCTGGCTATTTTAATCTCTTCTTAGATACATAACTCTTGAACCAGGGCGAGAGTGTGCCATCTTGCTTGCTTAGGTGTCTGGGTAAGATGTTACCTTCTCCTCAGGGCAATTATGACGATTACAACAAAAGCTAGACCGATTATTATCATCAGAAGCAGTGTTGAGTCAAAGAAGAAGATAAACCAAAACTGTCCGTTGGTATCATCAGTATCTGAAGTGGTGGTTGTTGTTTCTTCCGTGTTTGTTGTGGTAGTAGTAGTTGTGGTGGTGGTCGTGGTGGGTGTTTCGATTTCGACTGTTATATTCTCAACGTTGCTCCATGGTCCCAACATTCCAAATTCATCCATTCCTCGAACTCTGAAATAATACTCCCCCTCCTCAAGGTTCGTTACCTCTTGATTCACATCGTCTGTCACCCAGCTGTCCAGAACTGAATCAAATTCGATCGTACTGGCTATCTGTAATTCATACGAGTATATGCTTCCAGTAGAATCGGCTGCTGCTTTCCATGAGACCGTAAAATTGCCGTCACCATCAGTTTCACCAGGGTCGTTCAGAACAGGAGCCTCTGGCGCCTCATTGTACGTATATTCAATATCCAAATCATAGATGAAAGCAGTGCGGTCTCTGAGTCCGTTATGGATATTGATTTTCCAGCATAAATCGCTGCCAATGTGTTCGAATTCGTGCTCCATACCTGGCATGACGTTTTCCCAGTTTTCTCCGCCATCTGGTGAAAGTTGGAATTGGACAGAAACCTCGCTTTGATGCCAGTAGTCAGAATGGAGTGTTGCGCTTACCATCGCCCTCTCCGTATCATCCAAGGGAATTGATTGAGCCACTGACAGACCTTCTCGGAATGAGCTACAAGCTCCCTTGTAAATACTGTATATGGATACATGGTCTTCAGCTGCGCAATAGACATTCTCTCCGTGAATGAAAACCCCAAGGGGAGTTGGTTCATCTTGCCAATCAAGAACATCAAGATCACTTGAATTACTTGCATCAAGGAGAATGAGATTATCATCCCCCATTGAAACCACGACATATCTTCCATCAGTACATATTCCGGTTATATTGTCAATCCACCCGAACGAGGTAAGGAGTTGAGTATTATTTGGAGGTGTCAAATTGTATACCCTTAAGACTGAATCATGGTTGACAAATGCGATATCACCGTCGACAGCAATCTCATAGGATTTGTAGACAGCAGCAGAACTCATCATTCTTGGATTTGCCAAATCGCTAATATCATAGGTAAAGCACCCACCACCGAATTCTCGGTAGTTTGCAACATACAAATGTGGGCCTTGATTCCACAGTGCAGTGATATTGCCTAGGCTTCCATCACCACCTGTGATACTAATGTCAACATAGGGACCTGAAACGCTCAGGGCAAAAAGAGACGGGTTGCTCACATTTAGTATTGCAAATCCATTGTTTCCATTAGCCACGAACGCAACATCACCTTCCACGTCCACATCTGTGGTCTGTGAGAAAGTTCGAACACCAATGTACTCGATATTGGAGGGGTTGCATACATTGAATATTCTCAAACCCCCACCTGGTCCATAGTCTGCAACGTATGCATAATGACCTTGAACATCCAGTTTTCTATAGAATTCTGGAAAACCAACGGTGATATTATCAAGAAGCACTGGATTGGCGGGGTCACTAACATTCAGAGTATAGAGGCCGTCAGAACCACCAGCCACATAGGCTATCTCCCCTTGCACACGGATATCAAGAGCCTTCCTCTCATTATAGCTAGCCAGTTTGTAGAAGTCTGTCTGATGCATGTAGCGAAGTGCACGGACTCCATCATCTGTTCCCACATAGACAGTATCTCCATGGATAGTGATGCAATACGCATAGAAACCACTTGCTTGATGGAGCCAGGTGGGATTTCTTGGATTTGACACGTCAATGACTCTTACTCCCTGCGTACCATCAGCTACGAATAGGGATTTGCCGTGGATTGCCAATCGGTTTGCCTTATCCAATGTGTCGCACTGACCGAGAATCCGCAAATCGCGTACATTGGAGGCGTCAACCACATAGATTCCATGATACTCAGTGGCAATATAGACTCTATTTCCCTCAACAATAACATCTGTACAGTTCCACCCTGTTATCGTATCTAGTGTATCCAATCTTTCTGGCGAATAGGGATTTGAAACATTCACTGAAAGAATGCCATGTTCTCCATTGGCCACGTAGAGGATATCACCTTGGATGTCAATTCCGTATCCGCGAGTGATGTTAAATGAAGGAGAAGAGTCAATTGCTATCACATTCGATGGGTCTTGGATGTCATAGATAGAGAGCCCAAAACCGTCATCCGTATTTAATCGCATGGCATAAAGAAAGCGACCCTGAATCTCCAAATCGGTAACAGTAAAATTATAATCGTCAAAACCTAAGAAGGCATCGAACATGTCGGTAGGTTTGCTGAGGTTATAGAAAAACAAATCACCATTTACCGCTCGACCCACTACCCCAAAGTCACCCGATACTGCAACAGCTGTAAGATGCTTGCTAGAGTCCCTATTTGATAATTCAGAGATTTCACTTGCATTGCTTATATCCAGTACAAAGAGCGAGTCCAAGTTGGTATCAGTTCTATAGGCCGCTACGAAAGCTTCTCTTCCTTGAATAGCCAGACTGCGTACAGACCCAGGTAGGTTGAACGAATCGAGCCGATCGACGCTTCTATCTGTGTCGGCCATAATCGCTCCTGCACCCCAGCTTGCGTTGGTGTTTTCAGGGTCACGGTACGATCCATTGGACAAGTCGTCATAGTAATGACCTTCGCCAGCGATGGCTTTCATATCCTTAGGACGTTCAACACTACTGAAAGATACTGAAGTTGGTGGCACTAGAGCTAACATGATTAGAAAAGATAGCACAAAGAGCATGCACAATGGTTTGGCAGGTTTCATGATAATCACCTGATATGATGTACTTAAACTCCTCCTCGTATATTGCGAATGGTCGCAATTGCACCTCGGATTCTCACTTATCAATACTCGCCTTCTTTCGAAGCATATTGAAAGAATACAAAAATTAAACAAACGTCATATGTAATATGCTCTACTGAATGCTTGCAGCAATCCTTTTCAGTTTGTTTTTCCCTATGTAAATTCAAAAGTTAGGTGAAGCAAATTGTCTGAAGAAAGTGTGTACAAATTTATCGAGCTTGTTGGCGTCAGTGGTAAGAGCTGGGAACATGCGATGCAGAATGCAATACAAAAGGCTTCAGAAAGCCTTAGAGACCTTAGAATCGCAGAAGTCATCCGGCAAGACGCAAGGCTGGATGGAAATAAGATCATAGAATACCGGGTTCGAATAAAGCTGAGTTTCAAGTATGAAAAGGAGTAGAGGAGTTCATTCCTCTCTCAACCTTTTTTTCCCAAAACTACAGAGAATTTCCACTCTTCTTGTTAAGCTTATTTTAAAGACTTTGAGCAACCAGAGAGCTTAATTAGTATTTATGCCAGTCTTGGACTTAATACGGATACATCTGGAGAAGCGGTTGATAATGGATATCCAAAAAATAACAGGTCTTCTTGAAGACATTGTTGGGGAAAAACGGGTCACAGACAAGGATTTCGATATAGTAGCATATAGCCGTGATTTGAGCCCCGCAAAGCAGAAGATGGCTACACATATAGTGATGCCGGAATCCAGTGAGGAAATTCAGCAAATCCTCAAGATTGCCAACGAACATGACGTTCCAATTTATCTGAGGGGTGGTGGAACGTCGCATTGGGATGCATTTCTTGCTCAGGAGCCAGGTATCATGCTCGATTTGGCACTCATGAACGAGATAATTGAAATTGATGAGAGAGACCTTACTGTCACCGTTCAGCCAAATTGTACTTGGGCAAAACTGGATGCTGCGCTGCAAGAGATCGGATTGACTTATCTCTGCAGTGAGGCTGGGGGTCCAGCTATGACCATTGGTGGGTCTGTTATGAAGGCTGGAGGTGGGCCGCGTGGCACCGCCAAATTTGGTTTCCACGGACATCGTGATATCGTCACTCTTGAGATGGTCCTTCCCAATGGAGATATAGTTCATACGGGCTCTGCGGCATGGCCAAGCGCTGGGAAGTTCAAGAGACAATGTCTAGGTCCAGATCTTGCTGGGATGTTTATTGGGGCAGAGGGTATCCTCGGAGTCTGCACAGAACTAACATTGCGAATCAGACCGTCTTCAGATTATGAGGAGCGGATTATGGCCGTAATGCCAACACTTGATGAGGTAATTGAATTAGGACACTTTGTCAATCGGCTTGTTGGAGATGAATATTTGCAGGGCTTCTATTTGTGGGTGGAGCCAACAGCCCCTGAAACATTTGTTGTGATGGCAGACATTTTCGCCTATGAAAAGAAGATAATGGATCTGCGAAAGAAGAAACTCATAGCTAAAATCGAAGATCTTGGTGGTGAAATTGGCGACCCAGCTCCTGCAAATGACTATTTTGATAGGATTCTCACAGGACTCACAGACATCTTTGCAGCTGGGGTTTGGCATTTCTTTGGTTCCGGGTCCTGCAGAATTGATGACATTGGCTTTCTTTACAATATCTGGAAGCAAGAGCTTATTGAGAAGAGAGGCTATACGAAGGCCGGATTTGGAGGCCAAGTTCTACCAAGAGATTGGTTGGCATTTATGGTCACTAACTATCAAGAGCCAGAGGAATGGGACGAACTCGTTGAGATGGCTGATGACATCAACGAGATGGTTCTCGAGGGGCCTGTTGTTCCATATGGCATCGGTGGAAGAGATGGCTTGAGACCATTCGTGGCAGAGAGAGATACTGGATATTACCGCCTCCTGAAGACTCTGAAAAAGACACTTGACCCTAATAACATTCTGCAACGAGGAATTTTCATTTCAGAGGAGGAGTTACAATGAATATCAGCGACTATAAGGACATGATTTACGCCTGTGGTAGATGCGAGTTTTGTCGTGGATACGATTTTGATGAAAGGTGCCCTGAAATTTACACACAAACGTGGGAATCGTCTACAGCTAGGGGCAGGATGGCAATAGCCAGAGCAATACTCGAGGGGAAATTAGAATATACTGAAGACCTTGCTGAGCGAATATTTGGTTGCTTCATGTGTGGTCGATGTAAGTACGAATGCAAGAAAGCTGCCCAAATAGACATCATCGCAGTTACTAAAGCCATGAGGAAGGACTTTGTTGAGCAGGGAGTGACTATTCCTGAAGGCGGAAAGAATATGGCCGATACCGCCCTAGAGTCAGGAAACATCTTCGCTGATACACCAACTGCACACACTCAATGGACAGAAGGACTTGAGTTCAAGGAGGGATCAGGAACCTTGTTTTATCCGGGCTGTTTAGCAAGTCACCGTTTCAAGGAAAAGACCAATATTCTCGTGCGTGTGCTTCAAGAAGCAGGCTATGAGCTCGACTTCCTTGGCGAAGAACAACGATGTTGTGGAACGCCATATTGGATCACTGGTAAAATGGAGCATGCAAAGGAATGGGCCGAGGATTATCTGAAAAAACTGCAAGCTCGCGGCGTGAAAGAAATCATCACACCATGTCCGAGTTGCTTCCGAGCTTTCGATGAGATTTATCCGGAGTTACTTGGAATGGATGAATTTCCAATAGAAGTTCGTCATACAAGTGAGGTTCTGGCAGAGATTGTGAGAGAAGGTAAGATCGACCTGAAAAACCCAGTTGATGTCGTTGTTACGTATCACGATCCCTGCGAGATTGGACGATATCGGGATATCTATGAACCACCCCGTGAGGTTATTGAGGCAATCCCCGGTGTTGATTTCCGCGAGGTACCACGCAATAGAGAACAGGCGTTTTGTTGTGGCGGTGGCGGCGGAGTAAAGGTAATGTATGAGGATAATTCACAGATGGCTGCTAGAAGACGATTGGAGGATATAAAAACCACAGATGCTACCATCATTGCGACGGTCTGTCCAGCGTGCGAAATGAATCTTACCCATGCCGTTTACGAGGCTGACGCTGAGATGAGAGTGCTTGACATAGCTGAGCTCATGGCTGTGTCAGCGGGAATCGTTGATGAGGAGATTCTGGACCCATATTACATCCCCGAGGACTGAGTCCGCTCTTAGTTCCTATCAGAATTCATAGGACAACTTCAAAACTAGATGATTCACTAATTTAACCACCAACAGCGGCGATCATAAAGACAATCAGATCCCCGTCACTAAGATTTGTGTTAAGGCCATTATGTGCGACCATGTTCTTACCGTTCACTATTACGATGGCGTCACGCCTCAGGGTTTGATTCTCATGGTCGTCTAGGAATACCTCAAATCTGGGACCATATACCTCATGTAGTTCGTCCACTAGTGTGCCCACAGTGGCGTTTTCAGTGGTTTGAAAGGGGAATTTATCGTGCTCCTCTGACTTGAGGCCACGATTCATGAGTTTCACATAAACCTGTGTCATTAGCTATACCGTCCATGGAGTAGTTCTCTTAAGATAATATTAAAGTGACGATTAGGCACGTGTTTTAGAATGATTTGCATGGTTGGTTTATAATACATGTCGTCTGGGATAAACTTTTTACGTGAACTAAAGTCTGCAATGGTGCAATCGAGTACACTTAGGTCTTAGATGGGCAATGAGACAACAGGTGGCATCCTGAATTGACAGAGAACAACGGAAGAACTACTCTACGAAAATGGCTATCCGAACATGCAAAGGAAGAGCCGGTACACTATCGGAACATTGCAGATGCACTAGACCGTACTCCTGAATCCGTTTCAGCATCCCTGTCAATAGAAAAGAAACAGGCTGAGCAGGATGAACGACCCCCGTATTTCGTACGTGTTGCTCCAGGCCTCTACAGATACAACGAGGTCTGTGAGGGTGCCATTGATGAGGACAAAATAAGCGAGGTTCGTGAACGAGCAAAGCAGTTCAACCTTCGAGCACGAGAACAGCTGTCCTATGCCATCGCTGAATTAGATCTCGATGCCTTCGAGAATCTCACAAAAGTACTCCTTACAAACATCCGGGCCCACACGGAACCCAAGTCAGATGGCGGATACCTTGAGGTACATGAGCGAAGGAACGGTAGCACAGTCATCATGACGAGTGCATGGTGGGACGATGGCGGCAAAGCTCCTGTAGTTTATTATGCCAAGAAATGCGACCTGGATGAGGAAATCGGCAAAGAGACCATTCTGGAAATCAGAGGTGACCTTCCCACCTATGGTGCTAATCAGGGTGTGCTCCTTTCCAACGGCATTTGCAACGATGAGGCTCGAAGAGTAGCAGTACAAGAAAACCGGTCGGTGCCTCCAATCCATATCATGGACAAGGACATTATTCTCAGCATTCTGTTTGAGAGTCGAACTGGCATCAGAGAAGTCCCAGTGAATGTCTACCTTATCGACAGAGAATTCTTCGACAACATCTCTAGTTGACACTATAGTTCTGTCTATGTCGTAATCTATGGCGACAATATCCTCATCGATGCAGCAGGTCTCCTACCACACGATTTAAACATGTTAAACCTCCTCATTTCACTCTCTCCTTAAGTTTTTATACTGGTATTGCCATGTTCACTGTATCACGGAGAGCGAATGATTCGCAAACGTGAGAGAAAAAAATAAGAACGGAGAATCCCGAAAAATGGAAGACGAAGAACTCCTCTTTGTCCGGGAAAGTTCTGGACTAGTCAAGGAAGTTGGACCCTGGTTCGCATTGATTTTGCCAATAGCGCTAACAGTCGGTCCGTATTTCCACTTTGTAGCACCACAAGTATCAACTTGGTTTCCAGGTGCACTTCTTGTTCCAACCTTTGCTATAGGTACATTCGCAATCCTATTCGAAGGTGTAGGCACAATGGTGCTCATGCTTGCGATGCCCCGAAGCGGTGCTAGTTACCACTTTACCGGACGAGGTCTATCCCCGATTTTTGGTGTTATGGAGGGTTGGCGGTCAGTGATTGCCAATCCAGTATTCCGCGGTTCAGCTAGCTTCTTCTCAGCTAAGATAACCGGCGGCGGTTTACAGGCCATCGGCATCATTGCAGATAACCAGCTCTTGCTGGATTTGGGTAATGCCATAGCTAACGACATAATTGTTCTAGTGATTTTGGCCCTCATTCTGACTTTTGTAGGCTTTATTTTCAGCTATTTGAGTGTCAGGATACTGGGTTACTTCACAATAGTACTAGGAATTGTCGTGATGGTGCTTTTGCTGATATCAGATATCATTCTAATTGCAACACCGATTACGCCCACGGTCTGGGATAATTTGTTTGCAGGCACTGGACACGCATACGCGGACCTGGTTGCAGGGTCATATATAGCAGATATCAATGCATATAACACACTCAATCTTGCTGCTGTTGCAGGCGCCCTTGTGACCGCTGTTGGTATTATGTGGCCATACCTGATCATGCCCGTCGCGGGTGAAGTCAGTCAGCCAAGTAGGAACATTCCCCTTAGCACCATGGGTGGTGTTATTGGTATTGGAGCTCTCTTCATGCTGTCAGCTTATGCAGTTGAGGTTAGCTTAGGCGAGCTCTTGTACTGGAATAACAGCAGCACTGCTGGCATATTCCCTGGTTTTGGTAACTTTGCCGCGATTGCCCTCGGTCCTAATTTTGCCTGGCTTGGTGCAATTTTGGTACTACAACCAATTCTGGCTAACACCCTTGACGGACCAAGCAATGCACTCTGGGTTACACGACCGTTCCACGCAATGGCAATGGACAGGTTGTGTCCTGAGGCAATGGCTCAGATCCATCCCAAGTATCATGTACCACACAATTCCCTCTACTTCTGGTTGATTGTGCAGATAATCATCATTGGCATGGCCGTCTTTTACGACGTGTCAGTGGCTATCGGTGTTGCCTTCACATACACCTTCATCCGATGGCAATTCTCGCTTGCCGAGATATCTCTGCCCTTCTATCGACCAACATTGTGGGAGCGGTCGGGTGCTTGGACGATTGCTGGCGTACCGCTAGTATCGATTGCTGGATTAGTCAGCGGTGCCGTGTTCTTCTACGCCCTCGTAAGTTTCGTACCCACTGCGGGTGTCCAATTTGAGACACTCTTCACAGTAGGTCTGTACTTCTGGGGTCAACTCATGTATACCTATTATGGTATGAAGAACAAGGCCAAAGGCGTCGATATGAGCGCGATATTTGGTCAGCTACCCCCCGAGTAGAATTAGTACAGAGAGAGCCTTTGCTCTCTCCCCCTCTCTTTATTTTTCGTTCTTCACCTGTAGGGTGAGTTAGTTCCTTGAGAAGTATAACGGACCAATAGCTCCATTGCTTCCGTGGCTCTGGCTTCTAAGCCAGATTCCAGTTATATTCCCGCACCGGAGGTGTCATGTTCGTTGGATCTCCAGCCTTGCCTGAACTGATTATCCTTTCTTGAATCCGAGCGACTCGATTGTTGCTTCAACTTGCTTAGACTGTATTTTTGAGCAATCAAGTCCAACACCGATTTTTGAAAGAATCTGCAAACGAAAAGCTGTGAGCCATATAGGCCGCATGTCAATCCGATTTGAACCCAGAGTTCTCGTCACACTGACTTGATGTTGAATTCTTCAGCGTCCTTTTCACCTCTACAATCAATATATGGAATCCGAATTGTGTCCACAAGCATAACCCGGTAGTGCTCATTCTATGAATCAAGACTCGGTCTTGTCATCATCTTGAATTCTCATTTCTTCTCTTTGCATATCTTAACTCTCGGACTCCCTTGGCTATCTTCCTGAAGCATGATTATTGCATATAACCTAAATTACTCGCCGTACTGTCACATATCAAATGCCGCAACTCTAGTGGTCATTATTTCCACTCAGAAAATGTAATTTGATTTAGTCTTCTACCTATCGCTCCTCAGAAGCGAGTGAAAAATGCATTGTGATAATATTGTATTCCACTGAAATGTTAACTATACTACCATCTTTCTCGTTGCTGTAGTTCTTGAAAGGACCTATTCGTCATGCTTTTTCTCGTAAATGGGCGGAAATCCATCTCTGCTTGCTTTCGAGGAAAATGGCTCTAGTTCGTCCCATGTATCATGCAAGCGAGATGGAAATGACCACGGCCTGATTAGGCGTAATTGTGGAACGCTATCATCATTCAGATATGCATCATGAGCTTCCTTCGCCTTTTTCAGAATGCTACCACGTTCTTGGGGATCCCATACTTGCTGCAAGAATGTGTAGCTATCTTCATGCCACAGATATGCTATTTGGGGAACCTCGTCCTGCATAGCGTAGATATCTCGAATCTTGCTCCAGGGCCAGAAGGTTGACATTTGCTCCAGTTTTGGACTGGCACCATAAAAGTTGAATGACATGCCTTCCTTTGCGAATACGAGTTCAGGCGATTTTTCATTCAAATTATCCCTGGGCTTGGTGGATGGACCCTTCTTTATCCAGTTATGCCACCTTGTATTTACACGGTGCATCACTTCACAATGGTCGAGCATATAATTCACAACGCCAGCCGTACCATGATGGGCAAGACCTTTTACACTGGGACGTCCAGCATATTTTTCTGCAAGCTCCTTGACGGTCTGAATATCTTCTTTCGGTATTATTGCCCAAACCTGGAAGAATGCTTCGCCACCAGAACGAAGGAAAGCGAAGAATATACCTGCAGGACCGATCTCGTCGTAATCTTCTGGCAGTTCCTCGTCCAAAGGCCAACTCTGTCGATTTTCACAAAAACATATTGGTGAACATTCATAGGCGACAATCTCCTCCCATTTAGTGGTGAAGACAACTGTGTACTTTTTTAGCCTCTTCTCCCTTGGCAAGAGAAAATCGATTTCCTCACTGTCTATTCTAAGTTCTGCCTGTTGTTCGGAATAAGGATGCACAGAAATGAATTCCCAGTCTTTTTCATCACTAACTTCCATTCAGTGTTCCACCATAGTTCGTTGTTACTCTCGGTGGAGTGCGAGTGCCTTTTGACTGTTTCCAAAACGGCCCTCATAATTTGATTCATGCCTTGCATAAAGCTTATGTTGTGGCTTCAGGCTGAAGTCTTGAATTTGCATAAAGGCGGATAGGCAATGAGTAAAAAAGGCCGCAGTACTAGAACAAAACCCGGGGAACAGAGCTTGGACGAGTTTCAGTTCACTCCTAAAGGGATCAACCTAAAGTGGACGAAGGATTTCATCACTGTCTTTGATGGATATAGAATTCATCGTTGCTTTGACTTGACTTTCATTGAGAAAGCTATAGGTCAAGGGGCGCTGCCTCGTTCATTTGTGAGCCAGTGGCGCTTCATTCGGACTGTGCTGCATAAATTTGCAGCTGTGTCACCGAAAGTACCAGGTGTTCTCAAATTCTATGAACGGAGGAAATTTCTTCAGCATACGGCACTCATTCTGATGACAATTGCTGTTCCATCGATTGTTGCGACTTGGGTATTTTCGCTCGTATCGATTGCACCTTATACAATCGCGTTTACGGCCTTTGCATTTCTGTTCTTTGTTGCCCAGTGGACAGCTGGACATTACTACAACAGAAAGGTGGCTTGGATAATAGAAGATTACTGGGATGAACATCCCGATCTTCTCAAAGAAGAAAGGCAGGCACTCAAATCATGGGTACAGCGACTTATTGTACATGCAAGACATCGCCTTCGAAAGGAAGATGAAGATCCCGAAGAGCATCCGGTTAAATTCTACAATGATGATTACGAGGGAATAATTGTGAAGAATGAGCCAAATTGGTATCGAAAGCACTACACCGTGCAGATAGTTGTTGATAAATAGCAAAAAACGGGATTAAAAAAAAATTCCAGGGGGATATTCTCCCCCTATTTCATTAATTCTTCAATTGGCACGTAGTTGGTGTCAAAACCGAAATGTTTCGGGCCAAGTACTTCTAGCCCCTCGGGCTGACGAAATATCTCGTGAGATGCTTTCATTCCTATAACGCTGACTTCATCACCCTTCTTGATGTCTGTGTTTGTAATTGGCTCCCCAGTTTTCTGGTCAATGATTTCTATGATATCTGGGCTCATCACCCACATG
>SDNP01000053.1 GCA_004524445.1 Candidatus Thorarchaeota archaeon | reverse complement strand
CTCACGGATTTTGATAGTGATTCAAAGCAGTCCGAACCCCGCTCTAGCAGATGCAATCATTCCAGACGTAGAGAAAAGAAGGAGGAAAACAAGGGGCACATCTGGAGACCCACCATCAAGAATGGTGAGAAGTGGGGCGTTGTTGAACTTGACGGGACTGTCCTTTTCGTGCAGGTCATCAAGGGTCGAGTGCATGCCCATGGCCATGAGGCAATCTGCAGATACTGTGGTGGAATACTGGAGATTCGAGGAGATCAGGTCTTCTGTGGCGGTAAGTGTGGCAAATTTCAAGGGAACTTCTCTTTCGATTTGAATGCCTACCTTCGGTGGGATGGCGCAAAATCATTCACTCTCAGAAAAGCGATTGCAGAGGCGGAGGGTCTTGAACTCGAAGAGAGAGACCTAGAACCCATAGCATATGCTCCTAATTGGAGTGTATTGTACGAGTATGAAGACGAACCGATGGAATAGCCTTCAGAAACTCCTCTCGTATAGTAGGAACCGCCTGCCTTGATATTTCTCCGGAACAGCAAGCAATGAATCCGACCATTCAGTTGCTCTTGGTCCCAGAAAGAATGCAGCACGATCTACTTCGCATGACTTCAAATCATCAACTAATCGTGCCATGACATCCACAAAAATGGACCTGTCAGTACAGTAGAGGGTATGAGCTCTTGTTGTCTGATTGTTTCTTGTAGAATCTGAAAAATAGTACAAAGAGATTGGAAGACCATTCTCGTTAGTGATGATATTGAAGTTTGCTTCTTTCCCGATTCGTTTTATGCCATCAATATTCTTCCTCTCAAATTCCCAAGCCACAGGCATATTGTTCGTGGGTACTAGGTCAGCATTTTGTTGCAGGGCTTCAGCGACACGCTCCGGAGCTGCCATGATTGGCGTGATACTTGGGCTTGGGTTCGGTTGCTGGGGATATGGGTCCTCTAGTCTGAAGTAGCCTGCTTCTTCTATCAAATCAAAACCTGCCTGCTCTGCGACACCTATTGAAGCCTCATTTCGGGAACTAGTCGCATATCTGAGACTCTTGAGACCCTGTTCCTTTGCAAGCTTTACGCAATGCTCGGTCAGCCTCAGTCCAATACCTTCGCGGTGTCTATCACTCCGAACACGAAGTGCCTTTGCCCAACCGAAATCTGCACCATCCACCTCTTGAATGGCTGCAAAACCCAATAACTCTCCATCTTCAAACATCCCGAACATGTGCCATAAGGGATTGTCTTGATAGGACAAGAATCGGTCCGGAACATAGTCCCTGTCCCAGTTGCTCTCAGATACCTTTCGAACTGCTTCTTCGTCGCTGCTTTTGATGTCTCGAATCTCAAATGGCATGATAGTGAGGAAATTGGTCGCGCTTAAGAAGAATATGCCACGGCATACAGCACAAGCCATTATGATTACTACACATTTTGGAGGATAAGACAGTAATGATGGTGGACATTAGAAACGTAGGTTGTTGGATAACCCCAACAGCCTAGCCTTTTGTTATCCTGGCACCAGATCATCTCTTGTCGTAGTGCATAAGTCCGAGAGAGTTTCGCGGCCAAATCCCATGCAAGAGGTCGCATGATGCCATCAGGGTCTCTAATATTCTGAACCACCATTGTAAGGTACGCCTGAGGTCTGAGAAGACTCTTCAGAGAGGTCAATATGCCGGTCAATTTGTCTAAATACTTGTCATATTCAGTGATGTTACCCAGATCGAGAGATGAGTTGCTGTAGAACTGAGGGAGCCCCTTGTCACCTCTCTCTTTGTGCACACTATCATTCCCGCCACGTGATTTTCGGAGCATATCCCAGTACGGAGGTGACGTAATCAGATAATCAAAAATCGGAATGTGTCCCTCGTAGGATTGATGCAGTAGCTCTCGCGCTTGTCTAGCATCTCCAGGGATGATTCTTGATTGCATGTCGTTGCCAAATTTCTCAAGATATCTCATGGCTGTTTCTACATAATCAGGGTTCAGTTCAATGCCGACCGAGTTCCGATATACTTCCTTGGATGCAATCAGCGTACTGCCAATACCCGCAAATGGATCCAATACCCAGTCACCCTTGTTCGTGAAAAACCTGACAAACCGCTGAACTAGCTCCTCAGGATATTTGGCAGGATGTTGCAACTGCTTCTTGGAGCGGGGACGAGCGTTTATGATGAACCAAGACTTCGTGGATTTTACCCACTCTTTTCCGTTCAAATCATTGAGTGTTTGGCGTTCGAATTGCGTCAAGGACAATACCTCTACGCTTTGATATCTACCTGCCAAACATAAATCTGTTCCAGAAAGTTCTTGCTAGTCCTGCAATCTTGCTTCAATGGTTCGATTGATTGCAACCTCTCCAATGTCTGCGCAATATGATGCAACTCGCTCAAGATGCATGGCAAGCAACACTTGATGGCTCGAATAGCCCTCTCTACTTGTTTCAAGTGTAGATAGCTCAGAGGCCAGCGCCTGAGCGCGTTTGAGTGAATCGAATGCTTCTTGCGATTCCTCAATCAGATCTCGTTTCTCTCGCCTACCACTATCCACAGCAAAGAATACGCTCATAGTGTCATCGTAGACTTTGGCTAGTTCCTCGCTCAAGTGTGTGAAGGGGACTCCGACATCCTTCAAATTGATGACCTCGGTTGTGGCACCACAGATGTGATCTGCAATTCTCTCAACGTATTTGGCGGCAAGGCTAAAATGCAACGCATCTGGCGGGGACATCGCTATCTTTCTTGCGTAGGAGGGATCCTGCAGGGATAGGTGACAAAGCCTCTCCACGAAGTACCTATGGCGATCCACATCTTCATCACGGTCGAGGATTCTAGAAGTATCGTCAGGTGCTCCTTCCTTCATGGCAGTCACGAGGCTGGTCAACATATACTTGGTCGTAGAGAATTGTCGCTTCAGAACGGGTGTGATAACCTGTTTTTCGCTTGTATCGCTGATCACGAAGCCTTCATTGTGTTCTTCAAGAATTTCAAATCCTGGAAGACGTCGAATCCAGCGGCTGACATCTTCTCGAGTCCCCATGTCCAACTCGTCAGCAAACGTCACCGTTAATGAGTCGACACCAACCATATAGGCTCCAATGAGCAAATTGACTACACTCTCTCTGCTTCCCGGGTGAACCAAGAAGGTCAGGTTTTCGGCATCTTTTGATTCAAAGTCGGGTGGAATGACCCTAAGAGTGCCATCGGGAGTTTGTTCAATCTTCACTTCAGAGTGCTTTGTAAGATTGAATCTGTCACACCATTGGCGCGGAAGATATACATAGAACGAGTTTCTCACTTGATTGAGTTTTCTGGTAGTGGTCATTTTTATCACAGTCTTTTTACACAAATGTTGTAAATGCTGTAAATGCAACACCGTGCAATGCTAGCTTTCTAATGCATTTTGTGTCAAATTTGTATAGCAATCAGACCGAGGATTGGCATACGCTCCTTCTGGTTGCACATAGGGTCAGTTCTATGTTGCTTGGGGTTTTGTGTCCAAATTTTAAGGACATGCATATGAATCATTCGCATCAGCTCACAACATGAGAAATCAATGCCCATCCTTCAAGTAATGGTGTTTTTCGCCCATGACCAAGAAACATTGGAGAACTAAGAGAAATGGCTAATCAGACAACTAACTTGCTTGTTGGTCTAGTCATCGGTTTAATTGTCGGTGCAGGGGCTGTATATGTACTGCTTCCTGGCGGTACTGGCGGAGAAACCTATACTATTACCACAGCAGGATCTACAACAGTCTATCCACTTTCTCAGGAATGGGCAACTCAATTCCATGAGGACTTCCCGAGCTTCACGGTGAACCCCAGCACTGGCGGTTCCGGAGTCGGTCAGTCACAGATTGCTGAAGGCCTCATACATATTGGTGCTTCGAGCTCATATCCTAAGGAAGACTACAGAACAGCAAATCCCGATATTGACATCATTCCGATATCTGCCGATGCTCTCGGTATCGTGGTCAATCCTGCAGTTAACGGAACATCATTCAAGATGGATGCAGACATGGCAGTTGCCGTATTTCAAGCAAACATCACAACATGGGAAAACTTCGAAACTGAATTTAGTGTAGAAGTTGAAGCGACCGGCGACATCAGTGTCTTCGTACGTTCAGATGCAAGCGGTACGACTGCCACATTTGGCAAATGGCTTGAAACAGCAGACGAAAATACTCGTGCAGATGGAAAAGAGTATGAATGGAATCTCGGTGATGATGAATCCATCTCATGGCCAGCTGGAATCGATGCAGTTGAAGGTAATCCAGGCGTGGCATCTGGCGTTCAAGATAACGAACAGGCTATAGGCTACGTGGGCCTTGCATTCATGGAAGGGCTTACTGCTGTAGACCTCTATAATCCGGGCAATGATGAATACGTCACACCAACGCTCGAGAATGCACTAAAGGCATTGCCGGAAGAGTTGAGTGACCCTGGTGCAAACCTGATGAACTCAGAAACTGAGGGCGCCTATCCAATTGCGAGGCTGCTCTTCTATCTAACCAATCCTGACAACCTACCTTGGTATGTTATTGTATACCTTGACTGGGTGCTGGTTCAGGGCCAGGAGTATATTGAAGATGTTGGCTATGTGCCGATTGTTGGCACCTCAGCAATGGCATACGCCCAGAGGGTAGTAGGTTCATTTACGCCCAGTGAGTAATCTAGTTAATATTTTCCTCCTTCGCGGAAGGGGTTCCCATTGTATTCGGAGCCTCCTCCGCACCTATCTTTATAACCCCGAATCCCAGGAGAGCATCCCGGTACAATCAGATTGTTTGGTTCATTCATTAAAATCAATCTACTGAAATCAAGATGTGAGAGCAAATGACGGAAACTTGCAGACCTCAAATGATGGCCTCATCACAGGATGATGGGACCACAAACTGGTTTCATAAGGTGAAGAATAGAATAGGATGCTTCATATCTGATCTCAGAAATGCAAGAGGTCCAGCCAGAATCGATATACTTGGGCGAATGGGTCTTTTCATTCCGGCATTGGCTTCTGCATCTATCATCATTCTCATATTAACATTTCTCTGGATTGAGGCTGTTCCGATTTTCGCTGCGCCTGAAGGTGGCATTGATATTCTGTTTGACCTTAGATGGAACCCAAATAGCGGCCTTTATGGAATTGGCATTTTCATTGTTGGCTCCTTTCTATGTACTTTCTTAGCAATAGGCCTGGCTGTGCCACTTGGTGTTGGCGCCGCGATTTTCCTGAGTGAATTTTGCCCAACACGCCTGCGGACGCCATTAAGAATGATTATCGAGATGATGGCAGCCATTCCGAGTATAGTCTATGGATTATGGGCATACGTTGTTATTGTGCCGTTTATCAAGAACTCACTTGCTCCCGCCGTCCAGGCAAACCCTCTTACAGCTTGGATGCCCTGGTTCCAAGGAAAAACTAACGGGCTTAGCTTGCTTGCAGGAGGTCTGATTCTTGCAGTCATGCTCCTGCCCACTGTGATAACGGTTTCAGATGACGCCCTGCGTTCAGTACCCCGAAGTTATCGAGAAGCATCGTTTGCATTGGGAGCCACAAAATCGGAGACAGCAAGAAAGATTGTCATGTCAGCTGCGATTCCTGGAATTGGTGCAGCGATAGTGCTTTCCCTCGGAAGAGCAGTTGGGGAAACAATGGCTGTATTGATGGTTACTGGCAATTCCTTACAAATTCCTCTTACCCTTTTTCAACCAACATATGTAATGACGAGCATAATCACAAATCAGCTAGGCTATGCCTTTGTGTTTCCACTCTGGAGGTCCGCTTTGTTTGCGGTGGGTCTTGTTCTTCTCATCATGTCTATCGCGTTTACGCTGATTGCCAAATTCTTCATCAGATGGGGAATGAAAACGAGAGGTTTGGTGTAGGTGGTATGAAGCAATGAGAGGAGAAAAACAGGAACCGACAATAGTTGACCCTAATGCGGCATACGAAACTGAAGCTGTCGAGAAAGATGAAAGGCAAGCTCTTCACCGATATGTTGGTTGGCTGAAAGCACAGGTCACAGTGCGGAATCATAGAGAATTGAAGGATCTACTGTTTAGAGTCCTTCTTGGGATGATAATACTTGTAGTGATTTCCCCATTCTTTCTGATTTTTGTTCATGTTGCAATGGTAGGTTTAATGGATTTGCTGGGGTCTGGAATCGGACAAGGTCTAGAGCTCTGGACAACATTTCCCGGCCCTGGACTACAGGGCGGCATACGTAATGCTATAATCGGGACAGTTATTCTGGTTCTAGTTGCAGGGGCGGTAGGTATTCCCCTGAGCGTTTTAGGTGCGGTCTATATCAATGAGTATTCGAGGCCTGGATTTGTGAGAAACTCGGTTGAGTTCACTGCGGATGTTCTCGCAGGAATTCCAAGTATAGTTTTTGGAGCTTTTGGATTCACCTTTCTGGTAGGCTTTGTGGGCTTGGGAATGGGCTTGGTATCCGGAGCTTTGACACTCGCCTTCATGATGATTCCAACGGTCCTGCGTACAACACAGGAAGCACTACGTCAGGTACCAAGCTCGCTTCGAGAGGCATCATTGGCTTTGGGCGCTACAAAATGGACGACCACATGGAAGATTACAATCAGAGCGGCCTTTCCCGGGATTGTCACGGGCATTCTGTTAGCAATCGGACGAATCATGGGCGAAACCGCTCCGCTCATATTCACCTCGGGGAACAACCTAGGAACCCCCACCAGCCTTTTTGGTCCTGGTTCCTGGGTTGCGTCTATGCCTTACACAATTTGGGCTTACATCACTGACCCGCGAGAATACCTGCAAATACGTGCCCACTCGACAGCGTTGGCTCTAATGGCAATAGTACTGGTAGTTGATGTGATTGCAAACTACATTTCAAGAAAATTCACAAGGAGACTTGTTTAGTGAACGGCAAAGACTACAAGATCGAAGTTGAGAATCTCGACACTTGGTTTGGAAACAAACATATCCTGAAGGACATTACCTGCTACTTCGAAGACAAGTGTGTGACAGCTGTCATGGGGCCTTCGGGATGTGGCAAGAGCACGCTGTTGCGCACCATTAACCGCCTCAACGACATGATTGGTGATTTCCGTATGAGGGGCAAAATTTGGATTGAGGGTGAGAATATCTATGGTTCACAAGCTGATGTATATGGGTTGAGGAAGAAAGTGGGCATGGTCTTTCAAAGACCAAATCCATTTCCAATGAGTGTGAAGGATAACATTACTTACGGACCAAAACTCCATGGGACATCAGATGAAGATGAACTAGAAGAGATTGTTGAGCAATCATTAAAGAAGGCGGCACTATGGGACGAGGTAAAGGATAACCTAGGTCATCCAGCACCAAATCTGTCTGGTGGACAACAACAGCGTCTTTGCATCGCTAGAGCATTATCGGTCAACCCTCCGGTGCTACTGATGGATGAACCGGTTTCTTCCCTTGATCCCTTGAGTGCGAGCAAAATCGAGGATTTAATCATCAATCTGAAAAAGGAATACACTATCATTTTGGTGACACATAACGTTCAGCAGGCGTTTCGTGTTTCAGACCGAGCAGCATTCCTCTATCTAGGGGAGCTTGTTGAGTTTGACAAGACAAGCCGGATTGCTGAAGCCCCCGAAGATGAACGCACAGAGGCCTTCATCACAGGAAGAATAGGGTAGGTGAATATGATGAGAACACAATTAGAATTCTACATGGACGAAATAGCTGGGAAACTGGAGCGTCTCTTTGAACTCGCTTTACATGCTTTCATGCAATCGATGCAGGCATTCGAAGACTTAGACGCTGAACTGGCATCAAAAGTGCGAGATATATCGGATGATGTTGAAGAACTTGCAAATAAAGTAGAGGACAGTGTCTTTGAAACAATTGCCAGGAGACAACCCGTTGCCAGTGACCTGAGGCGACTGTCTACCTATCACATCGTTTCCTATAACCTCTATAGAGTTGGGCGGTATGCTTACAAAATAGCTCATATCGTCGACTTGGCTCAGGGCCTAGAGCATTACAAAGAGCTTGAATCGTTACCGTACCTGGCTGGACTAGCCAAGCAGACCTTAGGGATTGCCATGAAGGCATTGCTGGAGAATGACTTGTCCGATATTGATGAATTGGAGAAGCTTGAAGCTGAGAGTGACAGAGAAACTGAAGAGATGTTCGAGGAAATAACAGAATTTCTCAGAAAGAGGACGGATATCACACAGATGTCTATGTTCTATGTAGTTGTTGGGCGCTACTGCGAGCGTGCAGCGGACCAAGCATTTGCCATTGCGGAGAGAGCAATCTATGCTGTCACTGGCAAGAAAAAGAAGCTGGGGCTAGCCTACAAAAGAGAGGATGCCGGTCTCCACTAGGGATTCTCGTGTTTCTGACTAATCTGCCGAACCAACTCTTGAAATGCAAGATTAACGTTCTTGTCTTCGAGAGCGCTTGTTTGAACATAGTTCAGAACCTTCCGGGAGATTTCCTGATGAACCTCATCTTGTGAGATATTGGATTCAAGGTCAATCTTGTTTTCCACAACCACTACAGGTACTTCTCCGGTAGCTGCATACAGCGCATCGAGCCATTTGTCCATGCTCTCGAAGGTCTCAGGTCTTGTTCTATCATAGACAAAGAACGCCCCCGACGCATTGGAGCAATATTGCTCTCTTAGGTCGGCGAACGATTCCTCGCCACCAAGGTCCCAGATTACAAGCTTGTAGAGGTTATCTCTGAGTTTCATCCGCTTAACATGAAGGATGGCACCAATTGTCCTACCAATATCAACACTGATGCTGTCGTAGACGTATCGCTCAACCAGAGAAGTCTTTCCCACACCTGTGTCTCCAAGGAATACCAACTTGTAGACAAAATCTGGTTCGGTTGACACGCTCGATATACCCCTAGTCCATTTCGTTTCATTTAATGATTGAAAGAGGGCCCATTAGAAGATTGTGCAAACCTGCTTATGAATCTCTCTAATCTCATTCTCAATACAAATGGACCGAGAATATGAAAACAGTGCTACGAATTCCCAAAATCATCCGGGCGTTCGCTTCACCGGTTTTTTGGACCGAGCATTTTCCAGAATCTCACTCGTGACTTTTAGAAACGCCGCCTCTACATTGGTGTCTTCTTTTGCGCTTGTTCTGATGTGTTCAAATCCGTATTTCTCAGCAAGCGTCTTAGCTCGATCGGGGTCCAATTCTGAGTCGAGGTCAATCTTGTTTTCTAGCAATACAACTGGTATCTCCGAAGTCACGCTGTAGAGAGCCTCCAACCACTCCTCAAACCTGTCCAAGGAATCTGGTCGTGTTGTGTCAAAGACAAAAAACGCGCCACTGGCGTTCTGATAATACGCCTTGCGCAGCTGCTCAAAGTCGTCTTGGCCTGCTATGTCCCATATAACGAGCTTCACCTGCGTATCACCGACCTGCACTGGCTTCGTGTGCATGGCGGCACCGATGGTGGCCAAATAATCTCCTTCAAATGAGTCGTAAACATAACGACCCACAAGCGAAGTCTTCCCAACACCACCTTCTCCCAAAAAGACGACCTTGAAAAGATACGCAACACTATTCGACAGGCTTCAAACTCTCCGTGGTCTCTGTCTTGACATAGCAAGATAAAACTATCGCGGTTTTGCTTGTCAATATGTCTAGCGCAATTAGTATTGAACACCAAAAACTGTGCGATATGACTTGTAGACCAAAAGCCACAAAAGAAGGATGTGAAGCTTCTTGAGTAAGGTTGTATGACATGCAAATAGGAACATTTGCGCGGGATAACGAACAGATTGACTGGGCACTGCAACACGACCCCGATTTTATCGACTTACGTATGGATTTGAACTACAGTATCGCCTTTGAGAAGGCAAAGGATACTTTGAGTGAGGCGGGTATTTCCTGTACATTACACCTGCCTAGTGATCCCGAGTGGAAACCTATGGACCTTGCCGCTGGCATTGTTCCGTATATTGACCTTGGTGCTGAAATAAATGCAGAACTTGTATCATTTCATAGCACATTATCAACACTCTTTTACCGAGATGAGGATATTGACACATTTCTGGAGGCGCTTCCGCTTGCCTCTATGACAGCCAAAAACTCTAACGTTGTCATTGGTGTCGAGACCCTCGGGCTATACTATACGGAACTCACTCTACTCTTTGATGAACACCCCGGTATGAAGCTGGCACTGGATATTGGACATGGTCAGATTATGGCTACTCGCAATCGTGCACTTGGTCACATAGATTCCTTCTTCGACCACATCGAGATGGTAATTGTCCATGATAATAACGGGCAAGAGATGATTCAAGACATCCTGAAGGCACGAGAGAAGAGAGAGGTATCCATTGAGGAGACCAGAGAATTGGCGCGGCGATATGATACACACTTGCCAATCGGAGAGGGCTCAATCGATTTTGAGAGCATATTCAGGGAACTGAAAGAACGTGGATACGACGGGAAATTCTTGATGATGTGTGCTGACCAGAAGAAGTTTCCCATGGAGCGGGAGAAATTCATGAAGCTCTGGATGGAAGCCTAGCTCTTACTGGCTAGACTGTCAATAACTTTTCTGACTTCCTTCAAGGCCGCCTCATCCTGTGCTTTGGTGAGCAGGGCATGCGCTATTCGAACAATCTTCTGTGCTTTATCGTATTTTCCTTGAACTATGAAGAACCTCGCTTGCTTTATCCTTGCCTTGCCCATTGCACTATATACCTCTGGCGGGTACTCGAAGGTATCGACATTGATGAGTTCTCCACAGTTGGGACAATGAGTAACGCTGACCATTAATTGTGCCTCTGTTGTTTCGCTTGGCCGCTCAATTTCATCTTCACTTCTAGGTTCTTCTTCCCATACCAGTTCCTCTTCAGTTGTTTCAGCAGCAGGCTTTTTTGATTCTGCTTCTGCATACTTAGATGACGTAAAGTCACCCGAAACCTCTGGAGGGATTTCACCTTCTTCCATTGTTGAAGCAGTCAATACTGCTTCAGGTGGTTCTTCTTTTTTCACATATGCAGAGTGGGATCCGAGAAGCTGCTCTTCCAATTCATCACTTCGTGGCGCGCCGACAGCAGTTTCGGTCGGCATGTCGTTTTCTGGCGAAATGCCAGTTAGGTCAGCATCGGAAGGGGTAGTGGTTTCCATCTGAGTTGGACCTTCCAGCAATTCATGTACCTCGCTGGGACGTAGCATCCTCGATTCAACGATTCCGGAGGGCGCTTCTTCTATTCCAGCTGATTCAGCTTTTTTGAAAGCCAATTGCGCTTTTTCCATCTCAGTCATACGCCCTTTTTTGACTGTAGTTCTGACCCGGTCCTTCGCCACTTCACTAGGGCGTACATACTGGTCTTGCTCCTCTTCTGAAGGTTTTGTTTCTTCTCTCTCCCTTTGAGCTTTCATGCTGGCCTGTGTTGTCACCGTGCCAGTATCACGCGCAGGTTCTTTTGGTGGCTTTGGAGAGATATCAACATCGGGAATTAGCTTCCTTCCACATCGAATACAAAATTTTCTCGTTGGTTGGTTTGCTTTTCCGCAGTTTGAGCATACCCTCATGTCGGTTCACCTGGCAAAGACGTGCTTATGTATTGGGAATCTTTGCAGATATAACTTTGTCTTACATTTTGATGGGGTTTATTTTATAAAAAATAAAATGTTTTAAGTCGATTCATAGAGATTCGTGAATTTCTTGAGTGGTTGTAACTGCATCATGATATGACTCGCGCAGGCTACCTCCTGTGCTTAGGACTGTACACACCGGATCACCACTCTTCACCAAGGTGCCTTTTGGCGACCTGTCCACAGTAT
>SDNP01000029.1 GCA_004524445.1 Candidatus Thorarchaeota archaeon | reverse complement strand
GTAGCTCGACTAAAGGAGACGACGGATAAGGCGGAAAAAGTCAGTGAATTGATGGATCAACCCATTGACATGATTGTGGGACATGAAGTTGCAGGGATAATAGCTCACGAGAATGTAGGTCACCCCTCAGAGGGAGATCGTATCATGGGCCGAGAAGGTGCCCAAGCGGGCGAGAGTTTCTGGAGGGACCTGAAGATTGGTGAATCTCGAGTAGGGTCCGATGTTGTGAGTGTTTCTGAGGACCCAACAATCCCAAACACAAGTGGATTCTATCTTTTTGATGATGAGTGTGTCAAGGCAAGAAAGCGAGAACTCATCAAAGATGGAATCATTAACGAACCACTTCTCAATCGAGAGTTTGGTCAGAAGTTCGGTCTGGGGAGCAATGGAGCTGCTCGATCAACTGGGTTTGACAGAGAGCCAATAATACGAATGGCAAATACATACTTTGAACCTGGAGACCACTCATTTGAGGAGTTAATTGAAGATGTGGAGCTTGGAGTGTACATGAGGAGTTTTCAGGAATGGAATATAGACGACAGACGTTATCAATCGAAATATTCTGGTTCAGAGGCGTACCTGATTAGGGATGGAGAATTAACGGATACAATGGTTAGGAGACCTGTCCTAGAAACAACTAGTGTTGGACTACTCAGCTCGGTTGATGCCATTTCGAAGAATCTGAAATTTGAGTTTCCAGGAACATGCGGAAAAAGTGATCCCATGCAGGGAATCCCTGTCTATGCAGGCGGCGGAGAAATCCGATTCCGCAATATTCGACTAGGAGGTGTCGGTTGATGGTTGCAGTAGAAAAAATGAAGGAATTTGTTGATGAAGCAATTAGCTATGCTGAGAAGAAAACGGAAGGCGTGATTGTCAGAGGTGAAATCAAGTCTGGTTCGCAAATCAGATTCTCTAGAAATGCTATCGATATTGGAAAGCAATGGGAGACTTTGACTCTCAAGGCATTTCTCATTCTTGAAGGAAACAAGACTGGCTTCACCGAACGGTCAATCTCGAAAAAAGAAGAGGTCCATCCTCTGATTGATGACATGGTGAAATTCACCAAGATGCTGCCTGAATCAATGGTATTTGCGGGTGTTGAGGATAAGGTTCACGAGTATGATGTTATTGAAAAGAACTATGATGAGAAGTACGATGCCTTTGTAGAGAAAGCTCCTCATCTGGTCAATTCAACAATCGATAGCGCGCTAGAAGAGGGCGCAAAGCGAGTGGCGGGAGCCTTGAAATTCTCCAAAGAGCATGCTTTCTTCCGTTCTAGTTATGGTCCTGAAGGCGCATCACAGAGTACTCAATTTGATCTCAATGTGCGAGCCTTTCAGGATGAGCTGGACTATTCGGGTCAAGGGCT
Source organism: Candidatus Thorarchaeota archaeon (assembly GCA_004524445.1). Taxonomy (GTDB): domain Archaea; phylum Asgardarchaeota; class Thorarchaeia; order Thorarchaeales; family Thorarchaeaceae; genus TEKIR-14. The sequence goes on along the minus strand of SDNP01000029.1, from coordinate 37,375 downwards.
GTTCTGTGGAACAATTCCGTCAGAATCCGAATCAGAGATGATAGCAGCTGGAAAGGAAGCCGGAAGTCTATCCAAAAAAGCAGATGGTGCAGAGCAGGGAGAGCCAGGCACCTATGATTTGATTTTGAGTCCTACTGTGGCGGCTGATATCATCGGTATAATACCAACCTCAGCCAATCCATTCATGATTATGATAGGGATGTCGCCACTAGGTGATAAGATGGGAGAGCAGCTAGCACCAGAATATGTCAACGCAATTGACGATCCTAGGATTCCACAGGGTCTTGGCAGCAGTGCGTTTGATTTCGAAGGCACCCCCACAGAGAGGACTGCAATCATTGAATCGGGTGTACTGAAGAACCTAGTTCATAACACAAGCACAGCAAAGATGTATGAAACACAAACGACGGGAAATTCTGGGATAATATCCTGGGGGTCAGGGTTGAAGATGCTTTTACCCACTTACACAAATATCGTCTTCAATGAAGGTGAGCATTCATTTGATGAGATGACTGAAACCAACAAATCCACGATATATGTGACCTGTAATTGGTACACACGATTCCAGAATTATCAGACAGGCGAGTTCTCCACAATTCCGAGAGACGCTATGTTTCTAATTGAAGACGGGGAAATGAAACCTATCAAGAATCTGCGAATCAGTGACAACACACTACGAATGTTTTCAAACATCATTGCCATGGGAAAGGACCGAAAGCAGGTCTATTGGTGGGAAGTGGGAATTCCTACATTTATTCCAACGGTGAAAGTAGAGAATTGCAGAATGTCAGCGGCAACACAATAGAAATAGAGCAAGGAACACCAAGTGGCTAGGCGGTTCAGCACGGATAAGCCTCTCTACGACAGAAACCTAAGGAGAGTCATGAACCCGAGTCGAGAGCTCATGACAGGACGCTGCAGCATGAAAGAACAGCTCACTGACATGGCTACCATCCTTCGCGCTAGTTTCGAAATATTTTAGTGAAAGGATTCTTGCGAGGTTTTCTGCTTCCTCATTGGAAACAACTCTCTGTTGCTCCAAGTCAATCTTGTTACCAACAAGAGACCCAGGTATTGTCATAGCTCCTGAGATACAGACGCTCTCAACCAGATTGTCAAACCATTTTGGAATCTCGTCGAACGTTGCTCGCTCGGTGACATCAAAAACCAGAATTACATGTTGAGATCCCGCATAAAATCTATTGCGGAGAGCGGTAAAGGAATGCTGTCCTCCCAGGTCAACGACACTCAATACAACCTTACCTTCGGGAAATTCGAAACTGGCCACATTCATCCCAACACCAATCGTTGCGGTATAGGATTCTTTGAAGTCATCCTTCAGATATCGCTGAATAAGCGAGGTCTTGCCCACATTTCGCGGGCCCATGACCAGTGTTTTGTAGACTTGTGCAGTCATTGTTTTCAAGTCCCAGAGGTCCATCCGATACGTATTCTCCTTCACGGTGACGGTACCTTATAACTCATACATAGTCAATCTCTGAAAATTCGAAGTGCATCTTTGATTGGTTCTTTTTGCGTATGAAAATGCTTTAGAGCAACCTTCGATTCAAAATATAATTATGGTAGACCTGAAGGATATTAGAAAGAGAACGATTTCTGTGGATGACTATATCGAGTCACTGGATGATAAGAATCGAGATATTGTAATGGAAATGTATGAGCAGTACGACTTAGACAGCAATGTGGTGGAAGAGCTTCGCGACCAGATGAATAACATCACAACTATTGTGTTCAGTGCTGCTTGGTGTGGAGATTGTAAGAATGCAATGCCAGTCATCAAGCTTCTCGTAGAGCAGATTGGCATGGAGGTAAGGGTATTCGACAAAATCAAGACTGCACCACTTGACCCGGATCACCAATGGAAGATTCCGCCTTCACCTCCCGAGATTGAAGAGTGGAATGTGACGGCAATACCTTGGTTCGAGTTTGTCGATGACGCTGGCAACCGTATTGCGCAACTTATTGAAAAACCGAAGATTAAAGATACCTTAGAAGCAGAAATGTTATACGTGCTCAAGAATAAATAGAACTTCTGTTATTCTAAATGCACCTATCAGGAGGAAAAACTAATGGAGATTCCAATGATTACCAAGTTCATAAATGGACTGAAGATGTTTTTTGAGTCTAACCGGCTAAGATGGTTAACTATTGTCTTTTTCGTCGGAGCCGTTTTGATTACATTATGGGAGCAAATAGGAACAATTTTCGGGGGATTCGGCTTGCTTGTATCACTCATCTGGGGCATTTTCCCAACATTTTTCATGCTCACATTCTTTGTTTCATTGGCTGGGTTTCAAAGATTCGTGGCGAGTGAAGAATCATACAAGAAATCACTCATTCGGTTCATTCCATGGATTATTACCAGTGGAATCCTACTATTTGTGCTCATAGTGTTCGCATTTCCTGTATTCAGTGTCATATACATAGGCATCGCTTTTGTTGGATGGATTGGCTTTCAATCCTATTTCTCAGCTCGGACATCATTGACTTATGCTAGCGGGGTTCAAGTAGATGAATCATCTAAATTGACATCATTTCTATTTGGGGTTGCCAATATTTTCAACTACATTGTCATCATTGGTGCCTTTGTCTATACTGTTCTATTTGTAAACCCACCCATACTCCTGCCCCCATATACATCAGCATTGTTTTTCGGTATACTTGGAATGCTCCTTGCACTGGGTTTCAATTTTCTGAATGGAGTAATTGTAGCGTGGGAGCGGAATAAGCCGCATGCTGCGAACATTGTTCTGCTGAGCATATTCATCTCCTTATATTCCGCATATTTCACCTATAATGTACTAAAGGGATTTCAGCCAGGTATTGACCTTGTCAGCCTAGGAGTCACCATCTTTTTCATTTTGTACACTATGAGCTCCGTAGGACAGACCCTGGCTAGCAGGGCAGATATGGAAACGCGATTGAAGATATCAAAAGAAGCTGCTGCGACGCTAACATTCTTCCTAGCCTCTGGGTTTATGTTCGTTGATGTGACATTCAGTATCCTTGCGGGAGCGTCACAGGGAGGTCTTGGAGACGGTGTGAAGCTTCTCATATTCCCCTTGATCGCACTTCTGATGGAGATTCGGTTCATATACAGAGTTAGAAAGGCTCAGAAAGTACCAGAAACTCCCGAGGAGCTGGAGGTTGTTGGTGAGGAGGAACAGGTAGAAGAAATCAAGCCCGAAGAAGCAGTGTCAACCGAGGAAGAATTCCCTCCTGAAGAACCGCCGCCAAGTGAGGAAGATATGTCTGAAGAATTCCCCGACATGGATGAGGCTGATGGAGAGGAGCCACCGCTACTGGAGGAAGAAGAATCAGTTTCAGAATCAGAAAGTGGAGAAACCTCGGAGCTCGAAAACGAAGCTGACAGTGAGTGAAGATGCAAACAGGTCAGACTGGATTGACTTGACTTTCGGCCCATCCGAAGGCTTTTATCCGCCATGTGTATTCGGATGGAATGACTATTGTATTAGAAAAAAGCATTAGCAAAGAAAACGGTGAATCAACAAATGGCAAAATGGGAATGTTTGGTCTGTGGATGGATTTACGACGAAGAGAAGGGAGATCCAGACAGCGGAGTGGAACCAGGAACCAAGTTCGAAGATATACCCGATGATTGGGTTTGTCCAATGTGTGGAGCAAGCAAGGACGACTTTGAGAAAATCTCTGATTAGTAGAATCCTGCTAATTCGCAATACTTACCCGGGCACCGTCCCGGGTTTCGCATTTCATATTTTCCTTTTTCAGTGAATATAGTAGATTAGACGGATTCACAATCATTTTCCAAGTGATTAAGACAGCTGTACATCACAGAAATGATCAATCAAAGGAACAGTGCAGAATGGCACTTGATTATTTCTTTTCATTCACCATTGCAGCAAGACGCTCGGCAATCTTGGCATAACCCTCGGATTTATCGATTACTCCCTCAGCCCCCACCGTGATAGCTATCTCCTTAAGCTCTGGGTCTACATATGCGGTGAGAATATGGATATTTTCAACACCCATTTCAGATAACTGCTTGCTTGATTCAATACCGTCCATGATAGGCATTCTGAGATCCATCAGAGTCATGTCAGGAGTTACATCATCTGCCAGCATCATGGCCATTTTCTCCACAGCATCCTTTCCATCTGAAGCACAGATGACTTCAATATCCGGCATTTCTTTTTGGAGATAGGTTTCCAGAATTTCTGCTACTCTTGGTTCGTCATCAACAATGAAGATGCGGGTGGTCATTTTTGGGTGTCACTGCCTTAAGATGCGTGCATTTTGCTGTGAATTTTGGTTGAAGATATATCAATTCAAAGGTTTCGCATGCTGAAAAGTTTAGTTGTCACAAGGTCACACACGGAAGAATGTCATTTTGAATCGATTTGGCAAATTCAATGATTCTACTCAAAGAATAAATGATGGTATTGTCCACTCCAGATTGGAGATTTGTCATAATGGAAATAGAGGCGTCAATATCCAGAGTTGCAGTATTCAGAAATGGAGCCAGAGTGACTAGAATAGGTTCAGTGGAAGTAGAACCTGGAGATCTGAAAGTTAGATTAGGAGGAATCTCTTCCTCAGCAATTGAGGATAGTTTCCGTGTTGATGGACACGGAAAGGCACACATTGCCTCCCTTGACGTACAAAGAAAGGAACGGCTCTTTGAACCTAAGGAGGATATTGATCACATTTATTCAAAGCTGAAGGAATTACGGCGAAGGCTGCTGGCATTGGATGACGAGATAGAAATTGAAAATCTGAGAATTTCCAGCATGCAACAGTTATTGGACGATTTTTCAGAAAACTACGGTACCATTTTGGCTGCGAATGAAACGGACATATCGCAGCTGAAAAATATCGACTCTAAGAGCTCAGAGGTGAAGAATAAGACTCGAAAGAAGCTGAGGGAGCTGAGAAAAAAGCGACAGGAGATTCAAACGGAAATTGAGATACTAGAATCAGAAATTGGGAAGCTCGACAGCAAAAGAAAAACAGAAGTGTTCTATGATGTGGATATAGACTTGGAGGCTGAAGAAAAAGGAACCATTCAGCTGGAACTCACTTACCAGACGGATGGCGCAAGCTGGAGTCCAAGTTACGATGTCAAAGTTGGTCGAAACTCATGCAGGATAAGAAGAATGGCGCTCATACGCAATTGTACTGGGGAGGATTGGAAGGATGTACGCCTAAGAGTTTCCACAGCGACAGCTACTCCAGCACATGCCATAGAGGGTACCCCTCTGTACATAACAGCATATGACCCTGAAGATGCTAGGGCTAGAAAGGAGAGGGCAAAAAGAAGTATGAAAATGGCGCCAGCTGCCGCTGCTGAACCAGAAGCCTTGGAGAAATCAGGTACAGCTCCACCTCCAAGTCCGCCACCAGAATTAGAGGAAACATTTGCCGAATCATCTGAAACAGTATCGGGAATCTCAGTTTATGACGTGCCAGATACTACTTCAATTCCACCTGATGACGAGGAACATCCTATTGCTTTATCAGAGGAGGAGCTAGATTCCTCAACAATATACTACTGGTACGCTGATGAGATGGTATATGTTGTCGCGCAGAATGAAGTAACAAACGGATCCCAGTTAATTCTACCAGGCGAAGTGAAAGTCTATGAAGGGAATGATCTGGTAGGCGAAACATCAATCCCACAAATTGCTCCACATGAATCGTTTAAGATTGGCACGAGAATCGCAAACAAAGTCAAGGGTGAAAAGAAACTGGTAAAGAGGGATATTCAAAAATCAGGATTAACCAGAGGAAAGATCCAACAGAATTACGGATATACTTTGATCCTTGAGAATTTTGAAAAGAAGAGAATCGAGGTTGCTGTAAAGGATAGAGTTCCTCATAGTCTCAACCCATCGATAGAAATTGAAGTTCTGGAAACAGTGCCCCAACCAAAGAAGTCACAGCTTGGCATTCTTGAATGGGAATTAAAAATAAAAGAGGGAACCTCGAAATCAATCGAATACGCATACAAAGTGACTTGGGACAAGGAAACGGTCATTGTCCCGCCGCTACCCTAGGAGTGGATTGGAATGATTGAATGTGATACCAAAATCGACAGAGTGGTTGTATTCCGAGATGGAGCCAAGGTCACGCGCGTTGGCAAGATTGATGTGAAACCTGGACAGCATATCGTTAGGATGGGGGATATCTCCAGGTATGCAGAAACAGATAGTTTCCGCGCCAAGGGGAAGGGACATGCCAAATTGAAAAACGTCGATACTAAGCGAGTGACCAAGACATTCGGGCCTGAAAATGAAATAGGAAACCTGAGGAATGAGTTGGATATACTTGAAGAAGGAAAGAAGGGCATTGTGGATAGGATATCGACTCAACAAGAGAGGGTAAAGTATCTTACATCCATCCTGGAGCACTTCTCTAGTGAATTTGGCAAATGGTATCCGCTTAAAGATACACCTCTTGAGATATTGGACAAAAGCCACATCTTTATCACAGAAGCACTTGGCGAAGCTAAAAAGAAGATACGAGACCTCGGCTACGAGTTGGAAGATGTTGAAGCTAAAATCAGGACGGTAAATGCTAATATCAATAGGGTAGGAGCAGCAAGAAAAACTGAAACAAAAACGATAGTCCGAATTGCACTTGAGGCCATCAAAGAAACTACTGTAGACTTGGAGATTTCCTATCTGCATAAATTTGCCAGGTGGGAGCCCGCATATGATATCGACCTCACTGATGAAAGGGCTGCAGTCAAAAGAATTGCCAATGTTGTCAATCACAGTCTAGAAGACTGGATTGATGTCGATCTAACCGTTTCAACAGCATCAATGCGGCCTGTAGAGGCTATTCGACCTCAACCGTACTACGTCGATGCTGCTTCGAGGGCATATGAACCTAGACCATCCAGAGCAGATAAGGCAGGATTTGGCATAGCAAGAGAAATCTCGCCCATGGAGGTATCAGTTAGTACTGATAGATTGAAGCCAGCATATGCAGAAGCCTCTCAGACGCTAGGAGGTATTGTCCAGTATGATATTCCTGGAAGGGTGACTGTGCTCTCGGATGCAGATCCAAGCCCCGTAACGCTGACGAGAGAAGACCTTTCATCTCGCCTCATGTATTTCTGGAATGCATATGCCATGGCAGAACCAGTAGCTCAAAATGAAGTCACAATTGGCGATTCAATGCTTTTGCCTGGTAAGGCAAGGATTTACGCAGATGGCGATTTCATTGGGGAAACCGCAATGGATATTGTTGCACCAGATGAAAAGATTGGGATTGGAACCAGAGTTTCGTATGACGTTAAGTGCGAAAAACTACTCAAGACAAAGGAAACCGAGAAGGCAGGTCTAACGAGAGGAAAGACCCGTCGTGAATACAAATATGAACTAAAGATTCAGTCGTATGCGAAGAAGGATGTACCGATTAGAGTAGTCGATAGAATTCCCCATAGCTCATCAGAGAAGGTTAATGTGGAACTTAAACAGGCTGAACCCCATCCTGAAAAGCAAGAAATGGGGGTTTTGGAATGGAATTTGGAAGCCCATCCAAATGAGGAAACTATTCTATCGTACAGTTTTGAAGTGGAATGGGAGAAAGGATTGAAATTGAGGCCGCCTCTGCCATAATTGTTGTCGAGTAAATGTATTATGCTTATTCCGAAAAATTCCATAACGCGTTCATGCAAGCAAATCCGAGAGTGAAGGTATGGATAGATAAAACACATTCTTTTACCCCCATGAAGCAATAAGCGCATGCCAATGTTGTATTGGTTGATACATACCTTTTTTTTGTGAGTTTATCCACCATCCTTACGGGATGGGTTTTCATGACGGGGTGAGTATCATACTAACTTGACTCGCCTATTACTATAGTTCAAACAGAAAACTTGCGGTCCATCAATCAAAAGAAGCGGTCATCTCTTCAATCAAAACAATGATTCGTTTGATGCTCTTGCTAAAGTTCTCTATTTTGATTGTTTCATTAGGTGAGTGTGCCCTTGAATAGAAATCTGAACAGCCAATAGAAACCATAGGAACGTGGTCTTTGAATAAGTAGAGGGGGCCTGAACCAGGGTTAGTGGGGTGTATCGTGATGTCATGACCGAATACTCTCTTATTTGCAGTATTAACGACCTCCACAAATGGATGGTCTACAGGCGTCTTTGCCGCAGGATATCCATCGTGCCAGGCAATTTCGATGTCTGAGAATCCTTCCGAATCGAAGTGGTTCTGAAGCTTAGAAAGGATGTCGTTGGGATCCATGGATTCCACCAATCGAAAATCAACCTTCACCATAGCTTCCGCGGGCAAGACCGTCTTTGATCCTTCGCCTTGCCAACCGCTTCCTATACCACATATGTTGCAGGTTGGCCCATTATAAAATTCGATCTGAAGTTCGTGACCTTCCAAACCGTTAACGAACTGGTCAATTTCATAGTACTCCTTTACATCATCCTCATACAGTTCTATGTTTCTGATTATCTCCAATTCAGCGTTGGAAAGTGTGTTTACATCATCATAGAAGCCCTTTATCAGTATCTTTCCGTCTTCATTCTTCAACGAATTCAGAGCCCAAACTAGTCTGTAAGGAGCAGACGGCAAAACGCATGCATTTGCAGAATGTGAATCCATTTTCAGCTTCTTTACTTCGAGCTGAACATAGAGGAGACCCTTCAAGCCAAGCCATGCTTCTTGTCTATCATCGATTCCAGAACCGCCAAACTCCCATATGCCACCATCAGCCTTGATGAAATCTTCATTCTTTCTAACAAACTCATGAAGGTGCGGACTTCCAATCTCCTCCTCCCCCTCAATGACGAATTTAATATTAACAGGTATCTCAACATCGGATTCGATCAATGCCTTCAAAGCCCAAATGCGTGTAACAATATCGCCCTTATTGTCAGCTACACCTCTAGCATAGAGCCGCCCATTTCTGCGACTGAGTTCAAATGGAGGAGATTTCCAGAGGTCAAAGGGTTCAGCGGGCTGAACGTCATAATGATTGTAGAAGAGAAGTGTGCGCTTTGCACCCACATCCATTTCGCCTGTCACAACTGGCCAACCTGAGGTTTCGTGGAGAGCTGTTTCAAGTCCGAGGGACTCAAGCCATGATTTCACCAAATTGGCAGCGTCTAGCATATTCTCTCCCTTTGTAGCAACAGAAGGAATTGAACAGAACTCAGCCAAATCATCTATGGCATCGTCAATGTGATCATCAATATGCGAAAAAACCTTCTCAGACATATGAATCAGTCATAAGGAAGCGTAGAGCAGATGAAAAATGCTCCTATCAGATGACGGACGGAAGGATTGACTTCGAATTCTTTTAGGAATGCTTTTGCTTACATCTTTACAGGACGGCAAAGGAATTCTTCCTTGTTAGCTGCTCTGCCGCAGACCTCACAAATCCACTTTGGATTCTTAACGCGCTCTCGCATTTCTTCCACACCATGATGGCGTGAATACTCACATAGATGCTGGGAATGATTGCTCATAGCTAGCTTCTCACCTAGTGCAATCGCCAGTCCGTGACTTGAAACTCTTTTGCTCCAGCCACGTTCATGAGGAAGAAGCTTATTACAGAAAAAATGTGATTCGAAGCCTTTAATATCATGCATAAGCTATGTTTTACGGTTACTATGACTGAGAGTACCGAAGGAGATGTCTTCTCAAAATCAAATATCACTGCGTCATACTTGAAAAAGTTCAACATAGCTGCTGGAGCACTACATCTAATAATGGGTGTCCTGATGCTAATTCTAGGTCTAACCTTGGAATGGGAGGCTGACCTTTATACATTCTATATCGATTTCAATGTGATAAGCACAGAGCCCTTCATAATTGAGGTTGGTCCGGCGCCTACCGTATTGTACACTGTAACAAATATTGGGGTCATTCTTGCATCATTTCCTCTGATGTCTTCATTGGCACACTTTCTGATTGCATTCCCTTTGAATAGCAGGTACATCACCAATCTTCAGAAGGGAATGAACCCGTACAGGTGGTACGAATATTCTGTATCCAGCTCAGTAATGATATTCCTCATCACATTCCTGACGGGAATAGTGGACTTTTGGTCACTGGTTATGATCACAGTTCTGAACGCAACAATGATAATGTTCGGATACCTCATGGAAGTCCTGAATCAACACACAGAGAAAACAAATTGGACTCCCTTTCTTTTTGGATGTATTTCCGGTTTCGTTCCTTGGATTGTGTTATATTCGTACTTCTATAATGCAATCCAAACTTCTGGTTTGGAACCTCCAACTTTCGTGTATATGATCATATTCATCTATTTCATTTTGTTTAACATCTTCGCACTCAATATGCTTCTTCAGTACAAAGGTGTAAGCAAGTGGAGTGATTATCTCTATGGAGAACGAATGTATATCGTATTGAGTTTCATTGCTAAGACAGCGCTAGCATGGATTGTGTTTGTGGGCATATTTGCACCTTTTTAGCGAGCAATGACCCTACTTCACTTAAGAAACAGTCATGGCATTCCGCAAGAATGAAAAAAGTAATCACATGAAAAGGGGAATAGAAGAGGGTAGATTTTGTACCCTCTTCGCCACAAAATGCGAGATTCTGTTCTGTTTCAAAGCTTCTTGGCTACATACTCTGCGAGATTAACCATTCGCATCGCATAGCCAGCTTCATTGTCATACCATGAAAGCACCTTTACCATATCACCCATGACAATTGTCGCCAATGAATCGTAGATGCTTGAATGTGTATTGCCAATAATATCAGATGAAACAATGGGCTCGTCCGCATATTCAAGTATGCCCTTTAGCTCTCCCTCGGCAGCCTTCATGAATGCCTCATTGACCTCATCCAACGTGACCTCCTTTTCAAGAACCGCTGTTAAGTCAACCACCGATCCATCCATCACAGGTACTCTCATCGCCATAGCGTCAAGCCTGCCCTCCATCTCTGGGTACACCAAAGCTGTTGCTTTGGCAGCACCAGTTGTTGTCGGAATGATATTCCATCCTGCAGCTCTTGCTCTTCGAAGATCCTTGTGTGGGAGGTCAAGAATACTTTGACTTGTGGTCACAGCATGGGTAGTCGTCATTAGTCCCTTCTTAATACCGAACTCCTCGTGCAGAACTTTAGCAACAGGTGTAAGGCAATTGGTTGTGCATGAAGCGTTGGATAGCACATGGTCATTCTTTGGATCATACTCATCTTCATTGACTCCAAGAACAATCGTCCGCATTGGACTCTTCCCGGGAGCACTGATTAACACCTTCTTTGCTCCAGCCTCAAGGTGTTTCTCCGCATCCTCTTTCTTCCTGAATATACCTGTCGATTCGATTACTATATCGACCTTCATCTCCTTCCACGGCAATTCTGCCGGATTTCGCTCTGAAAGCATCTTGATTTTATGTCCATCAATAAAAATATGCCCATCCTCATACTTGACAGTTCCATCATGCTTTCCAAAGACTGTATCATACTTGAACAGATGCGTGAGAGTTTTTGCATCCGCCAAGTCATTAATTGCCACTATTTCAAAATGCTTTGACTTTAGGGCAAAAGCTGCAAATCTTCTTCCTATCCGTCCAAAGCCATTGATAGCCAAACGTATTGTCATTAGACTGAAACACCCTTCTACGTGTTACTTGAAAGAAAAAACCTCATCCCTATATGTCTTGTGAAAAATGACAGAAATGTACTACCCTATCCAGGAAAAGGAGAATGTTATTCATAATAAAGATGCATAAACTGAAATCAATACTATCACATTGTTAAGCAACATTGATGAGAGGGCTTGAAAGGGATGAAAACAAATTATTACCCCAAGATTCTAGCCATATTGTTTTTGGTTGGGGGAGGGCTTCTAGTCAATCCTATTCCAGTTGGCATACCAGAATCGGTTCATGAAACAACATATATTGCAGGGAGTAATCAAGATGAGTACCGAATCTTCAAGTTCAGTCTGCTTCACAGCGAATTTGCCTTTGTATCGGTTGAGTTCCATGAGGGCGGGGACTGGGTCTATCGCCGGGTGGCGGGAGGCATATACTATCGTTCTCTAAGAAAATGGATTTACAGTCAAGTGGTAAGAATCGAAGGAGAGAATGACATAACTTTCCAAATAGGTTATCGAGACGGCCACATTAATGCCATTTATACGACTGGTGAATTCGATGTCCGATTAGAATATCATTCAAGAACAGAGGCGATAGTATCTATTTCGGTAACAAAGATGGTAAATTTGAGCTACGCTGCAGGGTTTTCCTCACTCATATTCGCCATCCCATTATTGTGGCTTCTGGTCTACAAAAAGCCGCCTGGGTGGAGGGCGGGTGAGACTATAGCAAAGACTGCTTTATTATTGCTTGTTGGCATGTTTTTGCTTTTGTTGTACCAAGGAGGCTATCTGGAGCTGCTATTCCCGATTCTCGGAATAGCCATTCTTTTGAAAGCAAGGCCTAGATTGGGAGAAAGAGATTAGCGTCTCGAGTAATAAAAGAGATATGGCGAAATAGTGCTTATACCTCCATGGGTCCCATAAGTAGAATCGACCAAGACGAAGGCCTTCTGTACTACAGGGAAAAAAGAATAGATAGTCTTGCGAAAGAGCAATCGTTTGAAAGCTGTTTTTTTCTACTAGTTAATGGATCTCTTCCAGAAGAATCAGAACTCGAAAGCTTCAAGACATCTCTCTCAGGATTGAGAGTTAGAACTTCAATTCGCAACACAGAATCATCCCTAAGCCATCCAAAGCAGATTCCGAAATATATGGACAGAACAGGAGTATTCACGGGTCTTCAAGAGGATGAAAAGCTCTATTGTTTTGTTAGTAATCTTCCGTACTATCTCCGCCTAGCGAGTGCTGATAGAAATGATGGGAATCAATTGCTAAATGACGAGCATCACACTCATGCGAGGTCGGTGTACACCCTCTATTCAGACAGAGGCATTCCTGAGAGTGATCTTAGGGATTTTGAGACTTGTCTAATTCTACATATGGATGATCCCGATAATCCGTCCCTATCAGCACTCATGAGAAGCTTTAGAGAGAATGGCAATATTGTACAAGCATTAAGCAAAGCCCTCGCAGAGCATACCGGATCGCTCCATCATGGGGCGGGTCATGAAGCATACAAAATGCTCCTTCATCTTCAGAAATCGAAGTCAACTGAGGAGGCCCTTCGCAAGAGAATCGACTCGGGCAAGAGAGTACATGGACTAGGACATAGGATTTACCAAACCACTGACCCACGTGCCAAAATTCTCGCGGAGATGCTAGACAGGAGAACAGAGGGTACAAATCAATACTGGCTACCAGAGTTAATAACAGAGGTGGCTGAAGTTGGAGCGGAGCTCCTTTGGGAAGAAAAGGGAATCCGAGTTCATCCCAATGTGGACTTGTACAACGCAGCAGTATATGCAACCATGGAGATTGCGCCCCGGTTCAATACGGACCTTTTTGCGGTTGCCAGATCAGCAGGTTGGACGGCTCATCTAATTGAAATGCACAGGAATGAACTTCTACCGGAGTCTTGACAAATTCCAGGATGAAACCACATCCAAGACCTCTGTCTTTTCCTTGATTCTAAGCGGATGGATTGGTGGGCGGCATTTACCACCATGAAGCCCAATATAATCTAATGCAGCCTTGACAACTGGAACATTGTTTGCCTTTTCTCTGCCTTCACGGAGGTATTCCAAGGGCGTTATCTTTAGCTGTATTTCCATTGCACCAGAATAGTCCCCCTTCTTCAGTGCTTCGAACATTTGGAGAGATATTTCGGGGGCGAAGTTCCCAAGACCGGATGTGAACCCTTCTGCCCCAGCAAGCCAAAAGAACGGTGCAAATCTCTCGGCTGTGCCACAAGACCACACCACTTTGTTCCCAAGATCTTCGACGGTCTTTGCAAAGTCCACTATCCTGCCATGTGCATATTTTACTCCAACAAGATTTTCATTCTTAGTGAGAGATGTCAGCACAGCATCAGTCATGAGATTTCCTTTTTTGTATAATACAACTCCAATTTCATTGGCAGCGTCAATGATCCTCTGGCAATAATTGAGTAACCCCTCAGCGGAGGCAAATACATGCCGAGGATACATAATCATAATGCCATCAGCACCTAGCTCACTGGCAATTTTTGTCTGGTTCAGAGCAGTCTTGATTGAGCCTCCTGCGCCCGCCAACACGCAAGCATCATTGTTGGTGGATTCGATTGTGGTTTCCACTACGGACTTCCACTCTTCATCAGACAGAGAATAGTACTCACCTGTGTTTCCACACGGAACAAACAATGAGATACCATGTTTTGATAAAAATCGGAGGTTCTCCTTCAAGCCATTCAAATCAATATTGGATAGGTCTTTAGTAAATGGTGTCGCTGTTGTAATTGCAACCCCTTTCAGGGCATTACGGAGCTTTTCTGATGTCATAATGAATCGACCGCTTTTCTAGTAGAGTGGAGATTGCTTCTATCTGATATATCCAACTGTAGATACCTTTGTGCTCTTCAGATCAAGGGAAACCAGAAACAAGCCTATCCTTTTCAGCAGGCGTGCCTGCAAAATCAATTTCTAGAGTCTGGTATGCCGATTCGCACGGATTTCCCCGGACAACGTGGATTCTGTACTCTGGACTATCCTCAGACTCGAGAGATTCCAATATGTAAGAGTACGAGGTCATTCCTCGATACCTGTTTTCATTTGGATGATAATGTCTGCATATTGAGTCAAAGCCCCTTCCTTCAGAATGTGAGCTTAGCATCTGAGTGATATCCGTTAGAACTTTTGCATCCTCTAGCATTGCAAACGCCACTTGTAGCCTGTATCGACTTGTGGTCAGTGATCCAGCAGCTTCTCTCATTTCAGGTGGTGCAGACTCTAGGAGCTTAGAGGTAGGGAGCTTAAGATGATGGTTGGTTCTCACAGCCATTCTAACATCACTCTCCGTAACCATCTCACCATTTCCGATTTCAATAATACCCACTTTCTTAGAATCAGAAATCACGAAGTTGCACCATTGGTATTTGGACCCGCTATCCAAATCATCTCTCACGATACTGACTGCCTCACTCAGTGATTTTGCTTCTCTCAAGAGCAATTGGAGAAGGTCATCGTAAGGAGGGTCCTGTGAGATCAATACTGTAGAACTAGCCATCATCACGCCATGTTTATTGATACCAATCGATGCACCTGTTGGCTTTCCAACTGCAATATTCACACCTGTCACTAGAAAAGCTTCATCATCGAATTTGGTTGTGTCTTTGAAGTCCGGATAGACTAAATCCCGATTCTTGAAGAGGTAGCGCTTTTCATCCATGTTAAGCGCGCCTATTGTACATCCGTCTGGCATGTGTGTGTTTTGCATATTCAAGTATTTCAATACAGTGTTGAACGGAACTCAGAGTGCCGGATTAACAAGAACACTTTTCTCTGATGAATAATCACCTCTTTGTGTGAGCGATAATGAAGGCAATCATAAATGGCACAATCCTGTGTCCTATCAATGGCCAAATCGATGGTGGTACTGTAGTTTTTGATGACAGAAAAATAAAATCTGTCGGAAAAGACATCAAAATCCCTAAGAATGCTGAGATAATAGATGCGGAAGGAAAATTCATTCTTCCGGGTTTCATTGATGCCCATACACATCAGGGTCTCTTCGATGGTTCAATCGGCTGGGCCGGAAGTGACGGGAACGAAATGACCGAGCCAATTACACCTCATATGAGAGCCATTGATGGTTTCAATCCTCATGAGCCCTCTCTCAGTGAAGCATTACTAGGTGGAGTCACTTCACTGAATACAGGTCCAGGTTCAGGAAATGTAATCGGTGGGCAAGCTTTTGTGATCAAGCCAGTTGGCAGCAAGGTCGTTGAAGACATGATTCTCCAAGCGCCATCAGGACTGAAAGTGGCACTAGGAGAAAATCCAAAGCGCGTTCATGGTCGCGATAATAGCAGGATGCCCTCAACTCGAATGGGTATAGCCGCTTTGCTTCGAAAGACAATAACGGATGCTCAGAACTATATGGACGAGTGGAAGGCGTTCGGCTCAAAAGCAAGAGAAGCAAAGGGGGAGGGCAAGGCACCACCAAAACCACCTAAACGAGATTTGGGTCTTGAGATGATTGCCAAAGTTGTAAAACGGGAAATACCGCTACACGCTCACGCCCATCGTGCTGATGATATTGCTACAGTTATTCGACTGGCCAAAGAATTCAATCTCAGATTAGTTTTGATACATTGCACAGAGGGTCATAAGATTGCAGACCACATTGCGAAGTCAGAGGTGCCTGCCGTGATTGGCCCCACCATGTACTGGGTTTCAAAGCCCGAAACAAGGGAACGAGGTTTTGAAACTGCAGTCATTTTGAACAAAGCGGGTGTAAAGGTTGCCCTTCAAACTGATTCACTCACACCCATGAATTACTTCCCGCTGCTTCCAATGAACGTAATCAAACTAGGTATGAGCCGTGATGATGCGTTGAAATGCGTGACAATCAATCCAGCTGAAATTTTGGGTGTGGATAAGCGAGTTGGGTCATTGGAGAAAGGCAAGGACGCAGACATAGTAATTTGGTCCGGGCACCCCTTCGAGTTCTATAGTAGGGTGGAACGGGTCTTTGTTAATGGAACAGAGATTGATATTGAGGAATGAGCATCAGTAGCATCAAAAATAACGGAGGGAGGTAGAATCTTGTTTCTCCCTCTGTTCAGCATTTATCTATTCCAGCTCAGCTTTGATTTGCTGGGTTCTATTCTCATCTGGATTGGAATTATTCTTCCCATTTTGCTAGCTATTGGAGGGTACCTTGTCTATGCATATGCTAAATCGAATATGCGGTCACGTAGGGCTTTCATGACAAGTGCCACCGCAGACCGGTCTATCCCTGACGAATTCGATATTCATAATGGAACCATAAGCTTCCCCAAAACCTGTCCCTACTGCAAAATTCAACTGGATTTCTCCAAGATCATCTGGGTCACGGGCAAGTCTGGCAAATGTCACAATTGTGAAGCATTGATTGACGCCGAGTAATAGAAGCCATCTCATGTCGAATTTGCGCATATTATTCTCCAATAATGTTTGCATTGAAACTGCTTGTTTCGGAGAGTATTTTTGGTAACGCTACATTGGCTTTTCTATGCCAGAACATGCTGATGAATACGTTCTGAAGGTAGAAAACCTAAGGGCGGCCTATACGTCAAAACGTGGTTTGGTGCACGCTGTCAATGATGTATCATTCGGCATCAGGAGAGGGGAATCAGTAGGTCTCTTCGGCGAATCCGGCGCTGGCAAGTCTTCTGTAGCGTTGGCGATTTTGGGGATATTTGAGAAGACAGCAAAATTCGGTTCAGCATCGGGTGACAAAGAAAACAAGAGACTTTGGGAACTGCGTGAGAAAGCTCGCAAAGAGGGCAAGACTTCTGATGACATTGGAGAGAAGCTGCCCGGAGTTGAAGGTCACATCTGGTATAAAGGAGAGGACTTACTCGCCCTCAACGAAGAAGAGTTCAGGAAAATTCGAGGAAATGAGATTACCTATGTCCCTCAAGGAACAATGAAGTCATTGAATCCATATACTAACATTCAACTACAGACAGCTGAATCGCTATGGGCTCACGATGATGAGAGTGTTCTATATGAGAGGGAGGTCCTGAGGCGGGTACTCCAGGTCTTGGACCTGGTAGAGATTGGTGATATAGACATCCGCAAGGCCTTGAAACCCAAGGAATTCAGCATGGGAGAAGACCAACGGGTGTTGATTGCCATGGCGCTCATAATGGTACCTGAAATCCTCATTGCTGATGAGCCAACTACAGCCCTCGATGTTGGAGTGCAAGGACGAATTATGGATGCCATCAATTTGGTACGTGAGAAGCTGGACTTGACTATGCTCCTTATCACTAATGACCAGGGTCTCATGGCAGAAACCGCAGACAGAATAGCAGTCATGTCTGCAGGACGCATAATGGAGTTCGCAGACGCGGAAACCATTCTAATGTACCCTGGACACCCATTCACAAGAGCCTTTCTCATGAGCAACCCATCAATGGAAATGATACGGAGAATCAGGGAGAAGGGTTTGATTCTTCGAGGGATTCCAGGAAGTCCACCCGATATGACGAATCCACCATCTGGCTGTCCTTTTCATCCTAGATGCCAGTACAAGAGAAACATCTGTGTCGAACAGGTTCCTGAGTATCGTGAAGTGGAAGATGATCATTGGATTTTCTGCCACAGGTACGAAGAACTTCCTGAATTCTAATGAAATCTAATCATCTGTTCTTATCCACTAACACGTGCAACCTCCGGCAAATTGAGCAGTAATTCCAAAAGATATTCAAGACATTGGCTACTTGTAGCCTTAATTGGAAGAAGAATCGGTGCTGGTTAACTAAGGGCCTAGATGACTGATTCTTTTTCTATTCAAAAACTGTAGACGAGAAACTTAAAGACTTGTCTTTTTTCTAGAGGATAGGATATAGGTGAAACACCGATGAGCAATGAAGAGGAAAACGCAGTAGAATATGTCAAGGTTGAACCACCACACATGTACATGGGCTTCACAAAGGACGAGTTGATGTTCAAGACCTTTCTGTCGATGTCATTCATCGCTCTTGCCTCTGTCATTGTGATGGGCCTCGATGCCTTCTTTCATATCATGATTGCTGTTGTCACGGTTATTCTGGTACATGGTCTGATATTCTACTATCAGAAATGGCGAGGAATGAAACCAACATATGAATCACCTAGCTCGCCCATGGTTGCAGGTTTGATAGTGGGATTAGCTATGCCCATCGCCAGTCCATTTCTAGTTACTGTTACCGTGGCCTTGATTACAATCCTAGTGTTCAAGTACGGACAGGGGGCATATTTCGACAGAAAATACGTCAACCCTGCTGCAGCATCTAAGACTGTGCTGCTCGTACTGCTCTCTCTCATGATATTCTTGGAAGACTCTCTGGACGTTGGGATGATCTTTCATCCACATCATCTCAGCCTGGATCTTCTGAGTGCTGAAGGCTTTCAGGACTCGATGTGGATTTTCAGTGGAAAGATATTGCCAATTCTGGGTATTGAGCTCTCACCCGCGCAGGCCCTTGTGCTCTGGCAAACCCATGGCTGGATTGGCGGCGCATCTGGAATTGTCGTACTCGTTGTAGGTGCGCTAGCAGCATACTGGCTCAAATTCAAGTGGCGCATCATCATATCTACTCTGACGACAATGACGGCTCTTGCTGTAATTACTGGACTGGCAGTCGGAGGAGATCCCATTTTGCGGATTGCGTTCCATGTCTTCACAGGAAGTGTCATCTTCATGGTCTTCTTTATGGCAACTGAACCGCAGTCAACACCCATGCCGGAAATATCCCAGATTATCTTTGGCGTTACACTTGCCCTACTGACATTTGCACTACAACTTCTTAATGTCCTTGGAGGATCGATTATCGCACTATTAGTTCTTAACCTAGCAACGCCATATCTTGACAAAATCGGAATCAGGACACCTTATGGACTAAGGGAGGACGACGGAGGAACCTAGTCATGAAGACCAACGAAAAACCTGTAAGTGAGTTTGTAGAAAAGGGGGGCTTCAAAATGGACCTGTCCATGAAGAGAGATGCAGTGGATTCCCCGTTCATATTTATTCCGCCGGCTAAGGAGATGGTTGTTTTCCTGCGTCAGCATATCGGACCTGAAACGAAGCCCTCAGTTCAAGTAGGCGATAAGGTATTCTACGGACAGAAGATTGGTGATGATTTGAGTGGCGGACCGCTTGTTGTTCCCATACATAGTCCAGTAAACGGAAGAGTTGTTGCCCTGACCCAAAGGCAGCATCCCGAATCGGGCAAGAAAGAGATGGCTTTGATTATAGAAACCCATGATGATAAACAAAAACCCTACTACGAGCCTTTAGATCCGGATGATGCGACAACAGAGGAATTGCAGGAGAGGGTAAGGGAAGCAGGTGTTGTAGGTCTGGGGGGAGCTTCATTTCCGACTCATGTCAAATTATCTCCAGAGAAACCGATATCTCATCTTCTTATCAATGCAAAGGAAAGTGACCCAAACATAGCATGCGATTCACGACTGATGGTCGAAAAGCCCGCTGGAATAATAACTGGAATCAAGTTGATGACCCAGATGCTTGAGGCAGATGAGGTCATATTTGCCACAAGAACAAAAGAGGGTGAGATTCCTGAGTTCGAGAAACTACTGGGCGAAAACGACATCCCTATCATAAGAATAAGGCCTAGCTATTCGATCGGAAGCGAGAAATTGCTCATAAAGGAGATTCTTGACAAAGAGATTCCATATGGGAAATATCCACCAGACATTGGGGCAGTGGTTCACAACGTATCGACTGCGCATGCTGTCAAACGGGCAGTCATAGATGGAGAGCCGCTCGTTAGTAGGGGCCTAACCATGTATTCGAAAAAAACGGGAGGAAAGAATCTCTGGGTTCGAATGGGTACACCGGTCGAGCATGTGCTAGAATCAGTCGGGGTATCGCCAAGCGAATTCGAACGTATTGTGATTGGTTCAACAATGATGGGCCCCTCCATACCTAATTCATCATATCCTGTTTTGAAAGCGACCTCGGGAATCACCGCTTTCACACAAAAGGAACCGGATCCGTATCGGAACCCCCTGCCATGTATCCGCTGTGGCTATTGCAATACTGTCTGTCCAGTTGATATCTATCCTCAACTGATAATGGAGGCTGAAAAAGCAGGAGATATAGACCGATTGAAGAAGCTTCATGTTGAGGTATGCATTGACTGCGGACTCTGTTCATACGTGTGCCCATCACGTATCAGGTTCACTCCATATTTGCAGAGAGGAAAGCAAAAGATCCGAGATACATAGCAATGCTCTGACAATAACACTTGGCAACTGGAGTTTGTTGTGACTCAAAGGCCTCGAATTTGCTGGAGGAGCTGGAGGTTTCTATCGGAGCAGGAGGAAGTTTACGAGGTGTCCTGAGAGATTCAGGAATTTGAGAGGCCCCACTTATGCGCAGTATAAGCGTGACTCAATGGGATTTCGTTTGACTCCGTCCTCGAGATAATCACTCAATTCCTTCAATGTCCTGGCTTGATAATTTCGCCAAGAATATCGAAATTTTGCCTCTCTAGGGAACCCCTGCAATTCTACAAATCTCCAAAAAGGCAGATGCAACTATATAGATAAGTCCATTCTGTTTTTCTGTCCTTTAGAAATGCAATACAAGACGCTAACCAATCTGGTCTATGAAACCGTCTACTATCGCCGCGACCGAGTCAACGGCACGTGCCCAATTGTCAATGTCCTCCTCCGGAAGCGGCGGAGCCCCAGCTAAATATCTGAACTTGGCAATTTGTCCAGAATGGTATATTCCATGCATATACGTCCTAAGCAGAGCCCAAGCTACGGATGGACCTTCAGCTGGCGATGGAGGAATAATGCGGAGTTGTTCTTTGCTGCATCTTTGAAGTACATCAAGAATCTTCTCCGAGTTTTCCTTCAATTTCTCAAGAATCTCCGCTGGCTTGCTGGTTTCAGGCCGAGAGCCAATTCCATGCTTGCTTCTGTAGAACCAGTATGTTTCGGATGATGCAATATGTTCGAGAAGAACGAAAATACTAGACTGTTCCTCGTTGGGTATCACTTTCTTCATAATGTGCTCATCGGTTAATCCGGCAATCATTCTTTCGAGATGATTTCTCTGATTTCGATGAGCTTCAGCAAGCATTGTTCTGAACCATTCTTCCTGCATGTATTTCCACAACTCCATAGTCTTCCTAGCTCTTGTCAGGCTTCTCTCTTGTCAGCTGGACAAGCTCATATTCGCGAGAACCCAACTTCATCTTGTCAGCATGAGCCATCTGAATATCGGCAAGCGGCACAATCTCGCCAGAATCGGGGTCCTTGCAGGCATGAGCAGTAGCGAACTTCTCCTGACACACTTCTTTACCAACTGCGGACTCTGGATTGGCAGGAGCTTCATTTATTGCATCCAATGATGCTTGGTCTATAGCCAAAGGGTCTTTTGAGCCGAAGATGCCAATGTCATGAACTAGTAGAGGTGCACCTACATTCCAGCAATCACACTTGTCGGAGATATCCACTGCGAGATTGACATACCAGAACTTCTCGCGGCCAATGGAATCAATGACCCCAAGAGCGTTCTCAACAAATCTATAGACTTGCGTATGATTTGGGCGCCAGGTCATTGAGATAGCCTTTGCCTTAACACGATTGCATACGTGAATGCAGTGATAACATGCAATGCATTCATCTTTTTCAATATTAGCCTTTTCTTCCATTGTTATACATCTTACTGGGCAGACCTTCAGGCACTTAGAGCATTCAGGACCCAGGCATTTCTCTTCATCCAAATCGATATCGCCCATCCAATGCATCTCGGCTTTGCCTTTCTTGCCTACTAGTCCAATTCCAAGATTTTTGACAGATCCACCTAACCCACCGAGACCATGACCCTTTGCGTGTGTGAGCATCAATATCTTATCAGAATCAAGGACAGCGGTTGCTACATCTACCTTTTTCACGTACTCACCGTCAATCTCGACATCAAAGACATCAGTCCCCCAATAACCATCTGCCATGAGTATCGGGGCATTAACCGTTGCCTGCGTATAGCCGTTCAGTTCAGCCATGGCAAGATATTCAGGAGCCGTTGTTCGTCCGCCATATGCACCACCCTCACCATAACCAAGCCCGCAAGATTCACAAACGAATGGGACACCACCCGCTTCACGAATAAGTTCAACGGCCTTCCGAACATAGGCAGGACGAATATAGTTAGTATTTCCCCATTGCCCAAAATGGGTCTTGACCATAACCTTTTCGCCTTCTTCAATTGCATCCAAAAATCCCATCTCTTGTAGGACATGCTCCAGCTTGTCAAGCATGTTATAGTGAGATTCTGCTTTTCTGTCCGAGAAATACACCTTGCTCATTCTTAACCCTATCAAACGAAGAACAATCCATGTATAAAGGGTTACTAAGTAGGTTTAATGAAAATCAAGTTCTGCTTCATCAACATTGTTTTAATACAAAACTTTCTGGACCTAGAAGTGAGCATCATGTCCGACGAGGAAGTCATACTACATGTTGAAAACCTAAGAGCATACTACCCGTCAAAAGACGGTTTGATAAAAGCAGTCGATGATGTTTCATTTGACGTGAAGAAGGGAGAGTCATTAGGCATTTTGGGCGAGAGTGGCTGTGGCAAGAGCTCACTTGCTCTTGCCATAATCGGGCTTTTCGACAAGATGGCACGGTTTCGAGCAGGTTCATCCAATGTACCAGGACTCCTAAAGGAGTTTGAGAAAAACGGAGAAGAAACGCCTGGCGCTACTGGCACAGTAATCTTCAGAGGACATGACATGCTGAACACGCCATATGAAGAGCTTGCAAAACTCAGAGGAAAAGAGATTGCAATGATTCCACAAGGACTCACACATGCACTGAATCCACAATATTCCATTGGCATGCAAACAGGAGAGCCAATTGAGATTCATGATGAAGATGTGCGTCTCATAGAAATGAAGAAGAAAGTCTTGGATTTTCTCAATCTCGTGAGCCTAGCCGACGCGGACACTCGCTATGTATTGGACCCCGGCAGTTTTAGTGGTGGAGAAGCTCAAAGGGTACTCATTGCCATGTCGTTAATCTCAGGACCATATCTAGTAATAGCCGATGAACCAACCAGTGCACTAGACGTGACGATTCAAAGACAGATAATGAATGTGCTTCAAATGGTCAAAGACGAATTCGATGTTTCGACCATCATGATTAGCCATGACGCAGGTGTGATTGCTGAGGTTTCGGATAGAATTGCCATAATGTATGCAGGCAAAATAATGGAGCTTGGCAATGCGGTTCAAATATACCATAGTCCAGGTCATCCGTACACCATGGGCTTGATGGCATCATTTCCAACCATTGCCATGATGCGTATGCGTGAGGGAGGATCCCGTCCGAAACTTAGGGGCATCCGAGGCGAGCCACCTGACCCACGCAACATTCCAGAAGGCTGTCCATTCCATCCGCGATGTGACTTTGCGAAAGATGGGTGCAAGGAAAAGGTTCCTGAATACAGAGAAGTAGAGCCAGGACACTGGATACGATGCATTCGTTATGAGGAGATTCAAAAAGAATAGGGGTGGGCACCGAAGTGTACCCACCAAGAGGAAGACCTCGATCAGAGCAATAGAGAACACGGCAAACAGAGGAAACCAATCCTAGCAATCCAACCGTTTTTCTGAACCCGATTCAGGGTTGCTCGAGAGGTCGCGTCCGTTCTCCCGGCTAATAGACGACATAGCTCAAGTATAATCTGGATATATACGTGTTTTGAGCTAGCGACCAATTGGCGCGTAATGACCAAAAAGAATATGGACGTTAAGAAGATACCCAATTTGTGAAGCCTAGTATCCAATTTCCCATGTCATCAATTCGAGAATTTCAGGAAAGATATGCGTATTCATTTGACATACGGCAGCCCATAGGCACCAGCGACAAAACCTCTCTAGAACTAGAACCTGAGGACCTAAGAGAAGCGGCATCCCGGATTATTTTAGACCAAGAGAATTCAGCCGTAGCTCTATCAGAATATGCGAAGACGCTGGGACCAGCAGAATTTTCTTTATTCGTGGTCAATGAGGAAATAATCAAGATTATGAAAAAGAAGATTCTTTGGTCAGAAAGAATTCTTCCCATGGTAACATGCCCATTTTACTACTGGAGCAAAGCGGCTGAAGGAAAGGATAATCCGTACGGAGTAGTCAAAGAGGAAACAGGCGTTTTCGATACAGAAGTGGATTCTATCCACCGATTACATTTCTCGGGAGCTGGTGGGGATTTCTGCGGGATTGTTGAAGGGGGCGTTGCAATGAATAAACCAAAAATGCGCCCCGTTATTGCGCCGTCATTTCCTCGGCCAACTAAGCCGATACCCCGATACGAGTTCGCAACTATTGAAGTCTTTGTTGATTTTAATGGCTTAGAATGTGAGATATATCCCATTCCGAAAAATAATCTGGATTATACGTTTTCTGAGAGTCCCAAAGTGTTAAGGCAGCGTGGAATGGAACTCAAAACGAAGGGAGAGCGAGTCGCGCTCTCTGTAAACAACTCAAGACCAGTAAATCTTCGTGGAAACGTAACAATTTACATTGCCAGAAACTATGGAAATAGCAACAAATCAAGAGAACTATTCCATCATGTATGGATGTTTGCTATTGAACAATTGATAATGCATTATCGTGATGTCTGAATGAGCATATATTAAAGAGAAAATGAAATTTGCCATATGAAATGGAATTGCCTACTGCCTTTCTCGCTTCCGGTATTCTCATCATCCTATCAGCCATTTGGCGATTCCGCGAATATGGTGCGTTTAAGCAGTTCCAAGAGAATCTTCATCATGATGTCTGGAAAGCCAGAGAGGGCGAAAAGATTGAGGGGGAACTGAGTAGATGTATATCACATCAATGGGTCATGGATAACGTGTCAAACAATAGCCATAATTCATTCCAAGACAGGATTAATGACTATCTTGAGGATAACACCTTGAGTGGATTCATTTGCCTAGCGCTCATTCTTGGTGCGTCATCGATGGTAGTCGTTCTGCTCCTAGTCGGGTCGATCGTTGCAACCGGCGTGATGATTATGGTCTTCATTGTCGGATTGGCAGTTGTAATGGGTCCCGGGAACGCAAAGACGTCTCAGGAGCTGTTAGGGTTTCTTATGGAGAAAGATTTGTCCGACCTAAATAGGCAAGATGTCGTTTATGCAAAGATTGCATTCAATTCTGTAAAAAGTTGGATGAGAATTTCAACGGCTCTCGGCATTGTATTCTTGGTGATATCCCCCTTCGGCAGTAGCATCCCACCCCTCATTGCCCAAGCATTTTCATACATTTCTTGGAGCTTGTTTCTATCCCCCGCATTTGCTCTGAGCACAGTCTCTCCAGCACTCTCAGTGGGATATCTAGCACTGGCCATTATTTTATTCTTCTACGTGCTTTTGCTCTTAACAAGGTTAGTATTCTCGCTTTCGTCGGGCAGGTCCAGCCTACCAACGGAATATCCCTAGAAGACCCCCTCCAAGAACCCAAAGAGAGCGGCAAATGCCAAAACAAAGAGTGACGATATGAGGACAGTTCGCCCAATCAATGCGGCTCTCCATGATTGAACAGGATGCCCTTCATCATCATAGCGGTTAGTGTCGTCTAATGGCTGCCTTGACATTAACAGAGCACCAACAATCAGCATTATTCCGAATTCTAAAATCAAAAGGATGCTAATGACATAGAATGCTGAATAACCAGAATAAACAAGAAGCACAGCCAATGCAATGCCACTGTCGACTGATACAATGATTGTGGCGATTGCCAAGGAGAATTGAATCTCTGAAAGCCTGCCGGATTCCAAGCGGATTCCACATCCCAGCTAGAACAATATCCCGAAGTAAAGGCCCAATATGAGCAATAGCACCGCTAAAATAACGATCGGGAGAAAGATGGTCTGAAGGGATGCGAGAAGCAAAGCGACATAATCTGTTGCATCCAGGGGAATCGCGGGTTTTTTCCTTTGAGTTTCTTGATAGGCATATTCAGCCCAGTCAATTTCTCTGTCAGAGTCCTCTGTTGCCCTATCGGTGTCTGGGTCAATAGCCATCTTAAGTCCCAGCTATCATTCATTTGAGCGAATTTTAATCACACGGTTCGTCTATGCTTCCGCTTTTTCCCTTTCGCCCATGGCGTCTGCATAAGTCTGTTGAGCACTTGAACCAAAGTCCAATTCTCCAGCAAAGTGACATGCAACGAGGTGTCCGTCACCCATATCACGAAGCTCGGGTTGCTCGGTTTCACATATGTCCTCAGCAAATATGCATCTTGGATGAAATCTACAGCCGGTGGGCGGGCTAATCGGGCTCGGTACTTCACCACTGAGAATTTGTGCCTTGCCGGCAAACTTGGGATTGGGAATAGGAACGGCTGATACGAGAGCAAAAGTGTAAGGGTGTAATGCACCCCTGAAGATATCATGCGGGGTAAGCTCTACAATCTGGCCAAGGTACATGACAGCTATCCTATCGCTCATGTGCTTCACAACGCTCAAGTCGTGTGAGATGAACATGTATGTCAGGTTCAATTCTTCCTGAAGGTCCTTCATTAGATTCAGCGTCTGTGCCTGAACAGAAACATCCGTACTTGAGGTGGGCTCATCCATCACGACAAACTTAGGATTCAATGCGAGGGCACGAGCAATGCAGATTCTCTGCCGCTGTCCACCACTGAATTCGTGTGGAAAACGATTGAGGTGGTCTTCCGTCAATCCGACTTTCTGCAGCAAGTCCAGTACCATTCGTCTCATTTCTGGACCCTTAGCGATGCCATTAACCAATAGTGGCTCTCCGACAGAATTCTTGATAGTAAGTCGTGGGTCTAGAGACGCCATAGGATCCTGAAAGACAATCTGCATCTCTCTTCGGATTTTTCTCAAATCTCGACCACTGAGCTCGGATATGTCCTCTCCGTCAAAAACAATCTGCCCTTCTGTAGGCTCAATTAAGCGGAGGACGGTTCGGCCAAGTGTTGTCTTGCCACAGCCGCTCTCGCCAACTATTCCCATTGTCTCCCCTTTTCTGATATCCATGTCGATACCATCGACGGCGTGAACCTGTCCAATAACTTTCCTGAAGACACCACCAGTCAGCGGGAAATACTTCTTGAGCCCTCGAACTTTGAGCAATACATTATCTGACATATTTCATTTCTCCTGTTATTTGAGTGGATGATGGCATGCAACCCAGTGCTCGGGCTCCAGCTCTCTTAGCTGGGGCTTCTCCCTGCTACATACTTCAGTGGCATATTCGCATCTTGGATGAAAACGGCAACCCGAAGGCGGCGTGATGAGATTAGGAACACTTCCAAGAATCTGAGGAAGACGTTCTTTTTCTTCGTGCAGTTTGGGAACTGCTATCAATAACCCAGCAGTATAGGGATGCAGCGGATTACTGAACAACTCCCTGGTGGCACATGTTTCGACAGTGGTTCCAGCATACATCACGTTGGTCCAGTTGCAGGTTTCTGCAACGACACCCATATCATGAGTTATGATTATTATGGATGTTCCAATTTCCTTCTTCAGCTCATTGAGCAGATGCAATACTTGTGCTTGAACAGTGACGTCAAGAGCCGTGGTCGCTTCATCAGCAATGAGGACGCTGGGATTACAAGCCAGTGCCATAGCAATAAGTGCTCTCTGTCGCATTCCGCCAGACAACTCATGTGGATATTGGTCTACGACTTGCTCTGGAGCAGGCATCTTGACTAGTTTAAGCATCTCGACTGCTCGCTTCTTGGCAGCCATCTTGGCGTCTTTCTCATCCGGTTCAGGCGGATCATCTAGCATGGACTCGTAATACTTGATCTTCTCTTTGATTTGGGATTCTCTCTCGCGGTCCATATCTTCTTTCAGCGAGTTCTGTAGCTTCTCAATCTTCATCTCTACGACATCACGACTCAGGTCCTGATGTAGCTGAATGACTTCAGCAATTTGTTCTCCAATCCTGAACACAGGATTTGGATATGTCGCGGGGTCTTGGAAGACGATGGCAATCTTCTCACCTCGGATATCAAGCATTTCCTCTGGACTTAGTTCCAAAAGATTCACCGGTTCTGCTTCTCCTCCATTATCCAAGTTAGGATTGAACCAAACTTCCCCACCATTAATCTTGCCGGGGGCCTCAACAATTCGAAGGATTGACCTTGCTGTCACGGATTTTCCGCAGCCTGTTTCTCCCACGAGACCCATAGTGTCGCCACGCCGCAGAAACATCTCCACTCCATCGAGTGCCTTTACCACTCCTTCATAGGTGTAGAAGTTTGTTACTAGGTCCTTGACATGTAAGACCAAATCCAAGTCTTCGATTACCATGCTATCGCCTCCGAATTCGAGGATCCAGAATATCTCGGATCCCATCTCCCACTAGGTTGAAAGCAAGAGCCACGAACAATATGGCGAAGCCAGGGAAGAAGACTGCCCAGGGAGCAATCATGAAGAAGTTCTGGGCTTTTGAGATCATTAAACCCCATTCAGCTACTCCCGCACGAGGCCCAAATCCAATGAAGGCAAGACCTGCTGCAACCAGTAGCACTGAGCCTGTATCCATAGTTGCCTGAACTATGAGGGGTTGAATTGTATTGGGAATAATATGATAGACCAAGATACGGCTATCGCTGGCTCCAACGGATCTAGCAGCTTCGACGTACAGTTTTTCGCGCTCTCCCAGAACCTGACCTCTCACCAAGCGTGCATAGCTAGGCCACCATGTCACCATCAGAGCCAAAGATATACTCTGCAGACTTCGCTCACCGAGCGCCATGACGATAGCCATTGCAAGAACGAGTCCAGGGAATGCAAAGAACACATCTGTAACTCGCATGACTACCTCATCAATCTTTCCGCCATAATATCCGGCAATTGCCCCGATGAATGTGCCAATAAGAACCGCGACCAATACAACTGTGATTGAAACATACAAATCAGTTTGAGCTGCATAGAGAATCCTGCTGAATATATCGCCCCCTGTATCGTCTGTACCCCAAAAATGCATGGGATTTCCTTCTATTGTGCTCGGGGAGCCCGGTGGAAGATTGTTGTCCCGCCAAACCCGCTCTTCAGGTCCATAAGGAGCGATATAGGGAGCAAGAAAAGCCAACGAAAGAAATGTGAGAAGAATGAAAATACCAGCAACAACAAGCGGACTCTTTCTCACTAAATACAAGCTGTATCGAAGCTCCTTGATACGGGGAGACATGTCTTCTTTGAAGCTTGGATACCAATACTTCCGTACGTCAGATTGGAAAAGAGATAGAATGGAAACCAGAGAAAGAACTGATAGTGGAATGCCAGTAAGTCCTATGGTAAAATAAACAACAGCTAAGAGGATGTTTGAATAGAGTGCTGTTGTGAATGCCCACAGGGACTGGTCGTGTATTGCAAGCCCACCTCTCAGTATTATGTACGCCATCACTATTGCGGCAAGTCCTTGAATTAGCCAAGCTTGGAAATAGATTGGCAGTTCAACGCTTGCACCTATCACTGAGGCTATTGCCCCAACGAAATTTACAGCTAAAATCAATCCTCCAAATAGGAATGCACCAATAGCAACAATGTAGTTGATGGCGGCAGAAATGCCAAATTGCATCCCTTTGCTGCTCTCTATGTATTCCGTGGTTTGTGTAGCTGTGCTGTTCAAGTCATGAGCCTCCTATCCAAATCTAATCCTTGGGTCAAGTGTGCCATAGACTAAATCGACCAAGAGGTTGGCTGTGACAAATATGAAGGCAACCAGTAGTGTGAATCCATTGATTGCCGCCAAATCCGAATTCAAAATTGCACGAACAGCCCATCTGCCGAGTCCGGGCCACTGAAATATTGTTTCAGTCAGAACGGCACCCGTTATAAGGCCACCAAATGCCAGTCCGATCACAGTAACCGTAGGAATCAATGCATTTCGCAGGGCATGCTTGTATATGACGGTTCGTTCTTTCAGACCCTTTGACCTGGCGAGGGTTATGTAATCCTCAGTCAAGACTTCGAGCATGCTGGACCTCATCATCCTAGTGATGATTGCAAGCGTCAGATATCCCAAACAGAATGCCGGCATCGCCAAATGGAGCAATGAGTCTATGAAGAGACGAATATCAAGATTAAATACTAGCGAGTCAATGAGCATGAAGCCTGTAACAGACGTGAAATCTCGGTAAGTAGAGATAGAATATCTCTCGCCAGGAGGAAGTGCGGGCAGTCCCATGATTTTGAACTGGTAGAAGAGAATGTACTTCAGCATAAGAGCAAACCAAAATATGGGCATGGATACTCCTGCTAGGGAGAAGATGCGAGTAAAATGATCAACCATCTCGTCCTTTCTAGTGGCTGATACGATGCCAAGGGGGATTCCCAGAACCACTGCAAATATCATTGCGAATATGGACAGCTCAATAGTTGCAGGAAACTTCTCAGCAATCACTTGAAGAACTGGTCGGAAGCTCGACGATGCACTCTCACCCCAATCACCTTGCATCAAATTCGTAATGTATAGGAAGAATTGAATGTGAGGAGGTTCATCTAGACCATGAGCTTGCCGAATTGCGGGTATCGCAGCCTGAGGCGTATTTTCATTAATATAGAGCGTCACAGGGTCACCGACAATATAGGCAAGGAACCATGTGATAGTCAGGACGCCAATAATGACAGGAATGGCTAGGACTAATCTCCTGAGAATAAAATCTCTGAGCTTCATTTTTGTTTTCTCCATAGGATGGGGACTTTGCATGCGATAGGTTCATAATTCTGAACCTACAATCAGCGGATTTTCGGACAATACTTAAGCCTTTGGATGCTCTTTGAAGATTCTGTTTATGGCACGCCGGGCTCATTCGCCTTGTTAGTAGCCCAAACCGAGCTAAATCCAAGTTATACACAATCTATATTAGTGCGACTTAGCTCTATTTGTATTTGTTCGCGTAGAGCGACTCTTGAGTAGTGATGCCATTTGTGCATAATGACTCAAGGAAATATAGAGAAGGAGGAACACACAATTCAAAGAAACCAAATCATAGCGGTCGTCGTGATCGTGGTGATTGTTGGTGCGGCAGGAGCCTACCTTTTGATGACTCCACCCAGGCCGACTGGTCAGACCCTTGTTTGGGAGACGATTGGAAATCCTGACTACATGGATCCGCACAACAACTATGAGTCATTTGGCTCATGGGTTCACTACAACGTGTACGAAACATTGTACACGTATGAATTCGACTCGCTATCTACAGACCCCACTGTGCCTCTATTGGCAGAGGATCTGACGATTTCTGATGATGGGCTGAACTATACCTTCACCCTCCGTCAGGGCGTCACGTTCCACGATGGAACGCCATTTAACGCATCCTGTGTGCAATACAACTTCGAGAGAATGTTAGCCACATTCGATCCTAGTGGCCCAGTTTGGATGGTTGCAGAACCTATTCTTGGTGGAGCCGCCATTGAGAATGCTGTCTACGGCTCAGGCCCAGGCAGCGATGATCATGTTGGCAACTTCACAGAATGGGCAGATGCGAATGAAGACGGTACTGGTGCCGTTCTGGTTCTAGACACATATACTGTGAGAATCAGACTGGCCTATCCATACGTGCCATTCTTGGCATCCATCACCTACGCAGTTGGTTCCATGATCAGCCCCACCTTTGTTGAGGCTCATGGTGGTATCGAGATAGGAGCGCACAACGATTACCTAGACGACAACACATGCGGAACTGGACCATATATGGTCACAGAATGGACTCCGGATGTCAATATCGTACTGGCGCGAAATGAAAACTACTGGAGAGCTGCTTCTGCTAGGACAGACTTCCCGAACGCAGGAGCCATTGATGAAGTTATCATCAAGACCAATGAGGATGTAAACAGCAGGATTTTGAATATCCAGGCTGAAGAGGCTGATGTCGTATATTGGCCGACAACTCATGCAACTCAGGTCTACAACAATGCATCTCCACCAGCATTCAGCGCTAATGACGGTACACAGCAGAGCTTGACTCCCAATACACTGAAGGTATGGGCTCAGTATCCAACCTTCAACATCGCGTCAATACACTTCACGATGTCGGAGACCATGAACGAGACTATTCTCGGAAAAGTGGTGGAGAACCCATACAAGGTCATCAACCTGCGGAAGTGTCTCAGCCATGCCTTTGACTATGAGACCTTGATTGACACGGTCGCTAATGGCTTTGGCAATCAGTTTGCCGGACCGATTCCAACAGGAATGTTCGGATACCCGGAGGATGCAAGTACCTACTCATATGACATCGAAGAGGCCGTCAGCTATTGGAACGACGCCATGAACAACAACGATCTAGACACTATTCTGGCTAACAACTCCTACACACTGGTCTTCTACTACAACTCTGGAAACACAGTGCGTGAGAACGCTCAGCTACTCCTAGCAGACGGACTCAGAGCAGTTCTAGCGCATGACGATGCAGTA
This sequence comes from Candidatus Thorarchaeota archaeon, assembly GCA_004524445.1. Taxonomy (GTDB): domain Archaea; phylum Asgardarchaeota; class Thorarchaeia; order Thorarchaeales; family Thorarchaeaceae; genus TEKIR-14. Next base: position 4,313 of record SDNP01000029.1, on the reverse strand, counting down.
CAGCCCACTGAGGAGCTCGAGATACAAGTTCAGGGTCTTGAGTGGTCCAACTACCTCCATGCCGCTATCGCTGGCGAGGTTGGTTGCTGGATGATTGGATGGGCACCAGACTATGCTGACCCAGACAACTACGTCGCACCCTATGCCAAGTCCACTGGTACTTTTGGCTACTGGGCACGACTAGCACAGTCTCCAGGTTGGGACGCAGAGGAAGTTGATGGCTGGATTGACGACGCGGCACAGAGCCTTGATGAGGATGAGCGTGAAACACTCTACGCACAGATCACAGAGGCTGTGTATGAACACGCAGCTTACATCTGGGTCTATCAGGGAACAACTCTGTTTGTCACCGGTGCCAATGTCTACGATGGTCAATACGCCTGCAATCCGATGCACGGTGCGTACTTCTTCCATATGTATAAGACATAGTGGAAGGCATTCGCATAACAGAACAAGAAATGCAGAGAGTTTGTCTCTCTGCCCTTTCCCTTTTTTTAAAATTGCCAGAAATATAGCGTTGATGGCATACTTTAAAGAGAATATGGTGGGAATAATCCCGCAAGGGGTTAAAGAATGTCAACAGCCCAGGAGAAACCTAGCCTCTCAACTATGAGCTCTGGGGATATGTTCTCACTATGGTGGAGCGAGAAGTGGGTACGGGGCTTAGTATTAGCCCTCTCGCCAATCGGGTTTATTGATGCGCTCTTTACGTATCTCTTGTTCGTCACTCACGGGCCTGAGTATGAGTATAACCCCATAGTTCGGTTTGCCCTGACTAGCAATTGGTGGTTTCTCTGGATAGTTGTGGATATTCTCTCCTTTGCGCTCTTCGCAATGATAGCTGGATCATATTACCTTCACACCAGGTCAAGCATATTGGGAAATCATGTCAACTGGTTCGCAGCACTCATTGCACTACGAGTTGGAGCCGCTCTATACAACGTCCTATTATATCTCGGAGATGTCTATCCAATTTTTTGGAGCTTCATCCTGGGACTGATTACATATTGGATTGTGAAAGGTTTCCTTTCCCGTGAGAGGGACATATCAATCGAAGGATTCAAGAGGTATTGGAGAGCGAAATATGACAGACTCCACGACAAATTGCTTACCCGGGGAATCAAAATAAAGATGAAAGAAGAACAAGAGCAGATTCCGGAACCTAAGAAGACTGTACCAAAGGACAGGATGACTACTTGGCTAAAGCGAGCCGGGTATCTTTCACTGGCAATTCTGTTGGTAGTAAGCGCACCGTACATTCTCACTGCAATTGGTATTGCCACCGGAGCTATCAACTGGTCAAATCAATATGGATCTCGGGTGTTCTGGACAAATCTATCTGGAACGGCATTCGTCATTGCCTTTGGCGTAATTATCCTTTTGGTTGGACTTATGGTCTACTTCATTATGAAGGCGTTCCACACCACGGAAGGCGCCTGGTAAGAAATACCAGTGACATTCCGCTTGTTGAATGGAACGCAATGTCATCATTTTGCAAACACGAGGTTCTACTTTATCCCCATTGTTAGAGCCATTATTGCCTTCTGTACATGAAGTCTGTTTTCGGCAACATCATAGACAATGCTTTTTTCGCTGTCTACTACCTCATCTGTGACCTCCGAATTCCTGTCAACAGGTCCGCAGTGAGTGAAGAACGCATTGTTTGTCTTTGCCATCCAATCCTTAGTGGATATCCAGTCATCGTATTTCATAGCCCGCTCAATCTCAATTTTTTTGGCGGCATCCACACCATGCTTGTTCATATTATCATAGAAGTCAGCTGTCATCCAATTACGAGAGTAGACAAAGTCGGCACCATCATATCCTTCCTCCAAGTCATGAACTATCTCAAATTCTCCTCCAGAAGCATCCGCATTTTCTTCACACCACTTAATCACTTCAGGATCCAAATCGTATCCTTCAGGGTGTGCCAATGTCACATCCATTCCAAGGCGGGTATTTACGAGAATACTCTCCTGAATTGAACACCAAGATCGAACAAGTGCGCCCCTTCCCCATACTTGTAGGAGCTTCTTCCCTTTCAGGTCCTTTCCACCATGCAACCGCATTCCCATAACGTCTGCAAAACCCTGACATGGATGAAACTTATCATGTGCCATTGATATAATAGGAACTGAAGCATACTCGGCATATTCCTCAAGCAGCTCATGTCCTTGTCCATATTCCTCAATGGCGGTCTCCAAAACTCTGAGACCTATTCCACATGAATACCTGCTCATGACTTCTGCTGCATCCTGAACGGTTTCACCTGCACTCTTTGAAGTCTTTAATCTCATGCTCTTCGGTTCAAGAAACTGAGCATGGCCTCCGAGTTCAGTTGCGGCAGCTTCAAACGATTGTCTAGTTCTAACAGAAGGATTATAGAAGAACATCATGAAAGTCCTTCGATCCAAACAGTTTCTCAGTGGATGATTGTATCGATTCTTCTTGAAATCGAAGGAGAGATCGAGTGTTTTCTCAATCTCCTCAACACTCCAATCCTGCGTAGTTAGCAAGTCGCGACCATGTAAATTCATACACTAGAAAGAGAAAAGCTACTCTATAACTCTTTCAGTTGTGAGCTTCGTTGTGTTAACGTGTAACTGGAGGAACTGGTGGACGTGAGTTGGACTCTGGAGGGGGACCATAGAGTTCATTGGTAGAACTCCAGAAGTTGCGGATATCATCTCGTATGCGATTGCGTAGTAGCAGGTTCCCATCTTCTTCAATGCGATTGGCACAAAACCTATTGTCCATTTTTCCACCGCTGTAATGCCATATCTTCACCATTTCTTTTCCACATGACAGGCAGTAGGTTACACGCTGCAATTTGCCTTTCACCAGATTAGTATGTGGTTGGGAGCATATTAAGCGTCGTTACCAACACAATCAGATTGCGCTATTTTTTGCAACACGTCGATATGGATTATGCATCTCGACAAAACAACCGCCTTGAAGTTACTGTAGCAATTTCAATAGTCAATATTGAATCCTGAATAGGGTTTCCAAGCTTCCGAGTAGCCAGGTTCACCCTCATATGCAACATTCATAGAATCAACGCTAGGCCGAACACCCAATGATGTTCTTTCAAGATTTCGCAATCTGGTAGCTAATTCGTTGATTTTTTCTTTGTTGCCCTCACAAAATACCTCAACATTTCCATTCCTGAGATTTCTCACCAACCCCTTCAACCCCAACTCGGTGGCAATCTTCCTTGTAGTTGCTCTAAAACCAACGCCCTGAACCTTTCCGCTAATTATCATCCTTGCTTTTGACAATTGTATTACTCCTCTTTGAACTTCAAATCATTAATCCAGTGTCGAATCTACTCTAAACTTGCAGCCGGCCACTCATTTTTCTTTTGATATCTCAACAGAAGGTGAGTTGTAATTCAAGAACATCTTGTTGCTCAATAATTCTTTTTTCTTCTCAATCAGGTCATCTACTCTCTTCTCAAGACGTCTTAGAGAATAAGCTGATGCCAATAACTTCAGTAAAACAAGATTACGCAAAAGTGCTACGTCGGGATCACTCCTTTCAAAAAATGAGTTCAGCTCAGCAATGAGTTGCGATTTGTGAGCTGGCATATCATCAAGGCTTTCAGCTTTCTCCTGGACTTGATTGAAACACTTCTGCAGCTCTTGTTTATGAAGAGAATGTCTAATCCCTCCCACCAAGATATTTGTGGCGATTTCCTCGGATACTGCATCGGTTTCAAGAACTTCCTTTGTCCGATCAACATTTCCCAGAATCTCATTCGATTCTATGGGGAGCTTTCTGGCTATTTTCTTAAGATAGGTATTATATTCGCCGGATAGATATGTTTGATTGGCGCAGTTAGTGAGTCAATGAATGCGTTAAAGGCCATCCTTGCACCGGGTATGCGTACCAGTGCATTAGTATCTCTACTAAGAATTACGTCATCTTCACGTGAGTAGAATTGCTGGTGAGCTAGATATTCTACTAGAAGATTGACATTATCGAGCGCCTGCACCCAATCGACCTTCGTACGGGCATTTGTTTCATTTATGAAAGCTGGTGAGCCCTAAAAGAACAGGGAGTTCCCTATTACATTCGGGCTCTATTATCGAAATCGCATGGGAACTAACGCATAGTTAGTGCCATAACAGCCTTCTGAGCATGCATTCTGTTCTCTGCTTGGTCAAAGACAATAGATTGGGGCCCATCAATCACTGAATTGGTGACTTCAAATCCGCGGTCGCAGGGTAGACAATGCATGTAGTAAGCATCCGGTCCTGCAATCTTCATCTTTTCGTCATCACAGATCCAATCCTTATTCTTATCGAAGACCT
>SDNP01000052.1 GCA_004524445.1 Candidatus Thorarchaeota archaeon | reverse complement strand
TCTGGAATATTCTCGTCAAGAGGGCGATATGCCATGGCCAGAACACGGAGGGCGTTTCTGGCAAAGTCTGCGTTTATGGTGAGCAACTCCTCTCTCTTTGCATCACTGAGGGGTTTTACTTCCCCATCCTCCAGTATATGTGTGCAAAACGATAGGACGATCTCTGGTGCGCCCTTTGAATATGCTGCGACATCGCCATTCTCATCTTTACATACTGCGGTCATTCTCTTCCGCGCAGAATTGAAGGATATCTCGGTGATTTCGTCATACTTTTCCCAAGTTTCGTAATACTCCAAGCCACCTTTTTCAGCTGCAACAAGCAGAGCACCCTCAGTGGGGTCTCCAACTATGGACCACTTGGCAGCTCCAGATGGATCCGGCTGTAGAAGCGCATTCGAGCAGAGTTGACTGATTAGCAGCAATTTCCTTATGTGCAAGTCGTTTGTGGGGTCTATTTTTTCGTCATCAATATAGAAATCGCCCTCATCATTGTACCCAACCCCTGTAACTCTTATTCGCGAACCATTGGTGTAAAGGTACTGAACTGTCATTTCATTCTTGGTAATGGTACCAGTCTTATCTGAGCAGATCACCGTCGTAGAACCCAATGTTTCAACTGAAGGGAGTCGACGAACAATTGCATTTTTCTGCACCATTCGCTGTACTCCAATCGCCAATGTAATGGTGACAACTGCAGGGAGCCCTTCTGGAATTGCAGAAACTGCCAAAGCAATGGCGGCGAATAGTGCTTCTATAACATTTCCTATCCCTTGAGACACTTCAGCAGCGAAGATGATGATACAAAGAACAGTAATGATTGCCCCCAATTTCTTACCCAGATCTGCGAGGTCATGCTGAAGGGGAGTCATGTCTTTTTCGCTCACTTGGACAAGCTCTGCAATTTCTCCGAATCGAGTATTCATTCCGGTTGCAGTAACGACTGCTCTGCCCTTTCCTGCGGCGATGGTAGTCCCTTGGAAGACTGAATTGCTAATATCGGCAACCGCGGGATTCTCCAAATCGAGTGGTTCGCTAACCTTCCTGACTGGCACTGATTCACCAGTAAGGATAGCCTCATCCACAGTTAGTCCAACAGCGTTAGTGACTCGTGCATCAGCCGGGACTATGTCACCAGGATCCAAACTGATTATGTCTCCAGGGACAACGTCACGAGAGTCTATCTCTATCCAAAGTCCATCACGAAGGACCATAGCTTTCGGAGCTGCCATATCCTTGAGGGCCTCGAGAGCCTGTTCTGACCGGTATTCCTGAACGAAGCCAAAAATCGAATTAAAGATAACAATAATCGAGATCATAATGGCGTCAATAATCCCCCCCTCTTCATGAGAGCCGGGGGCTATCGCAACTATAAGGGATATTACAATTGCTATGAGCAAAATTATGACCATGGGGTCTGTAAACTGCTCTAGAAACATTCGTAGTGGAGATATCTTCTCAGTTTCTACAAGTTCATTGTAGCCATATTCCTGAATTCTTTCTTCTGCTTCTTCAGAAGAAAGACCTTCAGGGGGGGTATCGAGTTCATCAAGAACGGATTCAACATCTTTGTTATACCAATGGGTTTTCTCCATTTCATCGTCTCCATCATCAACAGGTTAGACGCATGGCGCGTTAACCGTCGCGGACTAGCCGCTAAGATATACCTTTTGGAGTTCGCAGTTATTCAGCTATAAGGAGATATCGATATAACAAACTCGTAATTGTTGAAATCATGGCTAAAACAATCAAGATAATCGACAAATCATCGGGGTCTTGTTTGTTCATTTATCTGTTTTGAACCCGTTATAACTTACATCCCACAAGAGAAATATGCAGAGTAGGGAAAAACAGCATGGCATTGTATAGACCAGAATATCGTGGAGAAGGAAGGGGCTTTAATCCACTTCTTCCGGGTCTAGACCATGGTCCGGTTTTACCTCAAGATCATCCAGTATATCTTCTTGTGATCTAGTCCACGGCTGTGCAACTGCTGTTTTAGACTCGGTCTCATCACTCATTATGACTACCGCTCTTTCTTGCAGCTAAAGCGCCACCTACTGGTTTTGCCGAGTGCTTACAAAATAAGTGCATCCTAGTATACTATCCCAAACGGGAGGCACCGCCAACCGCCTCTGGGACTTAGAATTACCCGCCCATCTAGTATGAAACATGCGGCCCTTTTGTGATACCCTGGCATATGCTGAGAAGCTATTTGATTTTCTTATTTGCTGAGCAGTGGGATCACAAACAAGACCGCAGCAATCGCCAGTGCCACCAATCCTGATCCAATTAGCAGCAGTGGATATCCAATCACCAGCGCAATTGCCGTGAAAAGGATGGGTCCAGTAGTTCGTCCTAAGAAGGTTGCACTATTTCTGATGCTAAGTGCCTCTCCACGAAAGCCCTCAGGAATGCAATTAGTGATTTGTGAATCGATGGCTGGTAGAGTGAAACCAACTCCAGCACCAAATACAGCCGCACTAATGATAACCCACTCTAAGGATGGTGCCAACCAAAATGCTGCCAGTCCAAGCCCGTATAACACAAACGAGAATCCAATGATTCGAATATTTGAGAGCCCCTCAGCAAGCTTGCCATTTCCCATAGCTGCTATCGCCGAGGCAATACTGGTGAGTGAAACCGCAATGCCAATGGTAACTGGCTCCAAGGCATATTCTCTACTCAAATAGAATGGCAAAGTAGTCAATATTGCGCCAAAGAGTAGTATCTCACCTAATATTGCAGACCCGTAAGGTACTATCATCTCTCGATTGGCCAGTACACCCATGGTCTTTCTAATCCCTGGCTTGTCATTTTCCGTAACATTATTCACAGGTTCTTCGACATATTTCAAGGCTGCCAGACCTATAGGAACTGCAACGAGATATACGAGGAATGGTGTGTTCCAGGATATTGTCACAAGAATTCCTCCTAGAATTGGAAAGGCTGCCGCTGTGATGGATAGAATCGCATTATTCATGCCTAGGACAGAATTGCGTTGAGCTCCATCAAATGTATCACCAATCAGTGTGACGGTGGAGATGAATAGTCCTGCTGCAGCTGTGCCCTGAATGAAACGAATTGCAAGAATCATCCAAAAGCTGGGAACGAGCATGAGTAGACCGCCTGTGACGCCAAAGGTAATCAATGAGAACCCTAGAACCGGGCGCCGACCGAAGCGATCTTCAAGAATTCCTATGAATGGTGAGAATAAAATCCCAACAAGGAAGTATGCGCTTACCAATAGACTGGCTGTGGCATCCGTGACGGAGAACACATCGCGGATAACTGGCAATGCTGGACTAATGAAGGGAACTCCCAAGGGAGCCAATGCAGTACTCGCCAGAACTATCAATACCATACGAGATGTCCAAGAAACTCCTTCGGTTTCTTCTTTGGACGCGTCAGATGCCTCTGCTGAAGCTTCTTCTAATTGAGCCAAAATAAAACCCTCACTAAATTAACTATTGTTATGAATTATAAAGGCTTTCATTTGTGATTTTAAATCTGTGACTCGAACCACAGAAATGAGTTTTCACATGGATTAAGATTTGTTAGTGGAGGAGAAGACTAGCTCTTAAGGAAGGAGCACCAAACAATTCCTGAAAATGGCGCTCATGCTTAGAGCGGATAATTAAAGGGCTGAAAAACTGGTAGACAATGCTTGAATGCGGATTGAATAGGCATGAACATCAGGAGTCTGCTCAGCAGTGATATCGATTTCGCACTAGATTTGACAATGGCCGAGGGTTGGACAAGTACTCGGTCTGATTTCGAGGAGCTTCTGCTATTCAATCCAAATGGGTGCTTCATTGCAGAGATAGGCTCTGAACCAATGGGAATGGTGTGTTCAATCTCCTACGGGCCATTCGGGTTTGTGGGAAACCTCATTGTTAGACCGGAATACCGTGGAGAAGGAAGAGGCTTTGGTCTAATGGAGTCTGCTATGCACTATCTGCAATCACGGGGAACATCTGTGGTCATGCTCGATGCAGTTTCCAAGGCTGTTTCTCTCTATGAACGCCTGGGTTTCGAGATTGTCTGTCGGTCGCTGAGGCTGGCTGGCACTGTCAAGCCAAAATCTTCACCTCGGATGCATCAGATGGATGAAAAATTCCTGAAACAGGTGCTTTCTCTTGATCAGAAGTTGTTTGGTGGAGATAGGTCCTTATTCCTGAAGAAAAGCCTCGAGAAGCATCCAGACCTATCTCTGGTCTGTGAAGGCGACAATGAGCTTGTTGGGTTCATGATGGGAAGTAGACGCCATGGGCATGTTCGTCTGGCCCCTTGGGCCGTGTCGGAATCTCCTGGGTTTGCTCAAGAAATGCTGCCTGCTTTTGCTGAAAAGGCGGGTTCGACCACTATTCGGCTTGGAGTCTTGGAGAATAACGAGAATGCAGTACGTCTTCTTGAAGACCATGGGTTCCATGAACAGAGTCATTCTTGGAGAATGGTGAAAGGGGTATCCCCAGATGCCGTTCACCTATCCGACGGAATTTACGCAATCGGGTCTCCAATGAGGGGATAGACCCGTGTTCATATCGAACCTATTTCAGCACTCTGTTTTAGTTACAGTCACACGCTACGAAATGCGTAAGTCTGCCTTAGATTGCCTTAGTGCTGGTTTCAGCTGACCATATAATCAGCGCACCCTATGAAAGCAAACCTTGAAGGGATGGCACAATCGTAATCACTTCATAAGGTATTATGCGGTCCATGATTGATGAAAATCTACCACAAAATTTTACTTGGCTATGATGCATCATATCTCGGAGTCGAATTTGATGGGCATCAGGAACGGAATCAGTGAATTATCGACGGTGGGAAGCTCAATTATCATGGTTCTAACTACACTCTTTGCTCCAATCGTTTCAGCATGCTATGGTTGGGGTGGATCCCCCGAAGGCTATTGGATTGATCTGGCAATTATCGCCATCACCTGGATATATCTGCCAGAGTCCGGAAATTCGAGTCCCATATATCTGGGTGTCAGAGGATACGGTCTTCATTTATTGAATCCAATGCTTCTATACCGTACATTTACTCTTTGGATTCTCTCCCTCATATTCGGTTTTCAGGTTATCCGCTTTCGATCGGGTGATGCCGGCAAAAAGTCCACATTGGCTCTAGGTATCCTTTCTCTTATCCCACCTACTGTGCTTGGGTTAATGGGCTACGTCCCTATCATCCAAGCAGAAGTCATCGCCTATTCGGGCCCTATCCCACTACAGTTTATCATTGGTTATATTCTTATGAGATACTCAGACCACTGGGAAGCTAGAACTCCGTTCGCAGAAGATGAGCCTACGAAGTGGTGGGAGGAAGAACCTGCAGAACCCGAATCATAAACGGGATAGAACATGCAAATATCCCCATCTTCTTTTTGGGAATGGAAGTGGGTAGATATACACAATAGCGTTCATAAGCAGGGAAAGTATAAGGTTCTGATGGGTGGGACTCGTGAATCAGAAATGGTATCAGGGCCTCTTTGAAGGGCGTTCAAATAGATTTCTAGCGTTGTTCGTCATTGGGATTATAACAATATCAGGTATCTCGGGCGCATTGGTTGGCTACCTCGTTGGACAAATGGGGGTTAATAACGAACCATCTTACGACGCGCTTGAAATAGAACTAGAGTCAGACCCCTTTGCCAACTATACAGAATATGAAACTGATTACACTCTGAATGCTCCGCAATACGATGTTGAGCCGGATCTGTCTAATATCATCAACTTAGAATCTTTTTCATACCTATCACAGGATACCCGAAATGCAATCGCTGAGAACTACTTCGTTGCAATTCCGTCAGGTGGACGGATGTTCGCTGATATGTATCAGTTGAACTACGACTATGAATATCCGTCCTTTGTCACATCTGATTCTGTCCTTCACGCTTACCATGTTCTCTTTGACGTCGCTCTCAAAAGAATCGAAGAAGCTCACTTCATGAACCATATTGGCAATCTCTCACACCATATGGTCGATGTATCTCTGAATCAATATCGACAGTTTTCCGATGAGATGTGGAAGACCTGCGCGAAGAAGAATGCGGCTTTCTTCTCTGTTGCAGCAAAATTACACGACCCGGACTGGACTGTTCCCGCATTGGTGGAAGACTGGGTGCAAGATGTCATTGCCCAAATCAGCGTTGCACGATCATTTAGTGAAAACTGGTTCATGGAACAGAAGCTTGACTTCACTCAATTCACACCTCGTGGGCACTATACTAGGACAGAAATCCTGAAACGATTTTTTAAGACCATGATATGGCTTGCACGGGTCGCCTTTCGTCTGGAACCAAGTGATGATTGGTTAACCATTCAACAGAACAGAGCGAAGGGAAAACGAGAAACGGCTCAAGCCATTCTCATGACCGTGGCATTTGAGCAACCAAGTGATCTATTTGCAGACCGGACGACACCCATGAATCTATGGCAAGAGATCTATGACACAACATCATTCTTTGTCAGCACGAGTGACGATCTGACTCCTGAAGACTACCTCTCTATTGTTGAGGAAGTTTACCAGGACAAGGACAACCTCACTGAATTGTGCGACATGGAAAAACTTGGCATCTTCATTGCGACAGCAAAGGAATGCAGAAGTCCCCGGATAGTATCGGGCTGGCTATGGGAGGGTGTAAGCATCAATGCCACAAAGGGTCTACGATTTATGGGGCAACGGTTCGTCCCGGACTCCTACATGTTCAGCCAACTCACGCATGATGAAGTGCCATATAGGACCTTGCCCAAGGGACTGGATGTCATGGCCGTTCTGGGCTCGGACCGAGCTTGGAATCTACTCGATGATGAGAAGACGTACACAAACTATACACAACAAGTCAGCATGCTGAAGGCAGAGTACAGCAATCTCAACCTGAGCCAATGGACACAGAGTCTCTATTGGGCCTGGCTGTACTCTTTTAAGACACTTCTCAAGGAGCCGACAGAAGGTCATCCCTCTTTCATGCTCAATACTCCTTGGCTCGATAAACAACTCACAACTTGCCTTGGAACCTGGACGGAGCTCAGACATGACACAATTCTCTATGCGAAGCAATCTTATTCTAGGGTCTATGGCTCCACTCATCCTCCGCCGGGATATGTTGAACCCGTTCCCGAATTCTATGCAAAACTCGCGTCTCTTTGCAGAATGATGATTGACGGGCTGGCTAACAGGGGACTTGTCCTGGATGAGATCTTCGATAAGCTTGGTAGACTCCACTCATTATTGAGGGAATTGCAAACCATATCGGAAAAGGAGCTCTCCGGCATACCACTAAACGCAACAGAATGGGAAACTCTGAGAAACATCGGGGATATCCTTGCCGACATCGAGGGCACCTATGACGAGGGCGGTAGAGCAGCCTTGATAGCGGACGTTCATACTGATCCAAATAACAAAGTTGTCCTGGAAGAGGCTACAGGCAATCCGATGGCAATCTATATTGCCGTTCCAACCGAGGATGGAGAGGTCTTTCTTGCAAGAGGAGCTATGTTCTCGCATTATGAGTTCGCTTGGCCCATGGATGACCGATTAACAGATGAGGCATGGTGGGAGCTTCTTGACTCCGAAGATGCTCCAGAGATGGCTGATTGGATGGGTTCCTTCGTACTGGGAGTGGGAGGTTCATCAATGCATTATGACCAGAAGTTTCAGAGAGTGCTGGAGCAGGCACATTTGACTGTACCCGTTGCCCTTGAACACGGAATTGCAATAATGCACTCCCGGTTCTTTGCGTTAGTTGAGATTTGCCTCTATCATGAGAAACGCGCCTGAGTTCTCTGGAGAAATCTGGCAAGCCGTATAGTTTCGGTGCAGATATGGAATTGCCAAGGAAATCAGCATAGTTCCCATGGATATGCCACAGACATGATACCTATAACATCCATAGGGGCGCCTCTACTCACTCCAGTCCTCAAGTGCTACCTTGACTGACCGTCGCATCTCAGCTGCAAAGTCCGATCCTGTCTTTCTCCAATAAATCGCTTGTCCGATATTCTGAGTGCCTCCTGAAAAACCATCAGTCTTTCCGAAGTGCTCGCCTAGCATTTTTTCAAACGCTTTGCTATCGACATGCGAGTATTCATCCTCAAAGTAGACGAATTCGCGAGGAAATCGAGAGGATTGTGGTCGCTCCTCTTCGCGTTCTGTTCTATAGCCAAAACAGACAAGAGATATGGGGAAAACCCACCGTGGTAAGCTGAACATCTCTCGATGAGTTTCAATATTCTCCATGATATCACCAATGTAGCATGACCCAATCCCAAGAGACTCTGCTGCTATGACTGCATTCTGCGCAGCAATCAGTGCATCGCAGCAGGCAAGCAGGAGGTCTGATTCTTGTGGGGTTACATATTCCATTCCTTTGGACTCACAAAACTCGGGCACATCTGCGTGCTCGAAGTAATCATACCATCTCTGCATGTCGGCCAAAAACAGCAGCACAAGTGGTGCTTTTGCGATGAATGGCTGGTTGTCACATGTTTCCACCAATCTATCCTTTTTCTCTTGATCAGACACCTCGATGATTGAGTAGTGCATCATGTTTCCAGCTGTCGGCGCTCGCATTGCACTGTGGATTATCCAGTCTTTATGGTCCTCGGTTAATGAACGTGAATGATACCCCCGTAAAGAACTGCGATTGTCAAGTACTCTCAGGGTTTCATTTGGTTGTTCTCTTGGCAACAAAACCTCTCTCCAATTCTCGTGTTTATGATATGACCACCAATGTAGAGTGTCTAATCAGTCTATGGTGGAGCGAAAAAACGAACGAAATCCTTAGGCCTACATAATACGACTTGTTTTGCCATATCGCACTTGTACCTGCACTTCTGTTAGTCTGCGACGACAAGAGCTGCGAGTGTAGGTAATTCTGAAACAAGAAATCAATTCAAACTAGTACTATTTAATTGATAATTTTCGCATACTGATAAGCAATGCTGCAAATCGAGATCAATTGATTTGAAAGTGAATTAGAATCGATACCGAATTTGCATTCTAGAAAGGTGTTCGAGAATTCGTTGGTCTTAGACCAAGAAGGAATTGGAGGTTGTATGGTAATGAACTATCTTGAATCTAGAAGGTCCAGCTTGTTGGTGTTCGGTGGCGTGGTCATGATGCTTATGATAATGACACCTTCACCTGTTGCTGCAGCATCTGCAGCATTTCACGAGGACTTCACAACCAGCATGTACAAGGATGCTGCTAACTCTTACAATGTGACGGGTTGGTCCTCTGGCGAGATTGGCTTGGATAGGGAATCGCTGACTCTTGCGGACAGCGTTGCTCTCGATTCCATCTCCCTCGGGGTCTGCGTAGAGGGTGACATTGCGTATTTAGCAACCTCTGACGCTGGACTACAAGTCGTCAATGTAAGTGATCCTTATCATGCGTTCAAAATCGGTGGTTACAGCACAGGTGGTGCGTCATACCAAGTTAGAGTCAAAGGCAACATGCTCTATATGGTAGACCTTGCAATGGGTTTCTACGCGTTCAACATAAGCAACCCCTCAACTCCGGTGTATTATGCTCATAATAGTACTGCTGACGGTTATGACTTTGATATCTCCGGCAACTATGCATATATTACAGGATCAAGCGAGATTAAGGTAGTCAACATTACTGAGCCCCTCTCTCTTCCCATCGTGGGGCAGACGACAGACTCCTTCGGATCCGACGCTCTATTTGTTTCCGGAGATTACCTTTACTCAGTGGATTTTGGTAGACTCAGAATCTATGATATCACTAACCCATTAACCCCGACATTTGTTGACCAAGCCTTCTTCCCCTCGGGTACTGCAACAGATGTGTTTGTTTCCGGAAATTATGCGTATGCCTCTGCCGGCTCAGGCGGTCTACACATATTCAATGTAACCACTCCACGACATGTCACTTTTGTGGCAACTGTTCATACACAAAATGCACATGCCTGTTATGTCGTAGGGGATTTCGCTTACATTGCTGATCAGGCCTACGGATTACGTGTGGCCGACATCAGCAATCCGGCATCTCCAAAAGACGTTGGTCGGTATGACACAAATGGGCACACAGTAGACGTATACGTGGAGGGAGAGTTTGCTTACATGGCAGATGAGGAGGGCGGCCTTCAGATTGTCAGAATTGCCAATACAAAATCACCTAGCATAGAAGGCAGCTATCCGTTGCCTGATATTCCTGAGGCTGTCACAATTGATGGGGATTACGCATTCGTAGCGGATGCATCTGGAGGATTGCAAATACTAAACATAACAAATCCTGGCTCTCCCACTTTCATAGAATCTTACGCAACTCCGAGTGCTGCCCGGGATGTTGAGGTTTCAGGAGACTATGCATTTGTTGCCTGTTTGATTGGAATAGAAGTTGTGAATATCAGTGACCCATCTAATCCATCTTGGGTTGATACCTGCAATACCCCGGATAATGCTGTAGGACTGGATATTGATGGCGACTATGTGTATGTGGCCGATTCAGATTCTGGCATTCAAGTCATTGACAAATCAAACTTGACAGCCCTTACCATTGTTGATGCATTTGATACTCCTTGGAATGCTAAGGATGTCTGCATTGATGGAAACTATGCCTTTGTGGCTGACGATACGTCAATACAGGTCATTGATATCACTGACCCAAATGACATCGTCCTTGCAGGTAGTTACGGTCCCTTATCTGAGTGCCAAGCTCTCGACATTGCAGGAGACTATTTGTATGCGGCTGAGGGATCATCTGGGCTCAGAGTTCTTGACATCTCTAACCCACAGAATCCAGTGAGTGTGGGTTCTATGGCAACAGCAGACCAAGCATTTGGTGTTGCAGTTCAGGGCGATCGAGCCTTCTTCGCAGACTTCTTTGGAGGATTATTCGTTGTTGACATAACCGATCCAACACAGGCTGTCCATCTTGAATCAGTGGACACAAACATTACATTTGGCGTTGCTGTCAATGGCGACTACATATACCTTGCTGACGGTTTCCAAGGACTAACCGCCGTAGAGGTACAACAGAATCTCTGTCGTCTATTCAGAACTGAAGGCCGTGCACAGTCTACGCGCATTTTTGACTCACCATCAGAAACAGTCACAAGTGTCACCCTAACGCCAATCGATTCCATTCCACCCGGTACTAGCATTACCTATTTCCTCTCTGCAGACAATGGCGTCAACTGGGAGGAGGTTACTTCTGGAGTTGAGCATACCTTTGCCCATCCAGGAAAACGGCTAAAATGGCGGGCAGATTTCGAGCACGATGATGTCCTGAAGACGCCTACGATATCGAATCTAACCATCGCATACAAGACCATTATGGATGCACCAGTTTTGTCTGCGCCAAGTGATACTTCTCTTACCGGAAACAACCAGCCTCTCTTGGAGTGGGAGTCGGTCGCAGGCGCTACCGGTTATCTAGTACAGATTGACATTGCAGACACTTTCAACACTCCCTGGTTGGTCAATGTTACAGTCGGTGATACCTTGTATTCCCCCGGCTCTCCGTTGTCCGATGGGATTTGGTATTGGCGTGTGGCACCGATTGATGGCGATGGAGAGCTTGGTATCTTCTCTTCATACTGGACATTCGAAGTAGACACGGTGGAGCCAACCTGGGACGAAGTGCCAGAAGACAGATTCATCGAGTTCGGATCTAATTTCAGGTATGACTTGAATGCTAGTGATCCATCTGGTATCGATGAATGGCGAATAAACAGCACAACATACTTTGTAGTTGACACAGAGGGTATAATCACGAATATACAGCCCTTATCCGTAGGTGACTATGGCATTCAAGTCTTGGTCAATGACACTGTGAACAACACTCAGACACATGAGTTCACCTTGACTGTTCAGGACACCACCTCACCCACTTGGGGCCATGCCTTCTCCAACCATACACTGGAGTTTGGGGACGAGTTCCGCTATGACCTCAATGCCACTGATTTGTCGGGTCTGGGAATCTGGTGGAT
>SDNP01000051.1 GCA_004524445.1 Candidatus Thorarchaeota archaeon | reverse complement strand
CAAAAGGGCTGAATCGACAAGGAGATCCGCGTAGAGATTACATGCAAACATTGCCAATTCGTCATCAACATGTCTTCTAGCAGCCGCGAACATCATTCCATTGCTTACCCCATCATAGGGGCAAACCAGATAATGCTGTATCTCATGTTGGCATATAGAGGTCAAGAAGCTGAGTTTTTCTTTGGGGGGGAGGTTGGCAGGCACTCCGAAGGTATTCAGATGAACTGTCCATGTATCAGAGTCGATGTAGAAATGACTAGCTTTTTCCGAATCATGTTCTATGACCGGGTCCGGAAGCGGGGGATGATAGAAATCTGCGATTGCTTTTTTCCAGGCTCTAGAAGCAAGTATGCCTAGATTTGAAGTATCGCCGTTTACGAAACTCGATTCTGTCATATATGTTCGGCTCATTATTTTTTGAGGTGTTTCTCTATATCCTTCTTCAGTGAAATTGCTTCAGGCCCCCCAGAAACTTCCAGAAACACAGGAGAATCCGGGGAACTACCTGTTACATAGACTACCAGTGTTAAATCATCTGTTCGAAGCACTTTTCGTTTTGGAGGATTAAGGGTTTCCTTGAGGATGCTTGTCATCTTTGGGTACCGAAGACTAACCGTTGTCCAAAGATCTTGCCATTGCTCAAATCCCAATTCAAACTGTGATAGCGTCAAAGAGTGTAAAGCATCCGTAACCTTTCTCAGCAACATTGCACGATTAGGCAAATCAGTATCTTCCATGAGTGATTGCTTTAGCTCAGACAGCTCCTTAACTTTTGCACTGTCTATGCTCTTCTCAATTCGCTTTACCACCTTTGCATACCGTTTCTTTTTCAACTCTCGAGCTAGGTCAAGGTAGTCAATTCTGACTAATAGGTCGCTTTTCCCCATTTCTTTCAATTTATTTAGGTCCTCATCTTTTCCTTCGCCTGTCTTAAGTCGTTTGAGAATTTTCAATGCTGACTCGCGTTGAGCGAATCTACTTGATGCTAGTTCAATTAGATGTCGCATGAATTCATACGCATTCCCGTAATAGGGCGATGCTTCCAAATCGTTCTGTGAAAAGGTTGTTCTATGCCAGAACACAAGTGGTGCAAGAGACTTCACAATCTCAACACTGACCTCAGTTGCCCCTACTAACCAAGCAGCTGCCTTTGAATATCGATTCAAGTCCTTTGCTGCTCGTACACTCAAGGGTATGATTACCTTGTTGCACACACTCTTTGCGGTGTTGTAATGACATCCGTCACAAAGCCCCGTTTCAATTGTAAGATTATGTGACTGGCTCTTATCTACGCGTACGCATGCACCAAACTCCCTTACAATAGAACGCAAGTATGCAGAGGCATTCTCCGATAACGGAATCTTATCAGCTAAGTTCCAGATAGTAAGTAGGTCTTCTTCTTCTGCCAAAGCTGGTACTTGCCATAACTCGTCGTATCCAAATAGCTTCTCATCTCTTGAAGAAAGAATTAGCTCGAGGTCTTCGGTTGTTGGCATTGTGATGGGTGCTGCTATCCCAAATCTATCAAGAAAAGGCGGTGCCAGGTCAAATGTCCCACTATCTGAGGGATTCATAGTCGCATATAGGCAATATTCATCACAGCGCTTAACTTCATCGTAATATTTCAGTTCGCCTTCAGCCAACATTGACAACAGAATATTCTGAGTGTGTGGGGTCAGTCTGTTTACTTCATCGATAATTTTCCAGAAGTCTGTGACAAACCTCCGCCAAACAACAACCTCTACACCTTCTTTCATCAAGGGCCCAGGCCGGAGTGTTGCAACCATCTTTTCTTCTGTGAGTTGAGGGTGCCCTCTGAGCATGCCATCCTCTATCTCTTGGAGCCCCTTTCCTGTCAGCATACGACCTAGAACTTTCAGTAATGTAGTTTTACCGCCACCATGCCCACCTACCAACAGCATTGCTGATCTCGGCACTAGTGCATTTAATACACATGCCCCGACAATTAGCGGCAGTCTGGATATGGAGGCACGTTTGCGGCTCTTACCCTGATGTCTAATTTCGAGCTCATCTGAATGTACGAAGAGGCCTCGACTGCCAACTGTACTAATCACTCTCCACACAACTTCTCGCAGGGCTTCACTAGCAGTGGTCACAGTCGGTAACACCGTAGAATTAGATTCAGAATTGAGCCTTAAGGTTGCTGCGGTGAAACTGCTTTTGAATAAATTCCTTTCATCGAAAGGCGCGAAAATGCATGCATTCCGAAGGAATATTATGCTTTCATTTATTGCTAAGAAAAGCCACCAAGTGGGGTAGTGTGTTGAGCAGAGAAGAAATTTACACAGAGGTCATTGACCTCGTAGAACCAGAGGACCTCCCATCTCGGGAGTTATCACAGCAATCAGTAGTAGAGGATGCAATCAAACTCAAGAATGAAATAGAGAAAGCCAAAGAAAACCAGTCCCAGCTTGAAAAACTTGGGCTCAAATTTGGTGGGAAAACTCTACTCATCGGCCCTCCTGGAACTGACTTCATGTCATTTATTCACCATATATCTACTGATATTCCTCTCCGGTTGCTGAGATTTAGATTCGAAGGCATATTGGAATCTCCTGACCGATTACCTGAAAATATTCGAACCGGTTTCGAATTTGCAAAGCGAAACTCGCCTGCACTTCTATATATTGAACGATTCGAGCTTTTGGCGGAAAATAATTCGAATCAGGCGGCTGTTCTCTCTATGGAGATGAAAAACTGTTCATGGGATGTTGATGAAGTGCTGGTGATATGTCAGACCAGTAATCCAAAAGCCATTGATAGAAATGCGCTAACTCTGTTTGAGCAAACATACGTATTCCAATCACCTACTCTGGAGGATAGAGTTCGTGTATTGGAAAAAGCCTTGGCTGGTTCTTCAGCTGATCCTACTCTTATAGCTGAAGTCACGGAAGGATGGGCATTCTCAGACATTACTCACCTAGCCTCCTTCCTAGTCAGAAACCCACTCGACGAGAAAAGCGACTATTCAAAGAGCGAGCTTGAGCGCATTATCGGTGATGCTGGAATTGTTCCCCTTGGTAGGAAACAGGTGATTGATAGTATAGCTCAGAAGGTTGAAGGTGGG
The DNA here is from genome assembly GCA_004524445.1 of Candidatus Thorarchaeota archaeon. Taxonomy (GTDB): domain Archaea; phylum Asgardarchaeota; class Thorarchaeia; order Thorarchaeales; family Thorarchaeaceae; genus TEKIR-14. The sequence goes on along the minus strand of SDNP01000051.1, from coordinate 9,117 downwards.
TCCCATCCAACCTATGAGCGCTTATCCGAAGAGTATCCTGATGCGTTTCTGGACCAGCTTTACTTGATGGCGGTGGGTGACAATTTCCATCGGACACAGCAGGTGATAGAAACTCTGAACTCAAATCTCCCTCTCACCCCCGAGGACCGTGAGTTTCTTAGTTACTACCCATTTCTGCTGTCTGGCTCTGCTGATGAGAAACTAACGAGATTATTACGAGCAAAACGAAGTAAAGACCGTTTAGATAGACTACTTGGAAGATGAGGTTAGAATCGATTTGCAAACTGATGTGTATATTGAATCAGTACGGCTGAAGAACTTCTTGTCGTTCTACGAGGGCACGGTAGAGCTTGACAAAGGTCTTACAGTAGTCGTTGGTCCGAATGGTTCCGGAAAAACGTCAATCTTCCACGCAATCAAATTTGCATTGGGCTCCAATCAACGGGAACGAAGATACTCGAAATGGAGTGATTTTGTACGACATGGTGCATCTTCCGGTGCGGTAGAACTTGTTGCCAAAGTCAATGGACAATCACGCAAATTTGAAAGAAAAATCAGCCGAGATGGTATTCCTCGCGCATATATAGATGGTAGAAGAGTTAAGGCATCCGAGATGCATCAATTGGTAGAAACACTTGGTTTTGATCCAGATAATCCTCTTGTGTTCATGCCTCAAGAGAGGATTAATGCTCTTCGTAATATGGATCCAGTAGAAGTTCGAAAACTGGTAGAGGAAGGAACAGGTCTTGATGAACTTCGAGACCGCATAAGACTTGAAGAGTCAAGAGTATTCCAGAGTAGTGAAAGCTTGGAATCTACCAAGAGCGAAGCACAAGTTGTTCAAAAAGAACTTGAATTCTTAGGACATGATCTTGAACGGTTGGAGAAGAAGCGACGACTACAGAAGGAAGAGAAAGAGCTCGACCTCGAACATAAATGGGCTGCTTTGAATGATTTGAACGCGAGAATAAATGAGATACGGTTAGAGATAGAAGACAAGGAAGAGGGACTTGGGTCAGTTCTCGAAGAATACTCTGATGTTGAATCGCTCATTTCAGAACAACAGGATAAATTGGAATTAGTAAACCAGTCACTCCAGAAAAACCAGTTGGATATCGGTAAGACAACCGCACGAATAGAGGAAGAAGAACGGCGTCTTAGCAAACTTGAGGACTCCAATCAACGTTTGGTTGAGGAAATTCGCGATTTGGAAGAGAAAGTCGCAATGGAGAAAAGCAAGAAAGAGAGCTTATCGAAAGACTTGCAAAGGATAAGCAAGGCTAGAGAAGGGTACATGGAAGAGCATGGCGCCATTAGCGTCGAAATGGAAGAAGTAGAGCAGGAACGTGGGGTTCTTGATGAGAAGTTGGATGAATTCGCAGAATGGAATTCCCGAAGAGCAGAAGTTCATGGGGACTACCGAGCATTGCAAGCCGAAGTACGGAGTACTGACCTGCTCATGCGAAGCCTTCGAGAAAAATTACAGGTTGATGAGGCTGAACTTCAGTCCATAGAGAACAAATGGGGCGAGCTTTGGGACACCGTAGATGAAATTGATGAAGAAGACTTGGAAGAGCGGAAGACACAGCTAGAGAGTGATCTTTCAGAATTAAATGAAACTCGCTTTCAACGCTCGTCGAGAGTTTCCGAGCTTCAAAAGAAAATCGACGCTCTTGAAAACCAATTGGCTGAGCGATCAGAACGCATTCCAGACTCAGTTAAGGAGTTACGAAACGCAATAGAGGAAAGACAACTTGACAATGTTATTGGCCCCTTGCTTTCGGAGCTTTCAGTCGATGAGATTCATGGAGATGCACTTGAGGCCGTATTAGACCCCAATCTCTCTTTTGCTTTTCTTACCAGTAGTTCAACGGATTTCGATCTCGTTCAGAAACTGCGAGACTCTCTGGCTGCACCGGCTCCGATTGTTTTAGCCCAGCATGGCGAGAGTCCACAACGTATTGATATTTCTGAATATCCAGGAGCTCTTGGCTGGCTATGGGATGAGATTGGACTAGAAGGGCACGAAAAAGAGACTATAGCTAATGCAATCGGCGATTATGTATTGACAAAGAATTCGATGTCCGCATATAGGTTATCCAATAAGGTCCCCCTCAATATTGTTACAATGGACGGTCAGGTCATAGTAAATAACAAAAAAAGAAAGATTAGTCACCCTAGAAAGGAGCCAACAGGCATCGTTTCATTGGCACCTCTACAGAAAGAGCTAAAGAATACTAGAAATGAGCTAGTAATTGCAAGAAAGCAGCTCACTGCAGTTCTGGAAAAAATAGCGGGGACTACTACAGAAAGAGACAAAGTCTTGGACCTGATGAGCCAAGTATCAAGATGGAGTGGAATCTGGGAACGAAGAAAGAGACTTCTGGACGGAATTCCTGAGCAGCGGTCAGAGGTAGCTGTCCTTGAGTCGAAATTGGAGAACCTTCAGCAAGAGCTTGATAATGCTGAAACGAAACTGCGTGAACTAGACAATTCACAGCCGCCTGAAAGGAGCAAGCTTCTTGGACAGCAATCGGCCCTGAGGATGAAGCAGAGGAGACTCCAGAAGCAACTGAGGGATTTGGACAATCGCCTAATGTCTTCAGAGAAGAATCAAGAAGTCAGGCGTCAGGAGCTTCAAAATGTTAATGAAAATATAGAGATGTACTCTGAGCGACTGGTGGAAGTCCGAGAAGAGCTCAAAGGTTCTGAAAATGAAGGTTCAGAGATTCTAGGTTTTATTGACGAACTAAAACAAAAGATTAAGGAGCTCGAATCGGAGCGAATACAGCTTCAGAACGAACAAAAAGAGATTGACTCAAAAATCTCTGAGAATCGTCAAGCCCTCCTAGAGATGAACCTTCAGGTACGAAACAGTCGTTTGGAAGTCATTCAAGCTAAGAAACAGCTGGATGCCATGTCAAGTGAGAGGGATATGGTTAAGGATGAGATTGAAGGATATGTCCAACCAGCTGAAGTCAGGGATTTAGAAATTGTTCGCAATGAACTGATTAGAGTAAGGCATCTCCTAGACGATTATCAAGATGTATCAGAAACTATAGCTGTCACTGAAAATAAGCTTAAGGACAGACTGGGTAATCTAACAAAAAAGGTCGCAGAATTGGAGGCTGAAGTAAGCGCAGCGGAGGATACAATCAACAAAATCAGGGAAGAATACCACAATGGAATGAATGAAACCCTTCAAAGCGTGGAGGATAATGTTAACGAGATACTCAATAGTGTTAATTTTTCAGGAGAGGTTCGATTTGATTTGTCTCTTAGGAACCAAGTGTATGGAGTTGATTTCAAGTGCAAATTCAGAGGGGAAGAATTCAAAGAACTGAGTGCAGGGTCCGGAGGCGAGCGCTCCCTCGTAGCCATAGGTCTGATTCTAGCCTTACAGCGATTTAATCCGGCTCCCGTTTATTCTTTGGATGAGATTGATACATTTCTTGATGCAACAAACACTGAGATGGTCAGTCGGTTATTGTATGACTCATCTAGAAACAGTCAGTTCATAATTTTCACACCGGCAAAGAGCACTCATCTGCTGAAGAATGCCGACAAGCGACTCGGCGTCGTTTCGCCTCGTGGTACCGAGCCATCTGTGATAATCGAAAGTCCTAGCTTCTCTGGTCAATGAGGGATGAATGATGTCTGCAACAATGTTCGCTGAGAAAATTGCCAATATTGCAAGAGAAATCAAAGAATCTGGTGCAGATCCCCTTGAATATCAATTGTGGGACTCATACATTGAGTTAAGAGACCTGGCAGCAGATCTAGATATCAAAGTGGAAATAGACTCTCTGTTGAATGATATCTTAGAGGCAAAGATCAACCGAGTACAGGAATTGGCTCGAATTCTATCCGCCCCTGATATCTATGTATCAAGGGTGCAGGAGTTGACTCCAATGAATTTGGCAAAATTCATCTCATATCGTCATCCCGTCCAATTTGGCTCAATGAACTATGTCACCCTAAATCGAGCGCTAGAACGAATTTTGAGTCTTATTCAGTCCATATCAGAAGAGCCTAGTGAAGATGAGGCTCCTAAAATGAGCGGGATCCCTGATGATTTCACATTTCAGACGGAGGATGCTATCTTTATAGATGCAATGAATGGGTTTTTGTCTGATATTCCCTTCAACAAACGATTTCAAATTCGCGATTTGATTTCCGCGGCTGAATTTGATGTATTTCTCAAACGATTTCTCTATGTTGTAATTCTCGTTTCTCGTGGCGAACTGAGTTATGACCATAGCACTGGGGAGGTATGGAAAGAATGAATGAATTTGCTATTCTTGTGAATCGTTTGACGCAGTCCGGAACTACTGTCGGGGCATCTATTGACGATTTGCTCGATGCACTTGCTCTGCCAGAAGTGTACGGTCGCCATGTTCTCTTCAATCAGCTTGCCAAGCTGCATGAGCTTTTGCAGCCTTTTGGATTTATCATCCGTCATAATCCACTTACACATACCTTCTACATGGAGACTCATGAAGCTGCTCAAGAAGGGGAACAAGATAGTCATCTTCCGGATAGACTCGCTGCAACTCTTCTGGTTGTTATCACACTAACCTATCAAGAAGGAGATTGGATATCAATAGATCGAACCACCAAGTTTCGAAAGAAGAGTCAAAGAAGCGTGATGGCTGATTTGAGAGAACTCACAGATATGGGCTATATTGAACTGGATAAGAATGGTGGTAGAGTACGACCCGGACAGAAAGTTGCGTTTGAAATCGACTATGATGAGTTCTTCCGAGAGCTGACTGAAGAGAAAGAATAGCCAGAATGAATCATCCACTTCGCTAGTTTTATCAGGACTCCCGATTGAGAGGAAGTGGTCGCAATCATGACAAATCGTCGTTCACTGAGATTCTCAAAGAGAACATGTCCGATTTGCGGTAGCAACGAAGTCGCCCGAGACGAAAGCAAAGGCGATTTGCTTTGCACGAACTGTGGCCACTTAATAGTACGCGATGATGGTCGTTCCGTTGGAAAGTTTGAAATTGCTCAGACGGTCAAGCGAAACGGGAAGATGGACTTTGCAGCTCTGAAGAACGCTACTGGGGCATCAGACTCCCAACTCTATAGCGTTATTCAGAATATGGTCCAGATGAATATTCTGAACGAGATTGGTGGCACATATTCGCTCACAAAGAAAGGAAGACGTTGGTATCGGCAACGACTCGGTCAAGAATGGGGATACTAGCGCCCGTAATTGGGCCTCCCATGGTTCATATCAGTGGACACTATTTACTACTCACTAGTCATCCCGATTTTGTGATATTCGGTAAATGTGTCAGAGGCACTGATTTATTTTGACAAAATTGAATCATCCCAATCGTTGATGTTAATGGTCAATGGGGAACGGGATGACTCCATAGATGTTCACGACTCCTCAAATGACGCCCTAAACATCTGCAAGTCATGTGGCTCACACTGCTGTAAATTTGGTGGTGCAGTGGCGACAAGGAGCGAGGTGTCTGCCATTATTGAGATGGGCTATCCTAATCACTTCACCGCAGTATCTGAGGACGTATTCATCACTGATTGGGGCGATGATATGACTTGTCCGTACCTCAGCGATGGCAAATGCGAAATATACGAGGTTCGTCCTTTGCGATGTCGTGCGTTTCCCATCTTTCAGACAGGGTCTGGTCAGGTTTTTCTTTCACAGTGTCCTATTGCTTCTCTTCTCTCAGAGGAGGAGATCCACAATATGGTTGAGAAATTGGCAGAGTGCCCATCGGAGATATTAGAAGGTGCTGCAAGCTATATGGGACCATATGCGAAAAAGCTCGAACGCAAAATCAGTCGGTTCGATAGGACCCGTATTGAAGGAAAATGAATTCATTCTAGCATTTCATCAAATAGGCTTCTCGGTTTTTTCTTGTTAACATATGTTACTTCAACGATTCATTTATGCATAAAGACATAGTATTATAATATCAAAATCATCGGATATAGCTGGGGTCTGTTCCAGAGACGTAGATCAAATCTCCCCCTCCTAACCACACGCGAATAACCTACAACTCTTTCTTCTGGGGCGGGCCTCACCTCCTTCTTATCCAGTCTGTTTTAGTTCATATTTTCCGCGTCTTGATGGAATCTGTAATCCGCCGAGAGACCTTGTGTGCTTAGACACCCATTGATGAAGTTTGCGAAGAAACCGACTATTCTCATGAAATCTCAAGTCCACATTGCTGTCGGTGAGCTATGTGACTATCATACCAAGTAGTCATTCCGGCATAAAAAGAGAGAAGGGGATGAGTCCAAAGATTTCTGTATAAATCTCGGGGCTATCCCTGTTCGGTATTCACGTCTTACGCGGTCTAAGTACTACAAAATACAATACAAGTACCGCAATCGCAGCTATCACAGCGACAGCTATCAATATTGGAACCATGTCGAGAGGTGGGGGAGTCGTATCTGTTGTGGTGCCAGTGGTTGTTGTTGTCGTTGCTTCGTTTTGCACTGTGACTGTTATCTCAATACTATCTGAGTTGCCTGCAATATCGTATGCCATCAATTCAAGGGTATATTCACCATTTTCCACTGTGGTGGTATCCCAGTCGAATGTCTTAGGAGACGATGTCGAGTTGAAGAGCTGTTCTCCATCAAGAAAGACAACGAGTACTGAAAGCCCACTGCCATCATCTATTGCTGATGCATTAATCTCCACGGTGCCGCTTACAGTGGCAGAATCAGATGGATTGACAAACTGGAGAATTGGCGCAAGAGTATCGACCACAGTGTATTGGAAGTAAACTGATTCGTTGAGTCCAGTAGTTGTCTTGCCAAATGTATCATTTGCTTCAACATAGAACTCAACATTACTGTCATAGTCTTGGCTAGATATGACTCCGGAGAAGACACTTCCAGAAGGTAACATTTCTAAGGAATACCAGCTTCCCGAATCAATCCGGTAATGCAACAACACTTTATCCAGTGCTGGATCGAAGACAGATGCATTGACCGTGACACAGTCATCTGCCTCTGGTGCAACGGGTGAATAGATAACATCAGAAATCTGGGGAGATGCGTCATCATAGAGATAGACGTCATCGAATAGAATCTCGACTCTCCCACCTGCTTCTGTGGATGCTTCAAAATAGATGTATTCTATTGCAGTGTCGGGAAGAGAACCGAATAAACTCTCATAGTCCCTCACTATGTTTCGTTGTATCGTGTACCATTGGCCAATACTATTAGCATTGGGCATCATGATGTAATCTTCTGCCCCTTCTCCATTAACAGCAGATTCGTTTGCGAAAATATAGGCAAAATCGTTATTGTCTTCAAAAGATAGAGTCAGGAAGACAATTTCATCTACTTGTGAAGTGAATTCGTTTAATTTCCAACTTAGCTCGAGATATGTTTCAGTGTCTTGATTTATTCTACGATTGGGTATCTCCTGATCTGTATAAAATGAAGCTGCATCTGTGAGAGTTAGATTAGCCGCTTTGTTGCCATTTAATGCATCATCCGTAACAGTAAACTCTGGGTCCGAATCGGGTAGGTCCCAGGCTCTGATTTCAGCACCAACAGCAGGCTGATCTTCATATCCCCTGTCATTCAAGGCTGAAGCCTCCAGTTCCATCGCATCGAATATCAGAGATAGTCTGGAATAGTCATGCTGAGCAAATATTCGCACATCTATTTCTTCAACAACGACTTCACTAGTCTGGTTATATTGAGTAACATCATCCCAAATACTGCGGTTAAAGTATGTCCAGGTGCTTGTTGAGTTATAACCTTCGGGGTATATTTCTATGATGCCTGGGTATCCCTCTACAGGTGATTCCACTCCGCTTGCCAATATGTAATAGAGGCTGAACTCGTCAGTGGCGTTAGAACACTGCACATTGATGTACGCATGCGTATTATTAGATGCATCCTCGTACTGGTTAATCCTCCACCAAAATCGGAACTGATCTGAGTTGTTCGGCGTAAGTCGGATTCTGGGCCTATACTCCCAGTAACCTTGGCTCCGATTGCCATTAGAGATGGCAGTCATATTGAGGGCATAATCTCCTTCTTTGCGCAGAGTAGTTCTGGAAATATCCACAGGGTCATAATTGCTTATGAACCAAAATCCTGTACTTTCAAAATTTCCATTCTTTGTTGACCCAGATACTATTGTGTTTGTTCCATTTACTAAGTTGACATCATCAAGAAAAGCTCGAACATACGACTTCGTTTCTGCATGCATAACATACTCCATGTACTCATATTGCTGAGGATATTCTGAAAATGCCTCATAGTAGTCTTCAGTTATATTCCGGTCAAAGGAATGCCAAATATCCTCTGTCTGCTCCAGCTCGAAATAGGCATAGTATGACGAATTTTGCTTTGATGAATCAGTTCCACTCAGATAATAGTACAGATGTCTATCCCCAAAACTATTTAGTCTCAAGTATAGATACACAAAGTTTGTATCTGCGGGATTTTCATTCTGGTCGATGTAGTAGTCGAAGTTGAGCGTAAGATTCACTGGATTACTTTCTGATACTTGAGTGGATTGCTTTATGTCCGCCTCACTTGGATGGAGTGGATCAATCGCCCTCGCTTGGAATCCAATTGACCTACTACCTTCGTTAACTGGCCATGGATTTTCAGCATACCAAGTATACTGTTCTGTCGTTCGATAGCTGTAGAGATGGTCTGGATTGTGTGTATTAGTCCAGTCCTCAAGACCGTGATTGGGATTGTGATCCGCCCTCCATTGAACGCGACTCAGATTTGTTCCTGACGGAAGCGCAGATACACTATGAATGGACGATGTATCGGTATCTTGAATTGCAATTAATCCATCAGACCGCATAGTGTACGGTGCGATGAAAATGAATATAATAATGACAATAATCAGCTTGTGGCGGTGCATTGTTATAGATTCCCCGTTAATCGGGGATATTGCTGTCAATTATATACATATTCCTGAGCTATAGCGGAATTGAATATAATCCATATTTTGACCATCTGGTTGTGAAGTCAACCGTCCATAATCTGTCCCAAAATCCTAAATGTCATCTCTCCCGAGCAAGAAATCATGAGAAATATTCCTTCCATCTCCTTGGTTCATCTGGCTTCAGCAGGGATATTCGGAATTAT
>SDNP01000050.1 GCA_004524445.1 Candidatus Thorarchaeota archaeon | reverse complement strand
TTCTTGGTAATCCTTGCACTAGTACAGCCTATATTTGCAGGGTTTATTTTCTTCTTCGAGTATTACGGTCAGGATCCATTAATCATAATCTGGGTGATAGCTGGCTTTGCAGCTCCCAGCGCTGGTTTTGCAGCAGCCATGTTTGATAGAACGAATGCTTTGGCTACCGACCTTGCGATTTACTTCACAGAAAACGACAAGCTTGAATTATCGTCCTTGAAGTGGCTCAAAGGTCACGGTCCCAGAACTACTGTATACCGAATGGGTATACTGGAGAATGCTGCAGCAAAGGTTAATGGTGTCCGATTGCGAGGCCATGAAATGATCAGAGTGGTTGACCCTAAAGAAATAGAGAAGAGGGTCTGAATTCTATTCATGTCTATGGTTCATGTGAGCGAGGAGTCCTTCCTCAGTCCAGGCTACCCAAGCGCATTTCAAGCAGGTGAATGACTTGCTTCCCAATCCAAATCTTGGCTGACCCTTTTCTTCAAGTTCATAAATGGTTCCGCCATAGCCACTGCTCTTTTTTGTTTCAATGCTAAACCGCTTATGAAAACACTCTTCACAAATACAGAGATCTCTCATTTTCTCATGAGTGAAGTTATCTTCTAGTGTTTTTGCTCTGGTTGGCATTTCGAAAACCTTACCACAGCTTTCACAGCGCTTCTCGGTTATTGTAATCAACTCTTGAATGGATGTCCCCGATACTCTATCATCATCAGCCTTGCTTATCTTATTTGTTACTATCTCTTACTATATTTCCGAGTGATATCATGAACACGGCGATATGTAAATATGTTTACAGTGACTTCTCAAATAGCTCTGCTGCAGTCCGGAATACATCATCAATTCCTTCACCTGACAAGCAGCTACATTCGATAAATGCCACAGGGTGCAGTTGATCCTCTTCTCCCAGTTTCTTTGCCATTTCTTCAGCAAGAGCAAAGCCCTCGTCTGTTGAAACGGCGGCATCATCCAGTTCATCAAATTCAGCAGGCGCCTCTCTCAAATCCTTCTTATTCCCCACAATGACTATTGGTGGCTGGCTTTCATAATGCATTGCAGCCTCTTTCAACCAGAACTCAATGCTATCAAAGCTCCATCTATCTGCTACGGAGTAAACGATTATTATGACGCTGGCATTAGAGTAATACTCTACGCGTGATATATTCAAATCAGCCGCCTTATCGAAGAGCCACACTTTCGTTTTAACTCTATGATTCTCAAGTTCATATGTTTTGGAATATGCATATGGCTCGACAACCTCTGCATCTTCGTCATATAATTCTGGACTAAATTCCGCATTCCGAAGGAGCGAACCCTTGCCTACTCCCTCTTCTCCAAGTATGATTACTTTGGTCTCTACCAACGGTTTAATGACATGCGCAGGAGTCTTATTCAGTTTGGTTTCTTTCTCCACGGCAACTCCATCTGTGGATTCTGCCCGGAGTTCTTGCTCCAAACCTGTTTCTGTTTCTTCTCGAGTAGATTCGTCAACTGATTGCTTCGGGATTGGCCTCACCTGAGTGGCGCGTGTTTTTGATGAGGCAGTGATTTCTGATTTCCCTGAAAACGATACCTTGACCTTTGGCGCTTTGACAGCTTCATCATGAGATGTGGGGGACAAGAACTTGTCACTGATTTCATCCACAGCGGATAGAGCCTCTTGGAAGCCATCTAAGTCACCTGATTCAAGATTCGAATCCTCATCAGACTGACTATCAATGCTCTCAGCTATAATGGCCGAAACTTCTTTTTTGACAGTTGTTGACGGTTTGGGTTCGTCATCCAAAGGCACCTCTCTTGCAGCTTGAGCCTTCGCTCCTGAAGAGACAGTGGCTTCTCTTACGCCGATTTGATCCATAGTTTCCTCCAGGATTCCTGGTGCTAATACCTTGCCATTGTATCGAAGAAAGGTTTGGAGTTCTTTTTGAATATCCTCGAAGGATTTGCGTTTCACCTTGATTTTTTTCTTGATAGATCCCTTATCCCGCACCTCGACATATCCTGGTAGCAATGCAATGGAAATCGTTGTGCCTGGTATTCTCAGAGCCTTGCAACTCCATTCAAGTCATGAATACCTCTGCCTATTCCGAGTCTTAATCTTTTCGCACCTGAGCCTGTAGACTTAAAGGTGACAGCCAATTTTATCCAAACAGAAAGAAATATCTCCTATGCTTAGACTTTTGGAGACCGAGGTTGACACGAGAATGACAGACATTGATTTCCGAGACTACGTTGACGTAATAGAAGATTGGCCTGAACCGGGAAAAGCGGTATGTGACATCAGTAGGCTCTTGGAACATCCCAGCATCTTTCACGAAGCTGTTGTCAAGCTCGCTAAACCCCTTGTTGAACTTCAGCCAAATAAGGTTGTAGGAATTGAGCAGAGAGGTTTAGCACTTGGAAGTGCAATTGCATATTATCTTGGTTGTGGTATTGTTCCTGCTCGGTCGATAGCCTACTTGCCCGAGGACTATGCTCGTCCTGTTGAATGGATGCCATCAAGTAGATTTGCTGACAGAAGGTTGGCACTTGTTTCGGAATCAATTGATCAAGGAGATAGAGTTGCAGTTGTTGATGATTGGCTCATTCAAGGCACCACCGTTTTGGCTGTTACAAAGGCCATTAACAAGCTGGGAGCACAAGTCATTGGGGTGGCATGCGTCATCAACAATATGAGCGAAACGAGGAGAAAATTGCTTGGTCGCCCTGAGCTTCACTCTCTGATTACTGATTTACAAACAGATGTACTCAATCCTGTTGATTGAATAGCACAGGGAAATAAAAGCAGGGAGCTGAGGGATGATTTCCTCAGCACTCTTTTCATTCTTCTTCTTGTTCTCTAAGTTCCCTTCTCAGGACTTTACCCACCATTGATTTGGGAAGTGTTTCCACAAACTCCACATCAGTGGGAACCTTATAGGCTGCCATTTTTTCCTTACAGAACGAGCGAATCTCCTCTAGAGAAGATGACTCGCCGGGTTCGAGGACAATGAACGCTTTTACAGTTTCTCCTCGAACTTCGTCAGGAACACCTACAACAGCTGCTTCCTTCACCTTAGGATGTTCAAAGAGGACTTCTTCGACATCACGGGGCCAGACTTTGAATCCGGAAGCGTTGATGAGATCCTTCTTGCGGTCAACAATGTATGTCCAGCCGTCTGGATCCATCTTTGCAATATCTCCAGTAAACAACCACCCGTCATCAGTAAGTACGTTTTCTGTTTCCTCCGGACGATTGTGGTACCCCTGCATGACCTGCGGTCCCTTGACACCCAGCTCGCCTACCTCGCCAGCGGGAAGGTCCTTTGACCTGTCATCCAAATCAACGATTTTGCTATCCGTGCTGGGGAAAGGCAAACCAATAGACCCAATCCTCCGTGCTTCCTTGTCAAGAGGGTTAGCATGAGTCACGGGTGAAGCTTCGGTCAATCCGTAGCCCTCAATAATGATTGAATTTGTTGCCTCCTCAAACTTCCTTGTGACTTCTGCGGGCAGCGCCATGGCTCCAGCAATTGAAAGCTTGAGTGAAGTTATGTCATACTTATCGACGACATCGGAGCTGTATATAGCGATAGCAAGCGTTGCGACAATGGGGAAGAAAGTTGGATTCAGCTTGTCCATCTTGCCAAGCAGATTCTCTATATCTCTTGGATCGGGAATGAGAATTATTCCACAACCCCATGATATCGCAAGGTTCATTGACACTGTCTGCCCGAAGATATGCTGCATTGGCAAAGCTGCTACGAAAAGCTCCTTTCCTCTATCAGCCATCCACGACATCCAAGCACCACATTGCTCACAGTTTGCCTTCAAATTGTTGTGAGTCAGCATAGCAGCTTTTGGTATCCCTGTCGTGCCTCCAGTAAATTGGTATACCGCTAGGTCTTTACTAGGGTCAACGACGACAACAGGTGGCTCGGGAACTGATCGATCCAGCCATTCATTCCACTCCAAGTCGCCTTCCTGAAGAGGGGGTACATCCTTCATCTGCTTCCTGTAGACTAAAAGCGGAGCCAGTATTTGCTTTAGCTTACTCATTGGGTCCCAAGCAGCGGTGACAATCACATTCTCCAGGTTACTCTCCTGTCTGACAGCATTCACAGTCTTGTAGAAGAAGTTCAGAGTAACCATAGTCTTGGCTCCCGTATCTTGAAGATATATTCTCAATTCCTTAGGCATGCTCATAGGATTGACTGGCGTAACAGTCGCTCCCGCTTTTAGAGCTCCGAAGTAAGATATGACAAATTGTGGACAATTAGGCAACATGATTGCCACAGTATCTCCTTTTGTCACACCGAGTCTGGCGAACCCATTTGCTGCCTTATCAACAAGTTCACCAAGCTCCCGGTAGGTCATCTCTACTCCTTCATAGTGAAGAGCCATGTTATCAGGAAACTCTTCAACTGCTCTGTCAAGATAAGCCCAAAGTGGGCCATCAGGAATTGTAATTTCACGCGGTGTATCACCGACATAGTGGTCGTACCAGGGTCTATCCAATTTAATCTCTCCCATAGCCTTGCGTATATCAGCTCATACTGCGTAACAGTATTTTGCTCCAATTTATTCTTTGCGTTGAAATTTGATGGCAAGAATATCAAGATTTCCTGAGATGAAATGCCTCCCGTATACATACTAATAGGGCTCTAGCGGCAATACTAGAAGTACTGGGCTTGGATTCATCCATTTCAGTCATAACAGATGCGACCATTTTCTGAAGCTCATCATCTCTGGATCCTATTTCAAACAAGGCTGATGTAAATGAACTGGTAAACAAGCGCTGCACCAGTTTTAGAGGACCGATCTCATGTCCGAACTCTGCTCTCCATAACTCATCATAGATCTTCAGAGCATCCTTACTGAGATTATCTTCTTGAAGGTGCTTCGATAAAACCTTTGCTCCAATTCTACCAGCTTGCATTGCGTATCCAATCCCCCCGCCTGTCAGAGGATTTACCATGCCTGCAGCATCACCCATCAGAATGCATCTTTCACACGAAGTCCTATCAATTGTGCCACCAGTGGGTACTATAGCTCCCTTTGCAGCAGAGATATCCGAATTCAGAGGTAATAGTCCCTTGTACTCTAGGAATCCAATGAATCTTTGGAAAAGCATTGGGAGGCCTGTAGCCTTCGGACCCATCACCCCAATCCCAACATTAACAGTTTTGAGCTTTGGAAATATCCAACCATATCCAGGCAGATTATTGAAATTTGCAAAGAAGTGATATCTTCTCTCCTTTGAATACATCTCGTCTATCTCTTTCTGTTCAACTGGAATCTCTGAAACCCTACAGGGAGTCACATCTTTGGTCGACCACATCTTATTGAGACCTGTTTTTCTTGCAACAATGCTGTTGACTCCATCTGCTCCAACAATTGCTTTGCAATCAATCTGATCGCCGCTAGATAGATGAATAGTCACCTTATCTTTCTTGATTTGAACTCCTTTCACAAAGCTCTTTTGTCTGGTGTTGACTCCAGCTTCAACAGCGGCATCAAATAGTGCCGCATCAAATTTCGTTCGGAGCGCCACTGCCATCTCTACTCTAGAATGTAATGATATCCTTCGATTTGGCGAGTGCAAAATACCCACTTTGCATATACCATCTAGAAATTCATCAGTTTTATCTTTGAGATATGAGAATTCATCGATGATGTCCGATGAGAAGCCGCCGCCACACGGTTTATCTCGAGGAAACTCTTCCTTATCGATTAGGATGACATCATGACCAGCTCTTGCTAGATATCTCGCACATGTTGACCCTGCTGGTCCTGCTCCTACAATAGCTACATCACGCATACTATGCATTTCTAGAATGTGCCTACTTGTTTTTGTTGGTTCCTACTCAAAACATATGTATAAGTGCAGGCCCTTTACGTTCGGAATAAACTCGGTAGCTAGAAGATGATGGAGTCTTTGCAGAATGAAAAAGGAAAGAAGATATGGGCCTCTCCTTCCCACACTTGCTGATTTTGCTCGGAATAGTAGAAGAATTGGCCTTGCATCGAAATATAGTATACTAGTTGTTTTACTTCTTGACACGATATTGATTGGCTACGTGCTGGTCTCCATCGTATTTCGTCTGCAAGTCGCAGGGCTCACCTTAGTCGATTCTCTTCCGATAGCAATGTACGTTATGCCATTATTCGTGTTTCTCTCTCTCATTATTCGCGCACATTACAAGGGACTGAGTAAAGTCCCATCAATTGCAGTAATGGCCATAGCAGGTGCAGTTTTTGCAGTCATATCTCCACTCGCTGTTGCGTTCATAATCATCTCATTCGTCAATTTCACCTCTTCTTTCTGGCTCATCATGACAACCGAAATAACATTGGAAATTGACCGTTCGTCAATTAGCAAGAGAGCAATAGCATACCTACTTCTGCTGAATCTGATAGGTTTCCTATTCCCTGTATCTGTCTATTTGATGGGAAGTACTCCGATAAATTCAATGAACTATGAGGGAGAAGGCGGGGTTTACTTTACGCTCGATATGAATCAAGTATTATATGAAGATAATATTCTCAATGATGACTCGAAGCTGATTCAAGATTTGAAGGATACTGGTTTTGGATTGGAGCTTGTGGTCAATTATGGCAACAATGATGCTTGGAATACATTGGGATCTGTACTTGGAAATGTGACCGGCAATGACATCGAATATTCGATTACCTTGGATGCAAATAGGACCGATTTGGTACCCCGAAATCCTACCGTATTAGGAACAAATGAAATTATTCTGGGACTATATCAGAGATACTCATCAATGGTTATCGCCTTGCTCGAAGTATTAAATTCAACTCTTACGGAATCCTATCCGGCCTCTGTTCTTTTCGATATGACACTCTCTCCCGAGGAAGAAGCGCTATTCATGAGTGAGATTCGCGAAATCGACTTGTACGGTTTCTCAAGCTTAGTAAGTGCAAGTATTACGTCAATCAATCAGTCGTCCCTTGAGTTATATGGACATCAACTAGAAATGACGTGTGAGGGAAACAATCTATCGCCTGGCCTTATTGTAAATAGCTTTGTACTAGATGACACAATTGATGGTGATAGCACCATAATGCTTGCCTGTGGAGTCACTCCGGAGATTTTGGAGAGGTTTCCCAACAGCCAAGTAGAGTGTATTCGAACCTCGTTTTCTAATTATATGGCAGGCGATGTTGGAGAGTATTTGTGTTATGCATTTTCAAACTTGCAGGGCTCAGGAATTATCAGCCTCAGACTTGGTGAAATCATCCCATTTTTCCCCCCTAATCGAGAACCTATTGACCCGTATCATGAGGTAGATGCTCTTGCAGATGACATCGCCATATCATTAGGAAATGGTGCCCAGTCAGTTACTGTCATTGATTTGGTCAGCGGGCTAGGTTTGTTTGGATCTGATTTTCTAACTGACTTGGAAGCAATTCTAGAGTCAACAGATGCGGTTCCCATCACATATACATTCAGAATATATGCCCTACGGGCAGTTGTCCAAGCTGTTGATGCCTTCAGGTAGAGCCCTTCTTCTTTGCACGATTATTCAGGCGGCTTAAGATATACTTCGAATACTCCTGCCCAAATGTCACTGGATGGCTCAGGCTTGATTAGCAGATTCTTATCAATATTCACTGCAACCGGATTGCTGTCGACCTTCTTCCAGATATCGCTGAAAATGAGTGAATGAATATTGGTTTGAAAATCCTCAGTAACCCTAGAAATATTTGCCTCCACATAAGCGGCATCAATTCCTACCGAAGTCCAATCCACATTAGGACGGAACATTTGTTCCTCATTTACGGCTCCAACTTTCTTGTCAAACGTGTAGCCAATTCCTCCAACGAAATGATAGACCCCCTGATGGACTTGGGGCTCATCTTTCATTACTATCAAATCATTCCCGCTAAGAAGTATATATTCCGGCTCTGCAACATCAAATGGTATCCTTGCCGCCTCGCGCGACACATCATCAAGTTTTACTGCTTTCTTCAAAAACTCGTCCAGTGTCCTAATCTTGCGAGCGTACAGAAGCGGTTTGAAGCTGCCAAAATGCACAATATTTCTCGTTTTCCGAAGCAGCGTATCAACTATTCCTTGGCACCTCTTAAGGAACTGAATTCGGTCTTGTTGTTGCTCAAGAAAACTTCCAGAAGCAATAGATATCTTGAGGTAGTCCAGTTGTTTAAACTCGGAGATAATGGTCCTTGTTAGGTACATGTCATCCTCTGCTTCAAAAAATCCTTCTTCTGAAGATAAGGAAAATGGCAGCGGTTCCCCTATGAAGATTTGCCTAGCCTTTTTTAGACCTTTTTCTTTGAAAAATATCCCAATATTCATGCCATATCGCGGCAAATCAGCTAATTGTCGGACAAAAAGGCCATCCGGCACTATTTCCTTGGCTCGTGATTTACGGTATATCTGGCTATATCTTGAGAAAAGATCTGTCCTTGACAAATTCATAACCACCTAGTGCACTATAGCTTGCCTGTTTCGTCTATTAATCTCTTAGGGTGATGTTATTAGCGACCAATCTATGACGTTATGCCATAAGGTATAAAGCAGAGAGTTGCTGCAGACCGATATTGATGTGTGGCAAATCTCTCTCCCTTGATATTGAATACACAAACACCTTTGGTGACTAAAATGAGGAAAAAAGAGAAAGGGGCAATCCTGCTGGGCCTCGGTGCTGTAATTTTCTTGGCATCGATCATACTGATTTTGCCCATTGCAGAATATTACGTATTATCCTTGATTCTAATGTTTGTGGGGATTATTCTTCTTGGCATCGGGGGTGCAATAGTGAAAGGGTATGATCAGTCACTTGATTCTGAGCGGGAAATGTGTTACTACTGCAATGGCACCGGCAAAGCTGAGGAATCTGGAGAAGAGATTATCTGTCCTCGGTGCGGTGGAACAGGAATTGCACCTGAAGGCAGTTCCTCATGAAATCCATACGCTGTGAGGCATACTAAAACCTGACAACGATATTCATAATGTTTTGAGGAGGTCATCCAATGCTACTATCTTCTGCACCTCTGATTATTGGACATAGAGGAGCTCCCACTGTTGCTCCCGAGAATACAATGCTGTCCTTTCAGAAAGCCTGGGAAATCGGGGTCGATATGATTGAACTTGACTTACAGAACACCAAAGATGGACAGTTGGTGGTTATTCACGATTACGAGCTTTCAAGGCTCACCTCCACCGAAGGATTTGTGGGTGATTCCGATTACTCCGAATTATATAAGTTGGATGTGGGTGGAGGGGAACGAATACCTCTGCTTACTGATGTTCTAGCTTGGTCAAAGGGCAAAGTGAAATTGAATATTGAGATAAAAGTACCCGATATTGAGCATGATGCTCTTAAGTTAGTAGATGATCGCGGAATGCTTGATTCTGTTCTATTCTCTTCTTTTATTCCATCTGTTGTTGAAAAATTGAAAAATATCAATGTTGATGCGAGAACGGCCTTACTGCTGAATGAAATAGACAAATCATCTATCGCTACAGCGAAGGAACTCAAAGCGGATGCAATCAATCCACTCTTTTTTACGATACCAGAGAATTTTACTCGACAGGTTCATTCTGCTGAGTTGAAAATATTTCCTTGGACTGTTAACGAAAAGGATATAATGATGAACTTAGTTAAACAGGGTGTTGATGGAATCATAACAGATTTTCCTGGCGTCGGGGTTTTGCTCAAGAAAGAACTCGATATGAGTCGATGATAATCTTTTAACGAAAATAGCTAGTTTATAATCCGTTGGATGAATTTTTCCACATGGTGATATGCATCTTTCCTTGTGGGGTGACATGTGATGACATGTTCGGCCGCTTCAATTACTTGTAGTTGTTTGTCTTCTGAGGCAATGTTGTCCAAAACATATTCTCCACTTGAGGGATCTATGGTTTTGTCCGCGCCAGCTTGGATGATGAGTGTAGGTATATGAACCTCAGAAAGAATCTGTCGTGTATAATCTGCAAGTTTGAGGAGTTCATGTATGGCGGATAGTGGTTCCCGTGCATATTTCGTTCTAGGAAGGTCATATATCTCTGGAATGTATGATAAATCGACTTCTCGATATTTTATGATTCTCTTCAATAAGGGAACGAATTTAGAGGCTATCCCCCCAATCTTGACAGCTGGCGAGAACAGTATCTGTCCGGCAAGGTCTGCTTCATTGATGCTAAGATTCAGAGAGAGCAATGCTCCCATTGATAAACCAGAAATAAAGGTGTACTGCTTGTCCCAAGACTTTACAAAATCTAACCCTTGCTTGGCTGAGGTATACCAATCTTTCCAAGTTTTGGTTGCTAAATCTTCAGGCTTGGTTCCATGACCACTCAGACGTACAGAAAACGAAGCGATATTCCTATCATAGAGAAAGTCAGCTAGACTGACCATTTCATCAATGTCTGCACAGAATCCATGAATCAGGAGAAAAGCAATATTGGATGGTGAAGGTTTGCGAGTTCTTCCGCGAACCTCCGCATCCAACGTTAGTCAAGCACTCCCAGAATCACTCTTCATATCCGGAGCGGGCCAAACTTGCTTCTTTTACTAGATCTTCGTGCTTCATAAATTTGAAGCCACTTCGAAGCATTCCCAATCTTGCTCCTGCTGATAACCAGCCGATGAAGTTGAGAATTTCGAGTCCAGTAACTAGAATCACTAGCCAGGTAATTGCACCCGATACTTGAAGAGCACTTGGAAATCCGGAGAACGTAGCTAGAACGTAAACCGCGATAAGTGCACCAAATACGATTCCTGCTATCGTGGTCAGTCTGATCAACATTCCCTCTATTGGATTGCCTGTGTCCTCTACGTTTTCAGCTAGACTGAGGTTGACTGACAAAACCAGTGCAAAGCTTATTGCGTAGAGGGCAAGCATGATTGCAGCAGCAGTGAGTGCCATGTGAGTAATACCCTTGAATGCTTGAGCAACAATGGGGATAAGTAGTGCAAAGAGCATGCTCAATCCGCTTAGGACATCTCCACCGCTAATGCCCCGGCCATGTGCATATCCAACAATAGCCACATTTCTGACTAGTAAGGCCAGCATTGGTAACACAAGGATAACTGGTGCCTGCACGGCTAATGGTATACCTGCAAACAGCTCCACATTGAACCAGAAATTAGTTGGCCAGAGCGCGGGAGGACCACTTCCGAGCACGCCAAGTATAATCATCACAAACATTGCTGAAGAGGCCAGTGTGGCGATAACAGAAAGTGTACCTTGTTGAAAGTAGGTGAGGCCTCTAACCTTCGTTTCGATCATCAATAACGCCTGAGTGACAATCAGGATGATGTATGCGATGATTACGAAATTTGCGAGGACTACTGGATGCACCAGAATGAAGATAGCTGCAAGCACAAGGGGGAGTCCCGTGACAACATCTGTTCTTCCTGCATAAATGGCTCCCATCATGAAGAGCACAGCTGCTGGAGCCCAGATTATGAAGAGGTTGAATCCCTGGATGGCAAAACCTGCCATCTCAATTTCGAAACCTAGAGTTGGTGCAAGATAAACTCCAATTAGACCAAGAGCGGCGAAAAACGCCATGATGTATTTCTTCCCTCCTGTAACAATGTCCTCACTAACGACCGTGGCTTTGATTTCTTTCTTGCCTAATCTAGGTCCAAGCATAACCCAAAACAGAAGCGATGCACAGAATCCCCAGACGAGGGTTGGGTCAGTTACGTAGCCAGTTTCTGTGTATACGCTCCAGGGAATCCATACCTGAACGTCACCCGTTGATTGTAGTGGACCTACAAATACTGCAACTGCTCCAACTAATGAGGTCAAGAATCCTGTTAATCCAAAGGCGAATTTGCCCTTGTCAGTACTTCTTGCATATGCTCTCGTATTTGCTAATGGACTCCACCAATACAATGCAGAAAATACTTGCCCTCCTATGAGTGCAATGTAGGCCAAATACACTACAATCGGGCTAATTGCGTGCCCAATTGCTAAAGCCGGGAATGCAAATCCATTGAGAATTCCTGCAAAGAAACCTTTCCATCCTTCGCTAGCATCCGTGAATACAACCGACCATAATTGCCATGTTATAACAAAAAAGGATGCTAGGAAAGCACTATAAAATACGTAATTCGCGATAGAAGCAGGACTTCCAATCGTGAAGACGCTACTCAATATGTAGATTGCCACAAGAATGCCAAGTACTGCTGGTAACCAGCCAATGCGTGGGTAATTTGAGGATAATTGATTTCTCAATCTGGTTGAACTGATTACCTGAATCAATGTGGATATGCCCATTAAGCCCATGAATGCGGCAGATATAAACATGAAATTGCTCTCAATTATTGTTGCAACAATCATGGAAGGCAATGGAATTAATGG